>WFNB01000107.1 GCA_015488755.1 Gammaproteobacteria bacterium | reverse complement strand
TATTAGAGCGGGGGCACCGCTTGTTAGCCTGTGGAGAGACAGACATTAGTCTACTCAGTGAAGCAGGAACCAGACAACTCAGTGATGAGTTGGAACCTGCTTTAGTCTAACTATCAGGAATCCCCGTCCTTCAGGTCGGGGAGGATGTCAAAAACAGCGTTGTTTCTTGGCCGGATTACCGACATACAAACAGCCGGCCATCACATTATGGGTGACCACACTACCTGCACCTAGCACGGCACCTTCACCAATATGAACACCGGGTAAAACAATAACCCCTGCGCCTAGCCAAACATTTTTAGCCAAGACAATATCTTGGCTATAGCTTTGCTTGGCTAAACGTTGTTTTGGTGATGTGGCATGATTAATGGTTAATAGTTGGACATTGGGGCCAATCAGACAATCATCATCAATACAAATATGGCCGCCATCAATAAAGGTGCAATTAGCATTGATATAGACTCGATTGCCCAAGGAAATTTTATTGCCATAGTCACAGTAAAAACCCTGTTCAATAAACACCTCCTTACCACATTGAGCTAACAGGGATTTTAGGCGAGATAAATTTCCTTTGGAAGGACTACGAGAAAATTGCCGACAACACTCATGGGTTTTTTGACGTTGTTGCTTATGTTCTGAACTGAGACTATTAAAAAGGGTTGCATCTTTATTATTCATGAGTCGCTTTCCATGTCTGCACCCCCAGTGCCGTTGGTGTCATTTTTGCCAACCGACGGTACTGATAAGTGGCGCGTTGATAAGCCTGCTCAAAAAACACGGCTTCTTTGGCAATTGAGGTACAAAGTTTCTCTGTGTTCGGGCGTTGACCACCTCGGCCTAGATCCAGTCGATCCGCATCCCAACAGGTTCTTATGGTCACATCCCCTTGAGTAAAGCCTTTGCTATGATCAGCACAGGCAAGCATTAGTAGTGCTCGTTCCTGCTGATTAATATGTAGCAATGCCAAGGGTAATGTGGCAATAAATTCAGCTGCTCGTTCACCGTGATCAGGATCATTAAAATCAGCCATTCGTTTACTATCATGAAAAAATGCAAACAGTTCCACAACGCGTTTATTGGCACGATTATGCTGAGCAATGAGCAAGCCATTAAGTCGAACTCTAGCCCAATGTGAGACACCATGTATGCCTTGCCAATCTAATTGGAAGGTATCTTTTAGTAGGTGTATTATTTCCTGACTGATCATCCTATGTACCCGATTGGTATTTATTTTATTATAACGAGGAAATAGAAGAGCACAAACAAATTAAAAACCTCTTGATTAGAAACTTCTTAATTAGAAAACTATTATTTAGAATTATTCTAATTGACTTTGTAAACAAAAAGCTCCACTATAGCTGGTATTATTTTTCTAATTCTTTTTTCAGGTACCTTATTATGACAAAACAGTATGACTTAATTTCTATCGGTGCTGGCAGTGGCGGTATTTCTGCGGCAGAACGGGCAGCAGAGTATGGGAAAAAATGTCTTGTGATAGAAAGTAATATTGTGGGAGGTACCTGCGTCAATGTGGGTTGTGTCCCTAAAAAGGTGATGTGGAATGCCGCTAATTTAGCCCATGCACTCACGGATGCCCGTGATTATGGTTTTGATGTCAGCAATAATGGTCTAAGCTGGGCGAAACTCATTGAGCAACGCCAAGGCTATATTTCAGGTATTACGAACTGGTATGGTAATTATCTAAGCGATTCAAATATTGATTATATTGAAGGCAAGGCTCGTTTTGTGGATGCCAAAACGCTTGAGGTGAATGGTGAGCAATTTACCGCCGAGCATATTGTGGTTGCTCCCGGTGGTTATCCTATGGTACCTGAGTTGCCCGGTGCTGAGCTGGGTATGACCTCTGATGGCTTCTTTGCCCTACAAGAACAGCCTAAACACATTGCAATTGTTGGCTCTGGTTATATTGCCGTAGAGCTGGCTGGTTTAATGAGCAGTCTAGGCAGTCAAGTGACCTTATTGATCCGCAAAGGCCATGTACTGGCCAATTTTGACCCCATTTTATCGGATACCTTAGCAACCGTATTGCAGGAAGATAGCAATATCGTACTCTTAAGCACGACTGAAGTGGAGTTGGTTGAAAAACAAGACAGCGGCCAACTAACCCTGCATTGTACTAAAAATCAGCAAGTCAATCATGTTGATGCCTTGGTCTGGGCGATTGGTCGAACCCCTAATACCGCTGATTTGAATCTTGAAGCAGCGGGTGTGGCAATGGATGCTCAGGGCTTTATCCCTAGCGATGAATTTGAACAAACCAATGTATCGGGTATTTACTCTGTAGGAGATGTTAACCGTAAAGCTGCCCTAACACCTGTGGCAATCGCAGCAGCACGCCGATTATCGGATCGTTTATTTAATAATATGCCAGATCGTAAACTGGACTATAGTAATATTCCGACGGTTGTTTTTAGTCATCCTCCTATTGCTACCATTGGCTTAACTGAGAAACAAGCGCATGATGCCTATGGTACTTCGGTTAAAATTTACAGTACCAGTTTCACCCCTATGTCACATGCTTTTACACAACATAAGGCACCTATCGCTATGAAGCTTGTTTGTGTTGGCGCACAAGAAAAAATTATTGGCTGTCATATTATTGGCCCTGGTGTTGATGAGATGATGCAAGGTTTTGCTGTGGCGATAAAGATGGGTGCTACAAAAGCTGATTTTGATAATACCATTGCTATTCATCCTTGTAGTGCCGAAGAACTGGTTACGATGCGTTAGTAGGAGGGTATTCTTATGAGTATTCGCTCCTATAAGCAATTTTTACCGAGCATCAATGATACCGTCTATATTGATGAGTCAGCACAGATCATTGGTCAGGTTGAAATAGGCAAACACAGTTCCGTCTGGCCTAATGTCAGTATTCGTGGTGATGTCAACTGGATTAAAATTGGTCAACAGAGCAATGTGCAAGATGGTAGTGTTTTGCACGTTACCCACGATCACGTCGATAAACATCCCGGTGGTTATCCACTTTGTATTGGTAATAAGGTTACTATTGGTCACAATGTAGTCTTGCATGGTTGTACCATTGAAGATAATTGTTTGATTGGTATGGGGGCGATTATTCTGGATAATGCCTATCTTGAAAAAAATGTCTTTCTGGCAGCTGGTGCTTTGGTGGCACCGGGAAAACGGCTACAAAGCGGTTTTCTTTATGTTGGTAGCCCCGCTAAAAAAGCACGCGCCCTAAGCGATGAAGAAATTGAGGCTTTGGCCTATTCTGCAGAACACTATGTGCGCTTAAAAAATGATTATCTATTAGCCGAACATTAAAAAAGTGTCATCTTGGTGTAAGGTTTACGTAACCTCATTTAGCATATAGTAGATCCCATAGAGAGACATAATCACATGTCTTAACTTAATACACACTATGAGGAATTTATTATGAAAACATTATCAACATTATTTTTTGCCCTTGCTGCAAGCGTTTCTTTTAATGCCAATGCCGACAGCTTATATGGTGATCCCAGCATGGGAGATATCTTCCCTATGGCAAGTACAACACTACAGGCACAAGAGATAAGCACTATTCGTGATACAGGGCAGCTAGTTTGGAGTGTTGAGTATGAAGAGTTCGTGAACCCTGCTGATTTTAATGCAAGCACTCAAAGTCATCAGACAGTGGCCAGTGCATTACAAAATTTAGATAACAATCCCCCAGCAGCGGGTAGCACTTCTGATAGCACATTTATCTGGGATACCACTGCGGGTGAATATCAACTGCAATAAAAATAAAGAGCTATTGCTATAGGGACGCTTAATGACCTCCCTATAGAGCTTGCCTATTCATCCAAGTGCTTGTTCGGTGTTCAGTGATACAAGTCGTTCCATAAATTTTAGCCTGTCGTCATTGCCGTGCGAATGCTGGCAATGACAGGAGCAACATCGGGTTTAACACCGCGCCAAAGAAAAAAAGACTCCGCAGCTTGTCCCACTAACATACCCAAACCATCACTAATATAGTGTACACCTTGCTGGTGTGCCCACTGCATAAAGGCCGTGGCTTGAGGTGCATACATCATGTCATAACAACAGCCTTGGGGTGCCAGAAGATCATCGGGTAGTGGCGGTACGTCACCGTGCAAACTAGCAGACGTGGCATTGATCACCAAATCAAATTGCTGGCCAATAAGGCGATCATAGCCACTGCCCTTAATCTCTTGAATATCACCGCCTTGCCTGTCAGCAAATAAGCTGGCTAATTCTGATGCTTTCACTGCGGTTCGATTAGCAATGTGTAGATGGCTGGGTTGTTTATCTAAAATAGGACCGATGACGCCTCTGGAGGCACCACCTGCACCGAGTATTAATACTCTTTTGTTCTCAATGACCCAGCCAAGATGAGTCACAATATCATTAACCAAACCAACACCATCGGTATTGTCACCATAAATGGCACCATCATCAGCTAATACGAGCGTATTGACTGCCCCAGCTCGTTTGGCTCGTTCACTGAGCGGATCTGCTAATTTCCAAGCATCTAACTTAAATGGCACGGTAACATTTAAGCCTTTACCTCCATGTGCCTGAAAGTGGCTTACTGCTTGGGCAAAGCCACCAACATCGACATGAATGGCTGTGTAATCCAGTTTTTGTGCGGTTTGTAAGGCAAATGCTGTATGAATCTGAGGTGACTTACTATGATTAATGGGATTGCCCATAACCGCATAGCGATCCCGTTTATCAAAATCAAAAATATCACTCATGCTGGCATCCTTTTTAAGCGTTGTTTGCTTGTTTGTTATGTTTTTTGGTATCTTCTTCAGCCTGTTTTTTCTGTTGTTGTTTCATACGATTACGTTTAATCGCTTTTTTATTCACATAACGTAACACCATAAACAATAACCAGAGCAAGCTTAAAATACTAATAACAGTAATTAAATTTTCTTGAGTATTACCTGCCACCACCATGGTATAAAAAGCGCCTGTCACACCCGCAACACCACCTAGAAACATAGCACCGATAGCCAGCACCATAAAAAAGATAACATAAATAAAATTAGCCAATATTCGCATGATCATTATTACCCATAATAATTCGTATTATTCATTTAACCACTGAGCAACTTGCTTGGCAAAATACGTTAAGATGCCATCAGCACCCGCACGTTTAAAACATAAGAGTGACTCTAATACCACTTTACGCTCATCTAACCAACCATTTTGTATGGCTGCCATAGTCATTGCATACTCACCACTGACTTGATAAGCATAGGTTGGTACGCCAAATTCTTGTTTCACACGGCGGACAATATCTAAATAAGGCATACCGGGCTTCACCATGACCATATCAGCACCTTCTTCTATATCCATAGCGACTTCTAACAAGGCTTCATCACTATTACCGGGATCCATCTGATAGGTACTTTTATCTGCCTTGCCTAAGTTGGCTGCTGAACCCACTGCATCTCGAAATGGACCATAAAAGCTAGAAGCATATTTAGCTGAATAGGCCAGAATACGAGTGTGAATATAGTTGTTTTCTTCTAAGGCATTACGAATATCACCGATACGGCCATCCATCATATCGGATGGGGCAACCACATCTGCACCGGCTTGAGCATGAGACAGTGCCTGCTTGATTAATACCTCAATGGTTTCATCATTAAGTACATAACCTGACGCATCAATCAGACCGTCCTGCCCATGAGAGGTAAAGGGATCCAGAGCCACATCGGTGATAACCCCCAGTTCTGGATGGGCATCTTTAAGTGCTCGAACGGCACGCTGTGCCAGACCATCTGGGTTATAGGCTTCTTTGGCATCCTCTGACTTAGCACTTTGTGGGGTCACAGGGAATAAAGCCACTGCCGGCACACCTAAGGCAAGCAACTCTTTGGCCTCAACTAATAGCTGATCAATACTGACTCGCTCTACTCCAGGCATGGAGGCAATGCTTTCACGTTGGCCTGAACCTTCTAAAATAAACATGGGATAGATTAAATCATCGACACTTAAGTGAGACTCGCGCATTAAGCGGCGAGAGAAATCATCACGGCGCATACGGCGCTTACGAGTAAAGGGATAAACGGTTGAAGTATGCAAACTATTCTCCTAATTAAACAAGGTATTAAATTAAAAATTTCGTGCTAACAAACTGAATTTATTCGCTTTGCAGGGCAAGGGAATCGTCACGATATGACCACTACCGGGGGCAACATCCATTGCTTCGCCATGCTTATTGGTCATACTTTCTAAAGTAAAGGCTTGATTGCCCTCAGGTAAAATTAACTCCAGCGTATCGCCAACACGGAAGCGATTTTTCACCTCAATAACAGCACTTTGATCGGCTTCATTATAGGCCGTAATTTCTCCCACAAACTGCTGATTTTTACTGCGTGAATGGTTGTCCATATAATTTTGGTAATCATGAGTATGGTGGCGCTGATAAAAACCATCGGTATAACCACGATTAGCAAGGCTATTTAAGTCTGCGTATAGTTCCATGCTAAAGGCTTCTCCTCTGGCAAGAGAATCAATAGCCTGACGATAGACCTGTGCAGTACGAGCCGCATAATAATGCGATTTGGTACGACCTTCAATTTTTAATGAATCAACCCCAATCTGTATTAATCGTTCAACATGTTCTAATGCGCGTAGATCCTTGGAGTTCATGATATAGGTACCATTTTCATCTTCAATGATCGGCATATACTCGCCTGGGCGCTCTGCTTCTTCAATCAAATAAACCTGATCGGCCTTAGGATGACGTGTTAATTGGCTATCATCTGGAAAGGCTTCTGGGGCGTTCATCATCGCAAAGGGATCAAAATCAATTTTCTGGGGTGGTGGGCTGATTTCAATATCGCCGCTTACATTTTCGCTAGCATCATGAACCTTGTATTCCCAACGGCAGGCATTGGTACAAGTACCTTGATTGGGATCTCGATGATTGAAATAGCCTGATAATAAGCAACGTCCAGAATAAGCAATGCATAGTGCACCGTGGACAAATACCTCCAACTCAATATCGGGACACTCCTGACGGATTTCTGCAATCTCATCTAAGGACAATTCACGCGATAAAATAACTCGCTCAATGCCCATAGACTGCCAGAATTTAACCGCTGCATAATTAACGGTATTCGCCTGTACAGATAAGTGAATTGGGGTATCTGGCCAGTGTTCTTTGACCATCATAGTCAAACCGGGGTCAGCCATAATCAGGGCATCAGGCTGTAATTTAATAACAGGAGCAATATCATCCAGATAGGTTTTAATTTTAGAGTTATGGGGGATCACATTGGAGGCTAAAAAAAACTTTTTCCCCTGCTGATGCGCTTCATCAATACCAATTTTAATATTTTCATAAGTAAAATCATTGTTTCTGGCACGCAAACTATAGCGGGGCTGACCAGCATAGACGGCATCTGCTCCAAATGCATAGGCATAGCGCATATTTCTTAGCGTGCCAGCAGGAAGTAAGAGTTCGGGTATTTTCATTGCATTATTAACCAGACAATAATCAAGAGTTAAGCAAAATCAGGGCTTATATTAAAAGAATTGCGACCGATTATACTCTTTTTTAGCTTGTTTATGTGTGCTCTTTATTAGAAAATGTAGGGCTTGGCAATAAACTGGCTCAATGATTCTAGAATGATAATGAAGACGTTCTCTTATTCTATTCATTACCGGTTCAGGCTTATCAAGCTAGTATGTATACCCGATCAGCTTGGAAATGCAGTTTGGGTGTAGAGATAATAACCTTATTTTTAAAATAGACTATTTTGGAACATACCATGTTTAATGTAAACACAGCGAAACTTTTTCTACTGATCAGCCTCTCATTATTAGTCAGTCTGTCTACTGTTTATGCCGGAGGTTCCACACCAGAACCACAAAGACTCATGGAAGAAACATCTAAAAAAATGATCCAAGAGTTTATAAATAACTCCGATGCCATTAGAAATGATCCTAAGCTGGCATATAAGTTAATTAATGATAATTTGGTACCTAAAATTAATTTCCGCTTGATGTCTCGTTGGGTATTAGGTAAAAACTGGAAAAAAGCCAGCAAAGAACAGCAGCAAAAATTCATTGAACAGTTTACAACTTTAGTCATTAAGTTTTATTCTAAGGCCTTAATTGATTTTATAAAGAATAATGATATTGATGAAAATATTATTACCTTTATTCCTTTTCGTGGTGAACTTAAAGGTAAATATGCCACTATTCATTCTCAAGTAAAACCACCTAATGGTAGTGAGCCTGTGAAAGTTAATTATGATTTGTATCACAGCAAAAAAACCGGTTTATGGCAAGTCTATGATGTGTCTGTTGAAGGCATCAGTTTAGTGACCACTTACCGTTCTAGCTTTAATCAAATTATTACTCAAAAAGGAATGGATGCCTTATTATCAGAGCTCAGTGATAAGACCTCTTCTATTAACCAAGCTAAAGGCTAAGGGTAAGGGTAAGGCTATCATCTATTTTCAGTTGTATATAAAAATAATAATGTAGACTTATATGGCTAATCAATATGTGACTCATTCAGTTATCCAGAATTTAGATTGGCCAAATCAACCAATATTCAATTCTTTAATTTTCCGAGTTAAGGTATTTCTGCCCCAACCAAGCAAACGGGCAGCATCTTGTTTTCGGCCTCCGGTATAATTTAAAGCAACATCAATCATAATACGTTCCATATTAGGCATTAAGGTTGCTAAAACATTTTCAGTGCCATTGG
The DNA here is from genome assembly GCA_015488755.1 of Gammaproteobacteria bacterium. Lineage (GTDB taxonomy): Bacteria > Pseudomonadota > Gammaproteobacteria > GRL18 > GRL18 > GRL18. The sequence goes on along the minus strand of WFNB01000107.1, from coordinate 16,178 downwards.
ATAATTGTGTATCCAACCAAAGTCGTAAGGCATCTTCCCAGTTAGCAGAGATCATTTCTTCATGATTCACTTCCTGCAACTCCGGTGGCATGTCTTCTATATGTATAATTTGTGCAGGTGACATTACGGTTAACCAACGACAGACATTTTCCAGTTGGCGAACATTACCCGGCCAAGGTTGCTTACTTAAAAAAGTTTCGCTTTCTGGGTCTAAGGTTTTCTTTTCAACATTAAGCTCTTGAGCCGCTCGGTTTAAGAAATAATCCGACAATAGGGCAATGTCTTCCTGACGTTCTTTTAAGGCGGGCATATGGATGCGGATCACATTTAAGCGATGAAATAAATCTTCACGAAATAAACCTTCTCTTACTCGTTTTTCTAAATCCTGATGAGTGGCCGCAATAATTCGCACATCCACTTTGATGGGTGCTCGACCTCCCACACGATAGAATTCACCATCAGAGAGCACTCTAAGTAAACGTGTTTGCAATTCCGCAGGCATATCACCAATTTCATCTAAAAATAAGGTACCACCATCGGCTTGTTCAAAACGCCCAACTCTTTGTGCCTGTGCACCAGTAAAAGCACCACGCTCATGGCCAAAAAGTTCTGACTCTAGTAAGTCTTTAGGAATTGCCGCGGTGTTAAGAGCAATAAAGGGCTTGTCTGAGCGTGGGCTATGACGGTGTAGTGCTTGTGCCACCAGCTCTTTACCTGTACCCGAAGCACCATTAATCATAACGGTAATATTAGAACGCGAAAGCCGACCAATGGCACGAAACACTTCTTGCATTGAGGCCGCTTCACCAATAATTTCTGGTGTCGTATTTAAGCATTCTTGACCCACTTTTTTTGCTTTCTCTGAGTTACGTAGGCTCAATGCTCGTTGCACTAACTCAACGGCTTCATCAACATCAAAGGGTTTGGGAAGATATTCAAAGGCTCCCCCTTCATAAGCAGAAACAGCACTATCTAAGTCAGAATGTGCCGTCATAATAATAACTGGAATGTCTTTATAATCTTCTTGTAATTTTTCTAATAGTCCAAAACCATCCATACCGGGCATTCTTATATCAGTAACAATCGTATCCGGTTGATTTTTTCTAAGTGCTTTTAAAACACTTTCAGCATTTTCAAAGCTACTTACCTCAAGTTGCGCCTGTTTAAAGGCTTTTTCTAATACCCAACGTATGGAACGATCATCATCTATGACCCAAACAATATTTTGTGTGCTCACGTTGCACTCCAATTAATTTTATTATAATGTTGCATTGTAATGACTAGGTAATCGGTAATAAGAGACTAAAAATCGTTTCTCCTGGCTGACTCTGACATTCTATCAGTCCGCCATTTTGACTTACCAGTGACTGCGCAATTGACAAGCCCAAACCTGTTCCCTCTGCTCTGCCAGTAATTAAGGGCATAAAAATTCTTTCCTGCATTTTTTCGCTGATCCCAGGACCATTATCAATAATGTCCATTTTAGCCATCAGCTTAAAACGTTTTAGACCAATATTATAATGTCTCAAAATTCGAGTTTTAATAATTATTTTCTTCTCATGGTCATTATTATTATCACTTTCTTGCTCTGACAAAGCTTGTGCTGCATTGCGTACAATATTTAAAACAGCCTGTATTAAATGTTCAGGATCAAAGAAAATTTCTGGAATACTGGGATCATAATCAAAGTATATTTTTACCTCTCTGCTTTTGTCTGTTTTAAGCAGACTGCGTACTCTTTCGGTTACCGAATGGATATTAAAGAGTATTTGATTGGGACGTGAATTAGGCCCAAGCATACGATTAACTAATTTTTTTAAGCGATCGGCTTCATCAATAATGACCTGTGTATACTCTGCTAATTCTGGATTATTTAGCTCACGCTCTAATAATTGTGCAGCCCCTCGAATACCACCTAAAGGATTTTTTACTTCATGCGCCATACTACGCAACAAAGCCCGAATGGTTTCATGTTGTGCTAACAGATTTTCTTCTTTAGAAATTCTTAGATGTCGATCCAAATGATTTAATTCAATTAATAAATATTTCTCATCTTCTCCGAGTTGATCATCACCAGAGTGAATGAGCTGTACACTGATATCAACAACAACACTATGATCAGGTAGTTGAATACTTTTTTCTCTTTGGGTAAAGGGATGATTGGATTGAGCAGCTTCTCGGATGGCTATAATAATATCTTCATCATTAAATAATAGAGAGATTGGTTTACCACTGACTTTATAGGAGCTAAGACCTAGAAGCATTTCTGCTGATGAATTAATGCATAGAACATGTAATTCTTGATCAAGTAGTACGACAGCAGTATTTAGGTTATCAAGGACATTTTCAGCGACACGATTGTTTTTAAATTGCTCAGGGGAGGTATGCTCTTCTACGCGAGATTGGTTTGCCCTTTTTTTTTGTAAATAAGTTTTTTGTAAGCAATCGCTCTTTGCATTGTGTGTCATTAAATAACCAGAAATTATATTGATTAAGAGGATGCAAGCAACAATCAAGCCATTTATTTAGGTTAGTATAAATATTTGATTTACAAGTATAAAATATGTTGTAGGCTTAAATAATATTGTTTCTTGCACCGTATAGAATATATTATGCACTTTTTTAGTGCTAATAACATTTATAAAAGTTATTAGAGTGCAAACAAAAAAGCCCCCTTGTTACTAAGGAGGCTTTTAAATATAGAAACATACTAATAGTTATTAATATCACTAAACGCACTAATAATGATCGCAAAAACACTTATTGCGTTATTTTGGTGCACTATTGGTAAAAAATATTCACTCTGCTAATATAATCCAATTCGGCTATTGCTTGAGTAAATTGTTTAAGTAGCTCTGTTGAGTTTACCGTAGAGGATAAAACAGACAAAGGCAAAATAAGATGGAGTATTATCTTACCATCAAGATAATGCAGGGTAATATCTTCAATAAATTGTGCCTGTTCAATATCTTGCCAGTATCGTCCTACTTCTTGTACCACCTCATCTCTAAGTGGTAAATGCGAACAGCTTGAGTGGGCTTCATCATTTTCTGGATCAATATGCACCAGTACCTGCGCAATATCAGGAAATGCCAGTGTCAGTTGACTGCTGACCTCATCACTGATGCGATGTCCTTCTGATACGCTTAATTGCGGTGAAACTTCAATATGTACATCCAGTAAGGCTTCAGCTCCCATTTGTCGAGTCCTCAACATATGCATCTGTGACACACCGGGGATTTCCGTAATATGGCGCTCAATGGACTGAACTTTTTTAGGATCAAGCCCTTTATCCACTAATTCTTCAATACTGTCCTTAGCAATCTCCCAGCCAATTTTAGCAATCATCATTGAGACAATGACAGCAGCAGCGGCATCTAAATAAGGGATTCCAGAAATACTGCCTAAAATACCGACTAAAACAACAATGGAAGAAATGGCATCACTGCGATGATGCCATGCATTAGCCTTTAAAATAGGTGACTTAAAGCGGTTTGCATAAACGAGTGTATATTGATAAAGAGCTTCTTTTGATAATACAGAGAGCAGTGCTACCCAAACGGTCATACTTTCTGGGATTACAATATCGCCTGAAGTGAGGCGATCTAAAGCATCAATAACAATACCAATGCCTACTGCAATTAAAATACCACCTAAAACAGCAGCAAAGGCGGTTTCAATGCGAGCATGACCATAGGGGTGATCCTCATCGGGTGATTGGTTGCCTTGTTTGGCTGCAAAGACGACCAAAGCATCACTGAGTAGATCAGAAAATGAGTGGATACCATCAACAATTAAGGCATGAGAATGTCCAATGGTACCAATAATTATTTTAAATACCGCCAGCACTAAATTAACCAAAGCACCAATAATAGTGACTTTAGTAGTGACTTTAGAGCGTTCTTCTAAGGCATTGTTGCTTGTGGAATTTGAATGAGTATTTTTTTCTGACATTATTTCTTGTATTATCCAGAATATAGATTGATTCAAGATCATACGATGCTTTGCTAAAAAAACCAATAAAAAAGGTCGCTATAAAGCGACCTTTTTATCCCCAAGGGGTTAAATCCAGAAAAATAAAATTATTTAATAAATAACATTTCCTGATATTTAGGTAAAGGCCATAGCTCATCAGCAACTTCAACTTCAAGTGCATCGGCATGAGCACGTACTTCATTCATCAATGAAAGAATATCATTAGCAAAATACTGCATATGAGCATCAGTTGAAGCAAAGTCCTCTTTAGTGACTGCATCACTAAGCTTATTAACCGCAACCATCATACCATTGGTTGATTCTGCTACTTTTGCAGCAACTGAATTATCCATATCCAAGCCCATCTCACTCATACCGGCATTAGCCATAGACAAGTCCGATAAATAACGTACAGCTGTTGGATAAATAATGGTTTTCGCCATATCAATAACCAGCTTAGCTTCAACTTCTAAGGCCAGAATGTATTGCTCTGCATAGACTTCATAACGGCTTTCTAGTTCGACTGGCGAAAGAACACCAGTGCTCTCAAATAACTCTTTAACAGACGCTTCCTGTAGTGCAGGCAAGGCATCTGCTGTAGTAGGAATATTCTTTAAGCCACGCTCTTCAACGGCCATTTTATGCCATTCGCTAGAATAGCCATCACCACCAAATACGGCATTGCCATTTTCTTTCATTAAGTCCTGAAGAACACTGATAACAGCCTTAGTCTGATCACCATCCTTAAGTGCTGCTTCTAATTTATCGGCAATCCAATTTAAAGAATCGGCTAGCATGGTATTCATAGCAACCAGAGGTCCAGAAACCGATTGTGCCGAACCGACCGCACGGAATTCAAAACGGTTACCGGTAAAAGCGAAAGGTGAGGTACGATTACGATCACCTGGATCACGTTCAAAGTTTAAGATCTGAGAAAGCCCCAAATCCATTTCACCACCGGCTTCACTGCTTAGAAGATTACCATCTCTGATGTCGTCGAATACTTTCTCTAGCTGATCACCTAAGTAAACAGATAAAATTGCAGGAGGCGCTTCGTTAGCACCTAAACGATGATCATTACCTGCTGAGGCGATAACAGAACGCAATAATGGGCCAAATTTGTGAACACCACGAATAACAGCACCACAGAATAATAAGAAATTCAAATTGTCATGAGGTGTTTGTCCAGGATCAAGTAAATTACCCTGAGTGGCATTACCAACAGACCAGTTAACGTGCTTACCTGAACCATTGATACCGGCAAATGGCTTTTCATGTAACAAACAAACAAAGCCGTGCTTCTTGGCAGTGGCTTTTAAAATGGTCATTAATAATTGCTGGTGATCAGCAGCAACGTTGGCCGCTTCAAAATAAGGTGCAATCTCAAACTGCCCTGGTGCAACTTCGTTGTGGTGAGTTTTGGCTGGAATGCCTAAGCGATATAATTGATCTTCAATATCTTGCATATAGACCTGAACACGAGCAGGAATCGCACCAAAGTAGTGATCATCAAACTCTTGTCCTTTAGCAGAAGGGGCACCAAATAAAGTACGACCAGCTAATAATAAATCAGGACGACTATTAGCAAAATTAGCATCAACCAAGAAATATTCTTGCTCAGCACCACAGCTTGAATTTAAGGGGGCAATCTCTTCTTCACCCATAAGCGATAACACGCGATTACCCGCTTTATTCATGGCGTCATTTGAGCGTAATAGTGGGATTTTCTTATCCAGAGCTTCACCTGTCCATGACATAAAGACGCTTGGGATCATCAAGGTCGCACCATTATCGGTGTGCATCACATAAACTGGGCTAGTGGGATCCCAAGCAGTATAACCACGAGCAGCATTGGTCATACGAATACTGCCATTAGGGAATGATGAACCATCAGGCTCACCCTTAATTAATAAGCTACCAGTAAATTCAGTAATCGCATTACCGTCTGAATTACTAATAATAAAACCATCGTGTTTTTCTGCGGTGGCATTGGTTAACGGGTAGAAAATATGTGAAAAGAACTTAACACCTTTTGTAACAGCCCATTCTTTCATTGCCGCAGCAACAACGTCAGCGGTTGCTGCATCTAAAGGCTCGCCTGTTTGTACCGTCTTTTTAATTGCCTTAAATGCATTTTTAGACAACGACTCTTCCATCTTTGCAAGATTGAAGACATCACATGCCCAAATTTTGCTTAATGGTTCGGTTTTTTCGATGTTAATCGGTTCACGATTAGTGATTTGATAAATTGACTGAAGGCGTGTTTCATTTCCACTCATGTTTATTTTCCTTGACTGTAAATTACTCGATTAATTAGTACCATTGATGGGTTGAGACTAATTAGACTTATTTTAAGTAAACACTGACTACATGTTTATTATGATGGCACTCAATAGCCCATTAGAATAGCAAGCATCATGCCATCAACCATGAATGTAAGTAGTGATACTATCTAAAATTTAATGGTGTTGATGATAGCATAAAAATAAGGGTTTTTTATGCTAAAAATAATTTTTTATGCGCCAAAATAGTGCATTGATTGATTTGTTTAGGAATTTATCAGGTGTAATTTTTTTGTTGAAGCATTGAGTTATTTAGGATTTTTACTGCGTTAGATAAGTTCTATAGAAGTATGGCTATCAATTATTAAAGGCAATAAAAAACCCATAATAGTGATAATACCATTATGGGTCTTTAATATTGAGTCATACTCAGTAAGCTTTTACTTCGCTGCAGGCTGAGCGGGTGCTACTTGCTGTTGCTGTACAGGTGCTTGTGCTGGGCGTGGGTAGTAACCATAACCCTGTTGTTGGTTGGCATAGTTATTATAGCCATTAAAACCATTGTTCATGTTATTGTAACCATTGTAGTTGCTATTTCCGCTACCATAGGCAGAACCACGAGTGTTACCTTTACCACGGCCACGACCACGTGCTTTGATAGTAATTTCAAAATCACCATCCATGTCACTGTCCATGCTACCGTCACCCCAACCATTGCCATAGCCGTTGCCGTTTGCATTGTTGTTCATATTGTTATTACCATAACCATTCCAGTTGGTATTGGAATTGCTATCATCACCCCACCAAGCATTGGCAGTCATAGCGATAGTTGATGTTGCAATAGCCGCAGCGATTATTAATTTTTTCATTGTATACTCTCCAGTATGTCTTATTCTTTAATGTGTTTTTAATAGTAAGCGTGCAAATGTTGATTTTATTTTATTTCTATTCAACTTGGGAATAAGTATATTAGATTATATTAATATAAGCAACAATAAATATTAAATGATGGGATTTTATTTCCTATATAAGCTTAAAAGACCCTAGCCGATATCTAACGGAGTGCTTAGCAATGGTTAATCTCAATGGTAATAATAATTTCATTATCACTTTCTTGAATTGACTTTACCTCATGGCCATTAATACGGCACCAGCTAGGGATGTCCATTTTTGTTCCGGGATCCGTGCTGATCACCGTAATTTGTTCACCTGTCTGTAGCTTAGCCACAGCATCCTGTGTGCGGATCACCGGTAATGGGCACAATAAACGACGAGCATCAAGTTGATGTTCTGTTTTGCTTGGACTCATATAATCCATTCCTTCTTAATGGCTTGGGCGGGCATAGGGGTAACACTATGCTGTGTCTCACTACCATCAATTTGCCTGATCCCAAGACTCACCTCAGGTGCATTTTTACCCTGACTATAACGTGCCACCAATGCTAATGCAGTATCACGTTCGTGATCAGAGTGAAATTCACCATCAACCAAACACAAAGCACCCCGATGGCTGGTCGGAAAAATAGACACAAATTGATTTTTATAACCCTGCATAAAATTATTTTCACCTTCTTCACGGCCAATGATAATTTTTAAATGAGGGGCAAGGCGAAAATGACGACCCATTTTGAGCATAATAATATCATCCAACTCATATTCACGAGTGGGACGATTGTGCCACATATCTTGTAATTTTATCGCATAGCTTTCATCCGTAAGCATGCAACAACCACCCGCAGGTTGGGCATATTCTGTAAAGCCAAACTGCTCTGCTAAGGCCATTTGCGGTTTGCGGGTACGACCACTAAAATCATAGAGTCGGTCACGATCTAACCAGCCCTCACGTTCGGGCAACGTCGCAGGCAATTGCTGGGCGCTAAGAGGTCGAACTAATAAATCATTACCACCAGAGTCTTTGGCAACAATCGGCATGGTCTCACGGCGTTGCGACATAGGGCGTTGACCCACGACCTCTCCGGTTATAATAAAATCAAAGTCATGCTCATGGAGCCATTGCACCGCTTTTTTTACCATAAAGGTTTTGCAGTCAAGACAGGGGTTTACATTTTTACCATAGCCATGCACTGGGTTGAGTAAAATATCTTTGTACTCATCCACCACATCGACAATATGCAATTTAATACCAAGTTGCTCAGCAACCCATAGAGCATTATTACGTTTTTGCTTATCTTTATGTTTTTTGCGAATAGCGTGGGTATGCCCCTCAACACAAAAGCCGGTAAAAAAATTGATCCCTTCAACATGAATTCCCTGTTTCTGAATCACTTTAACGGCCAACATGGAATCCAGACCACCGGATATTAGGGCAACGGCTTTACGCTGTGTTTTGTGCTGCTTCATGGTCAATAGTATCTCGTCTGATCAATTATTCAAAAGCAGGCATTATAACAAAAACAATGGCTATTTAGTGTATTTTTACCGAGGCAAGCGGTAATGAGACACGGTAACGCTTACGACTTTTTTTACGAAATGAGTGAATTTCATCTTTCGTCAGATACATCTCATAAGCCAGTTTTCGATATTTAGTAGTAAGACCGGCTTTTTAAGGGCGAGAGTAATTTAGTGGTGCTTTGTTTTGATAATGAGATCAAACATAAACTTGTAGACTATATAGAACTCAGGTTAATGAATCTTGATATAGTATCTGCCACATTCTGTGAGCTCTGTTGTGCCTTCAACTCTAAAGCCTTTCCAAATTACTCACGAGTACCTGTGATAACTATTTTTTAGACCTTCAAATTCTCCTTGCTTTATAAATCTTCTGTGTAAAAATATCGAATTAACGGAGGGACGCTAAATGTTGCTCCTAACACTTTCATAACACCTGTTTCCGTTCTCCATTTTAAATAAGATTCATAATCTTCAACACTCTCCCACTCCTCAAAGAAAAGTACATGATCTTTTTCTTGTTCAGTATGGATGGAAATATTAATAAAACCCTTATATTTTTTAGTTTCTGGCAGGTATTGAGTAAGTAATCCAAGCAAAGTAGATTTTTCACCCCTCTTTACATCCGCTTCTAAAATAACAATAACACTCATTTGATCACTCCCAACACGTGTTTAAAGCTATCAACGTCATAATAGTCCTTTTGAAAAGTAATCTTTCCACTGTTATTTATTGTCGTTGTACTAATCCCTTTTATAGAGAATTCTTTGTCTTTAATATTTTTATTACCCCATTTTCCATTAAACGTACCGCCATAAGTCCATTCATAAATTATGCTATTTCCACTAATAAAGGTATCTCCTGTTTTTATCCAATACATATTAGGAACATACCCCATAAATGCATCAATAATTGCTTTGCTTACTTTTTCTTTTCCTTTTATTTCTGTATCCGATGAAAGGTCATACCAAATAACATCATCAGCAAAAAAGGAGCCAATTTTAGGAATATTGTGCTCACCCCAAGCATCCATATAATTCGTTAGTACTTCTTTAATATTTTGAGCCAAGACATTTGTAACACTCATAGACAATAATAGTAAAATCAAAGCTATTTTTTTCATTTTTAACCTCTCTGTCGTTAAATACTCATAATCAAGTGTGGTTATGATATTAACTGACCGAAAAGGCTGCTACTCACAAACAGTCAAAAGTCGTCATTTACATTCAAAATGTGTTTTTTATTGAATTGGGTGTCTTTCCATAAATCAATTTGTATGCCTTGATAAAGTGGGAGATATTGCTATATCCCACCTCAATTGCACAATTTGTAACATTGATGCCATCAGTTAATAACTCTTCGGCTTTTTCCATCTTTTTCTTTATTAGCCATTGCTTAGGCGTTTGACCATATTTACTTTTAAAATCTCGATTAAAAGTAGATAGGCTTCGACCACTAAGATTAGCAAAGTCAGCAACGGTGAGATTTTTGTCAAAGTTATTCAACATGAGGGTTTCAATATTACGTTTTTTCTTTTGGTTTTCGGATGAGTTAAGCGTATCTATCATTTCACTAGGATTATTTATATAGACCAAATGCAAAAACTCCAGAATCTTATATTCTAAAATATCTTTATCGTTTTCAAAATCAAAATATATTTCTTTTAGAGCAGCAAAGTAATGTGAAATTTTGGTACTTGTCTCCAATTTACAAATAGTCGAAGTAGATACAGAAGATTTGTGATGTTGCGTGATTTTAGAACCTAAAAATTTGACCACAATGTCATGATCAAAGAAAACAAGAAAAACTTCAATGCACTCTTTATCTTTTGTAAGATCGGATATGAGATAGGTGTCCCTAGGCATAAATAACATTTCGTTTTTATGGGCGGTGACACATTGCCCATCAAAGGTTTTTACCTCCACCTTGCCCTTTATAACAAATACAATACAGTGAGAAGTGGAAATTTTTTCTTGATCCAAGACACTTTCAGTCAATCGCTTATATAAAATACAAGAATCATTATGATATAAAATTTTCTTAACACTTAGGTGGTTGTATAGTGCTTTTGGGAGAGTATCGTATTTCATAGAAAATAGAACCAACAAAATGTTAATTGAACTGTGTGATGTTTGAAACTAAGACTTCAGTCCCGCTTGCTTTGCAGAGCTAAAGTCCCAATTTCAGTAGTGGCTCTCTGTGCTTTTTGATGATGAATCAGTGTGATTTGTTGAGTAGTTATTAAAACTTAGTGAGCTGCTTTAGTCGCAAAATCAGAGAATTTATTTAGTGCCCCAGTCATTTTTTTCAAGACAGCATCCTTGTCCGTAATGGCATGGCGCTTAGCAATATACGCTGGTGAATTATAGCTTAGCCAAACTTTGCCACTTTCATCTTGCCACGCAATGGCTTTGAGAGGGAGATCAATGGCCGCTTTCTGCTGACTCAACATTAACGGTGTGCCTAATTTAGGATTACCAAAAATCAGCACTTCAGTCGGTCTTAACGTTAAGCCAACTTTTTGTGCTCCTTGAGCATGATTAATACGGGCAAAAACCGTAATGCCTTTTTTCTTAATAATATCGGCAAAACGATTCAGCGTTTCTGCAACGCTATAAACACTAGGCTTGGTGATTAAACCATTATCTGAGCTGTCTGCTGTGTAGCCCATACTGCTCATACTCAGTAATAATAATACCAAAGCTGTTTGTACTAATTTCATTTTTAATCCCTTTTCTAATTGTTTTTTATCTACTTAACATCTAAGTATGACATTATAGACCTTATAAAATAACAAAATCTTTCAAAATAGCATTTTATTTGCACATGTTTAATACGCTTTAAGGTATAATCGTCCGTTATTTTATGAAGAACAAAGGCAATTAGATACTATCATGTCAGATACTACGACTGCATCTTCCCCAGTAGATGCTGCTACTTTTCAAGGGCTTATTCTCGCACTGCAAACCTATTGGGCAGAAAAAGGCTGTGTGTTACAACAACCTTATGATATGGAAATGGGTGCCGGTACCTTTCACCCTGCCACATTTTTACGTTCCATTGGCCCCGAACCATGGAGTGCAGCCTATGTACAACCCTGTCGTCGCCCCACTGATGGTCGCTATGGTGAAAACCCTAACAGACTGCAACACTATTACCAATTTCAGGTGGTCATCAAACCCTCCCCACTGGACATTCAGGAACTTTATCTAGGCTCACTAAAAATGTTGGGCTTAGATCCATTAGTACATGACATTCGCTTTGTCGAAGATAATTGGGAGTCACCCACATTAGGTGCATGGGGGTTAGGCTGGGAAGTTTGGCTCAATGGTATGGAAGTCACTCAGTTTACCTACTTTCAGCAAGTCGGAGGCTTAGAGTGTAAGCCGGTTACCGGTGAAATTACCTATGGTTTAGAACGTATAGCCATGTATTTGCAAGGTGTTGAAAGCATTTATGATCTGGTTTGGACAGATGGTCCTTTAGGAAAAGTAAGCTATGGCGATGTCTTTCATCAAAATGAAGTAGAAATGTCCGCTTATAATTTTGAACATGCTCCCGTTGATGCCTTATTTGGCCAGTTTGATCACCTTGAACTCGAAAGCAAACGTTTAATTGCCGAAAATTTACCCTTGCCTGCTTATGAAATGATGGTCAAAGCATCCCATGCATTTAACCTATTAGATGCCCGTCATGCCATTTCAGTCACTGAGCGAGCACGCTTTATTGGTCGTGTTCGTGGTTTGGCTAGAGCCGTTGCCCAAGCATATTATGATCGCCGTGAGGCCTTGGGCTTTCCTATGGTTAAAAACTAATATCCGGCGATACATAAAAAGCCCATAGCCCGTCTATCAGATAGTTAAAAACAAAAAGAGTCAGAACCGTGTCAGATAAAAAAGATTTATTAATAGAATTAGGAACCGAAGAGCTACCACCCAAGGCATTAAAAAGCTTAGCAGATGCTTTTCAAGCTGGTTTTGCCAAAGGCTTGGCAGATGCTGAATTATCCTATGACAGCATTAAACTCTTTGCCACGCCACGCCGTCTGGCACTGCTGGTTTCACAATTAGATAGCGCTCAGGCCGATAAAGCCATTGAGCGCAGAGGCCCAGCACTACAGGCAGCCTTTGATGACGAGGGTTGCCCAACCAAAGCCGCTCAGGGTTTTGCTAAGTCCTGTGGTGTTGAAGTTGAAGATTTAAGCAAATTAGAGACCGATAAAGGGGCTTGGCTAGCCTATACCATTGAAGAAAAAGGTAAAGCAACAGACGAATTACTGCCTGCTATTTTTCAAACCACGCTGGATAAATTACCCATTCCCAAGCGCATGCATTGGGGCGATTTAGATGCACTATTTGTCCGACCTGTTCATTGGGCTATTATTTTATTTGGTGAAGACACCATACAAGCTAATATTCTCAGTGTTATCAGCTCAAATAAAAGCCGTGGTCATCGTTTTCATGCACCGCAGAGCATTACCTTGTCTACACCTGCTGATTATGAACAGATATTAGAAGAGCAGGGGCAGGTTATTGCTGATTTTGATAAACGCCAGACTATTATTCAAGAGCAAATTATAGCAGCAGCCAAGTCCATTGGTGGCACAGCCATTATTGACCCTGAATTATTAGATGAAGTGACCAGCATGATCGAGTGGCCCAGCGTCATCGTTGGCGAATTTGAGCAACATTTTCTTGATGTGCCATCTGAAGCACTTATTTCAGCCATGAAAAAACATCAGAAATATTTTCACATGGTCGATAATAATGACCAGCTCATGCCTTATTTTATTACCATCAGTAATATTCAAAGCAGTGATCCAGAACAAATAAAGAAGGGTAATGAACGGGTGATCCGTCCACGTTTATCCGATGCTAATTTTTTCTGGTCACAAGATAAGAAAAACCCATTAGAGACTCAATTAGATCGCCTTAAAAATGTTGTCTTTCAAAATAAACTGGGCAGCGTTTATGATAAAACACTGCGAGTCACTGAATTAGCCAATAGCATTGCACAAGCACTCAATACCGACCCCGTACTAGCCAAACGAGCGGCTCAATTAGCCAAGTGTGACTTAATGTCTGAGATGGTTAATGAATTTCCTGATTTACAAGGCATCATGGGGCGTTATTATGCACTCAATGATGGTGAAGACAAGGCCGTTGCTCTGGCATTAGACGAGCAGTACATGCCTCGTTTTTCCGGTGATCAAACGCCAAAATCTGCAACTGGACAAACTCTGGCCATTGCCGAACGTATTGATACCCTGATGGGCATTTTTTCCCTAGGACAAATCCCTAGCGGAGACAAAGATCCGTTTGCACTTAGGCGAGCCGCATTAGGTTTGTTACGCACCATTATTGAAAATAAACTCATACTAAATATACCCGAAATTTTGCAATACTCAGCAACTCTCTTTCCTGCTGAGCTTAAGGCAAATGATGCCTGCAAGCCGGTCTATCAATTTATGCTGGATCGCTTAAAAGGTTATTTTGCTGATCAAGGTATTAGTGTTGATGTCTTTGATTCGGTACTGGCATTAACACCTGCACAGCCTTATGATTTTGCCTGTCGTATCGTAGCCGTTAATCAATTTAAACAATTAGAAGCCGCCGCCTCACTGGCTGCTGCAAATAAACGCATTGCTAATATTCTAAAGAAATCAAAGGGCAACATACCCACCCAGATTGATGAGCATTTATTTGTTGAAGACGCTGAAAAAGACTTAGCTAAAAAACTCAATTCTGTTATTGCTCAGGTTGACCCTCTACTGGCTCAGGCCAAATACACAGAAGCACTGAGTGAATTAGCACAATTAAAAGACGTTGTTGATCAATTTTTTGATGATGTGATGGTGATGGCTGATGATGAAGCACTGAAAAATAATCGTATTGCATTATTAAGCCAACTACAAGGGCGATTTATGCAAGTGGCCGATTTATCCTTATTACAATCATAAGTAATACTTGCTACTGAATATGAGCAAATTAATTATATTAGATCGAGATGGTGTGATTAATCAGGACTCGGATCACTTTATAAAAACAGTGGATGAATTCATCCCACTTCCTGGTAGCCTTGAAGCCATTGCCCGACTCTGTCAGGCAGGCTTTGCTGTTATGGTCGCAACGAACCAGTCTGGTATTTCTCGACAGTTATTCACTCTTGAGACACTTCATGCAATGCATGATAAATTACAAGCGCTCTTATTGCCCTTAGGGGGTAAAATTGAAGCCTTTTATTTTTGTCCACATGGCCCAGATGATCATTGCCAATGTCGCAAACCCAAAGCCGGTATGATAAAAACAATTGCTCAGGATTTTTTTAACTGCTCTGATTATAAAAAAAACCAGCAACACTTAAAAAATGTCTTTGTAATAGGGGACTCATTACGAGATCTGGATGCCGGCATGACTGCTGGAACACAAGTCGCCTTACTAAAAACAGGCAAAGGGCAACGTAGTTTGGAGACAATAAAAAAGGATACACTTAATCAATACTCACATGTGCCTGTATATACGGATTTAGCAGACTTTACTGACCATTTATTATCATAAAAATGACCAATAAGTCTGATAGGTGGTTTAACCAGCACGGCCTAGTTTGCTAACATAGTTACAAAAATTATTATCCTATTAAACTTTTTGAGAAAATCATGGATCGCTTTCGTTCAACTCTATACTTACTCTTTATGTGGCTTACCATTCCTATTGCCACCAGTATTTTTTTACTGGCCTATCCAGTACCTTATAAATACCGATCGAAGCTTATTTCAAGCTGGTCTCAGATCACCCTACATGTACTGAGTTTTATTTGTGGTTTAAAATTTGAAATTATCGGTAAAGAGAATATACCTAAAAAACCCTGCATTATTTTTTGTAAGCACCAGTCCACATGGGAAACAATGGCTCTGCAATTACTCTTTACACCTCAGGTATGGATACTTAAACGTGAGTTATTATGGATACCTTTCTTTGGCTGGACATTGGCTTCTATGAAGTCTATTGCAATTGATCGCAGTAGTGGCAAAAAAGCGCTTAAGAAAATAGTTGAGCAAGGCACACAGCGTTTAGATGAAGGCAATTGGGTAGTTATTTTCCCTGAGGGCACCCGTAAGCGCCCTGGAGAAAAACCCGATTATAAAATTGGCGGTGCTATGCTGGCAAAAAAATCAGGCTATGATGTGTTACCCATTGCTCATAATGCGGGGGAGTTCTGGCCTAAAGGGCAGTATGTTAAAAAACCCGGTACCATAAAAATGATTATTGGCCCGATAATTAACAGCAATGAATTATCAACTAAAGAAATTAATCGTGCAGCAGAAGATTGGATAGAGTCAACCCTTGAAGGGGTTTATGAAAAGAAATACGATAATGAAGCAAATTGATGCTGGTAAGCACTTTTCTTTAAGAATTATTCTCATTTTTTAGCTTATTTTTCATGTTTATTGTTTTTAATTTTTTCTATATAAAATAATAAAACTAAGGCCACAATCTATGTGCGAGATAAAAT
>WFNB01000106.1 GCA_015488755.1 Gammaproteobacteria bacterium | reverse complement strand
GCCGCTGATGAGAGCGTTATGCGCAAAAATACTGAGAGGACGTATGAATGATTAAAGGTAGCTGCATGTGTGGAAAAGTCACATATGCAATACGGGGAGAAATTGGCGATATTACTCATTGCCATTGCACCACATGCCGAAAAGCACATGGTGCGGCATTTTCTTCTGTTGCTGCGGTGCAGATAGAAGATTTCGAGTTGACGACAGGTAGCGAGCTTATTAAATGCTTCCCTTCCTCGCCAGACAAACTCAGGTGTTTTTGCTCAAATTGTGGTTCACATATTTATGCTCATAGAGAAGGGCAAGCCCACTATATCCTTCGCTTGGGGACGCTGGATGATGATCCAGGTGTCAGACCAATAAATCATATTTGGCTTAGTCTAAAAGCGCCTTGGTATGACCCAGAGTCAGATTGTGATTTGCCAAAATTTGAAGAATGGGCAGATGATCGTTAATCAACAAGCGCATAACAAGGCGCTCGTTCGGACGCAAACTACGCTGCGCTTCGTTTGCGCCGCACAGCTTGGTCGTTAGCAGTAAGTAATTCAGATACTTTTTTGATAAAGGCCAAGGTAAAAGGATTGATATGTTCAAAGCGATTAACAAATATTTTACAGAAAAACTCACGCCATTGGTGCGTTATCTGCATTATTCAATACTGTTTTTGGTATTGCTTCAGATACTCTTAAGTAACTTTATAGAAATAAACGATGATGGGGTAATAGGTCAAAGCATAATTGAATATTACAGTACTTGGGCGCATATAGGTGTAGGCTTATCGCTTGTAGCACTCGCTCTTGTATTTGCAATTGTCGAATTATCAAAACATGGTTATTTATATTTTTATCCCTATTTATCTGGTGATTTTTCTCAATTAAAATCGGATCTAAGGAAGTTGAAATCATTAGAGGTGCCAGATGCATCCCCCAGAGGGCTTGCCGCAGTAATTCAAGGATTAGGCTTAGGTGCATTACTCTTAGTTGCGTTATCCGGTGCGATCTGGTTTGTATTGTGGTCATATGATTTAGCACTAGCTGACGATGTTAAGGAAATCCACGAATTATTAACCGGATTAATAGAAGCCTATGTGATTGGTCATGGTGGTATGGGTTTAATACATATATTCATCGTATTTAAAGAACAAAAAACTGCTAACAAATAGCTCCAGCGGACAATTCAAAGCGGCATTTGTTTTGCTTTCGCAAAAACGTGCCACTTTGAATTGCCGCTGAGCTAGGCGTTATAAAAAACAAAGGTGGATAAATGGAAGATAAGTGGTCACTTTTATATGATTATTCTAGAAAAGCATTTGATGATGAGATAAGTCGTTTTGCCCGACTAGATGAAAAAGCAGTTAAATTTATAACATCTACGTCAATTATTATTACCATTTTTGTTGCATTGTCAAAATGGTTGTTTTCTGAGAACAATAATTATTTTACAGTTTATGTGTATATGGTAACTGGGTTGATTTTTATATTTTTGTGCATGGCATGGACTTATTATTTTTTCTCACTAAGGTTGACGGTTGTCCCAAAGATGCCTGTAACAGATGAAATTTTTGATCTATTTAAAAACAAAAATATATCCACAATTCATGTTACCTTATATAAATCTGCAAAGACTGCTACAGAAGAATTATCATCAACAATACACAAAAAAGCAAAATATATTGTATTGGGTTTTAGGTGTACTAGCACTGCGGGTTTATTGCTAATTCTATTTATTGGCATGGTCATACTAGAATCGAACAACACTCAAAATATTTTTTGTAAAACTAAGTTAAACACTCAACATGAAAAGGTAACCACAATGTGTGAAGGAAATACGCCCCAAGATAACAATAGTACTAATAATCAACAATCTGACAATGAACCAGATTTAAATGTAACTGCTCCAGAATTGGAATACTCAGCAGAGAACTTCAATGGTAGTAGCACTCATAATCAACAAACTGATAATGAACCAGATTTAGATGTAATTGCTCCAAACTTGCAATACTCAACAGAAGGCTTTGATTCAACTCTAGATGATGATAGCCAAACCCTGAATGAGTCTACAAATGATGAAAAATAAATATTTATAACGAGTGTGTTACTGGCAGAAAAAGCTGTGCTGAAAAAAGACTCAGCCCATCTTTCTCTGCCAGTAATACAGGTGTTATATTTCATAAGCATGGAGTACATTAATCAAAAATTAAGTGAACTTGGTTCTTTAAGAAAAGAACTTGTTGATGGATCTTCAATTTGGAAGTTAGCTAAACAAATTAAAATGAAAGCTAAGCTCCTTGACTTGCAAGCTAAAAATGAAACTTTATCTATTGGAACGGCTCCAGGGCTATATTATTTTGAGGCAAAGTTTGATTTCCAGGAATTTAACAAACTTAAAGAGTTTGGGAATAAGTGGGGAGTAATAAAGAAAACAAAGGAGCCTAAAGGTGTTTCACGCTATTACCCTGAAAGGGCTAAACACCACAAAAAACGTTTAAAAAGAAATGGGTTCATTCCTTTTTATTTGGGTAAGCGAGAAGATATAAGTGATAGAATTATTGGTCACTTAGATGGAGTTAAAGAATCTGGAACTTACTCTTTAAAATTAAGATCTCGTCCTGAAGTTATAAAAGGAATAGTATTTAAGTACAGCTATATTAATTTTGATATAGAAAATGATTCATATTTTGGTATTGAGTTATTAGAAAGAGAACTTAGAGAAGTTTTTAACCCAATAATCGGAAAGCAATGAAATATAACAAGAAAATGGAGCGGGACGGCGAGGACGGAGCTGTTAATGAAAATTCAAATATAGTCGAAAATTAATACTTTTTCAATGACTGCACGGGGAGTCTTCGCCGCCCCTCATTTAAACGTTAGCATACAAAAAATTATGAAGCCTTTAGAATCGCCATATGATATTGGAGAAGTAGAGCAAAGAGAAAATAAATATTTTTTTTCTAAAATAAAATCGCTATTCTCAGAATCTGAATTTGCAAAATATGTGAAATCATTAAAAAGACAAATGAAAGAAAGAGGTTGTGTAAGACCAGAATGTTGGAGTGATCCTGAGAGAGCGAAGGTAGCAAAAGAAATTGAATTTATTCTTAGTGAAATTAATTGGGGTGAGAAATTTTCTTTTCATCCAGATGATCCATATTATATTG
>WFNB01000105.1 GCA_015488755.1 Gammaproteobacteria bacterium | reverse complement strand
GTCTGCCTTTTGCATTTAGATAGTGATCGACATCATCACCCGTTTGACCACTAAGAAGGGTACTCTTATTAGCTTTAATATAGGCTTCGATATGCTTTCGATACCAGGGTAACGAGTTCTTTGGAACGTTATTCTTTTCTAATATAAACAGGTAGTTATCCCAGAAACGCTCGACAGAAGCATGATGGGGAGGTGTTTTGGTTGATGACATGACAAGCCCTCCGTGACAATGTAATATATAGTCCTAAAACAAGATAAATATTAACAGAGTTTTACAGAGCTGACTATCTCTGTTAGCAAAGCTTCCGCCTATCTACCTGAAATCAGGAGTTTTGCGGAACTGTAGATTTAACTGTTAGCATAATGAAAAATCACCATTGACATATTGTAATCCAATGGATTATGATTGTGCCTATGCAAACTATTGTTGAATTACCAGAATATCTTAAAAAGGCAGATAAATTACTGAGCAATTCAGAAAGGATCAGTGTTATCAATTATTTAGCTGCTCACCCATTATCTGGCGATCTTATGCAAGGTACTGGTGGTATACGTAAGCTCAGATGGTCTGCTCATGGTAAAGGGAAAAGTGGTGGTGTACGAATAATTTATTACCAACACAATAAGTCAATACCTTTATTTCTTTTAACATTATTTGGCAAAGGCGAGAAATCCAACTTAACCAAATCAGAGCGTAACGAATTAGCTAAATTAATGCCGTTACTCGCTAAGAACTATGGTGGTGAATAATGAGTGAAGCATTCAATAGTATTAAGCAAGGTCTAGAAGAAGCGATAGAGTTTTCTAAAGGCAAAAAAACAAAGGCGATTGTGCATAAGTTTACACCTGTTGATGTGAAAAATATTCGTGCTCAAGTAGGTATGTCGCAAAATGAATTTGCATCAGCTTTCGGCATTAGTGTCAGCACACTTCGGCACTGGGAGCGGGGTGACCGTACCCCACATGGCCCAGCTCTAGTTTTATTAAACGTGGTTGCCAAAGAGCCAAAATCTGTACTCAAGGCTCTCAGTCACTAAATGCTAACAAGTTCATCCAGCGGACAGTCAAAAGCGTCACGATTTTTGCAAAAAACCGCAAAAGCCGTGCCCCTTTAGCCTGCCGCTGATGAGAGCGTTAGACAAAAAAGGAAAAAATAGATGCCAAAGTGGGATTCAACACTATATTCAAAATTCATAAATGAAAGGACACAACCTGCATATGATTTAGCCTCACGAATTAATGTAGCTAATCCCAAAACAATTATAGATATTGGGTGTGGTCCAGGTAACAGTACTCTAGTTCTAAATAAGCTTTGGCCTGATGCTGATATATCAGCTTTTGACGGCTCAGATGAAATGCTAAAGCAAGCAAAAGAACAACCTTTCAAAGTTAATTGGTTTCAATCAACAGTGGAAGATTGGAATCCTACAAACACATACGATATTATTTTTTCAAATGCTGTTCTTCAATGGGTTTCATCACACGAAATTTTACTGCCTCATTTATTAAATACACTAAATGATGGCGGGGTATTGGCAGTACAAATGCCAGCACACTATAATTCTCCATTACATAAAGAGCTAATTAATCTAGCAAAAATACCTCAGTATAAAGAATACACAGAAAGTGCATGTGAGCAATTATCACTTAAACCACCTTCATATTATTATGATGTGCTAAAACCTGTATCATCACATATTGAGATGTGGGAAACCCAATATATTCATATAATGGATAATGTTCAAAGCATTCTGGAATGGTTTAGAGGAACAGGTCTTAGACCATTTATGGAAGCATTACCAAACAATGATATCCAAGTGTATTTTGAAAAAGAACTATTGAAAAAATACGAGGAGTCATATATCCCACAAAAGAACGGAAAGGTCTTGTTTCCATTCAATAGATATTTTCTTATTGCGTACAAATAATGTCTAACAATCACATGCACTCGGACAGCAAAAAGCGGCGCGGCTTCCGCTACGCTCCAGCCACACCACTTTTTTCTGCCGGTGATGTGAGGCGTTAGATTCAAAAGAGGGAAAAAGTGAATATATATTTTTCAGACTACTTTAGAGTTTCTACGGATGACTTAGATGAATACGGTGCCTTCAACGTTTCGTTGATCAATGATTTACCTGTTTTTATTGATCCATTTTTATTATTTAGTAGTGATAAAGATAAATATGAATCTCTGCATCAAGAAATAATTAAATATATTACTTTTCTGAGGGAGATGTCAGACAAAGGGGTTATTTCTAAAGGCCTTGTTAAACATTGGTTTTTGTTTCCTGAGGTTAAACAAAATTGGTTGGGTTATAGCAAGGTCGGTAATGGCGGATTAGGTCTCGGCCCAAAATTTGCAGCAGCATTGAATGATAACCTAAGTACAATATTTAATGATTTTGGGGCAGAGCAAATAACCCAAAGCAGTCATCTTGAAAAGCTTTGCCTTATCAAAGAAGGGGTAGGTAAAGACAGTATTAGTGACTTCACCACGAATCTAATAAAAGGCTATATTTGCGAATACACTCAAGAGTTTGCAAAAAAATATATTGACAGCTCAAGGTGCAAAAACGTTAGCGTTAAACACGCCAGCTTTGATTACAATACTAGGCGATGGAACGCTAAAACATATACATTACCTTATATTGATGGTGACTTTGTTTTACTCACTCCGAAAGATATTCTGACTAAAGATGATGCCTGGATTAACAAGCACGACATAATTGGTGATTTTGATGCGATAGCTGAATCAATACCAAATATAGAGCTTCGAGCACAAATAAATGATTATCTTCTTCGTCAAATTCCTGACCGTGCAAGCCAACGTGAAATTAATGAAGCAATATCACGAACACTTCGTAAGTTTCCGGCTCTTATCGATCATTACATTAGGTTTAAAGAAGATCACAAAGAAGATGCTGTAGCCTTAAGCGAGCAAAAAATTAAAGAAACTGAGATAGTATTTATTCGTCAAGTTACAAATCTTGTTGAGACTCTTCGTGACCAGAAATCATTCTATTCTCAAAAAGGTGATACCTTCGATGAAGCATATAATAGAATAATGTTTCTCAAACAGGTAATTGAAAATAATGATGGCTACCGTCTGTTTTATGTAAAAGGTGAGCCTGTAAAAAGAGAGTCAGATTTGCAATTGATCTTTCGGCTTACTTGGTATGCGTCAGATGATGATGTGAATTCAGAGGTTAACAATGGCCGTGGGCCTGTAGATTATAAAATCTCTAGAGGTTCTAAAGATAGCACGTTAGTTGAATTTAAATTGGCTAGTAATAGTAAGCTTAAGCAAAATCTGGCCAAGCAGGTAGAGGTGTACAAGGCCGCGAATCAAACTAAAAAATCAATTAAGGTTATCCTTTATTTTACAGATTCAGAGTTTGAGAAAACTCAAAAGGCGTTGAAAGAATTAGAGCTTAAACAAAGCAACGAATTAATTCTAATCGATGCAAGAGCAACAAATAAACCATCTGGTTCTAATGCAAAATGAATCTAACAAATAGCTGCACGCGGACAATTCAAAGCGGTACTTGTTTTGCTTAAAAAGCAGCAAAAACGTGCCCCTTTAAATTGCCGGTGAGCAAGGCGTTATAAATCACAATCAATATAGTATGTTTCATCGAAGCAAGATGGAAATACCAATAAATTAAAATAATTTTTCAGGAAATACTAATTTGTCTATGGATACGGTAAAAAGAATATTTATTTCATATAGTTGGGATTCTGATCAACACATAAAATGGGTGGAAAAACTCGCAAACGCGATTGAGGTCCATGAGGATGTCCATGTTTTGTGGGATGGGTATGATCTCGATTCATGCGTAGATAAAAATCTATTTATGGAAAAATCAGTAACTGAATCAGACTTTACGATAATTATATCAACAGATAAGTATTGCCAAAAAGCAAACAATCGATGTGGAGGAGTAGGGATAGAAACATACCTGAATACGGCAAGGCATTGGGAGGAAATGTTAAATAATAAAAAAACCAACAGTGTTGTTGTATTGAGGGATAAGAACTCTACACCAAATTATCTTAAAGGCCATTTATATATCGACTTTAGTGAAGACGCTATGTTTGAAGAAAGTCTATCTCAGTTATTCAATTGTTTTCAGTCAAAGTCACGATCAACTAGACCAAAAAAAAATAGTAAGAAAATCATAGCAAAAAACATATACCAGTTAACCAAAGCAGAAGATATTATAAGTATAAGCGCAAAAAACAGAAGGGCTGTAATTCCCTTGCTAGAAGGGACAGATTTTTCGGGAGATAATAGAATAAAATTTGAACTATGGGAAACTAATACTCCAGCAGTTAACCATATTTTGGCTCTACATAATAATATAAATATACAACAGACTCTTTCAAAGGCGTCTAAGTTAATTATATCTAAAAATATTTCAATAAAAACACTAATCATCCTAAGGCCAAAAGAAAAAAAGGAAGGTAGTGATTCCATTGACAAATATTTTGAAGAAATAAAAGAAGGGAGTTTTGAAGGGATTAGGTTAATCGAAACAACGTACAAAGATTATGTGTGGGAGTACTGTATTGATCGAGATTTCAAAGATGTCTCTGCTCCAGATATAATCGAGTTCTATACAACACAAGAGTTAGAAGATTATACAAAAACTTATAACTCGGCGATTGAACACTTAAATAAAGAGATTTCTAATAAATCAGAATTTAGTGCCCACTTAGTGGTTGGTAGTGGAGGTATCGGAAAAACTTCACTTTGCCTTTCGCTAGTTAACAAGCTGATTAATGACCTATCTAGTGAGTCTTTGACAATCTTAATAAGGTCGGAAGATATAAGAAAGTATCTTGAAGAAAACAAGTTATCTTCAAATAAGATCGAAAGTATATTCGATATTTATGAACTCCAGGCAAAATACCTAAAACAGTCAAACATCCTTGATAAAAAGACATTTGAGCTATCAATCGTAAGCGGGAGCATTATAATTATTATAGATGGTCTAGATGAGTTAACCTCAATATTTCGAGGAAAATTTGATATTAGAATGTTTCTACAATCTATTTCAGATCTGCATCACGAGCTTGGGACTAGTCGTATTTTGTTGACATCTAGGGATGAAAGTTTGGTCACTGAATCTGACTTGGATTCGTGGAATATACAGAAGTATGAGCTTTTGGGTTTTAAAAATAATAACTGTGAAAAATATCTAAAAAAGAGGTTTCAGGGATACGACAACATTGAAGAAATAGCCAGCTCTATAATGAAGCAGGTAGAAAAAAGTCTCCTTATTGGAAACGATAGAATTGTTCCATTTTTTGTGGATGTAATGGCAAGCATTGTTGAAGAAAACATAGATGACGACCCCACTAATATAAGCTTTTCTGTTGTATCAAATGCTACCCCTTATCCTTCTCTGAATGATTTAGTTGACCACGTTATATTTTCTATATTTGAACGAGAAAAAACGCGGCATAAATTTCATGTGGAAACGAAGGATATGGTTGGGTTGTTTTGCATACTAAACTCTGAGTGTGGAGAATCTTGGAGTGTGCCATCAGTTAAAAGAACTTTGAAATTACTTTATGATCAGAACGGAATTGAGCTGTTTAAAAACATCAAGCAAAATCCCTTATTGGTTAGATCAAGAGAAATTTTGAATTTTAAATACGATTTCCTCCATTCATATTTCAATTCTCTGTATTTATTTGATTGCTTCAATCGAAAAAGTGTCGAGCCAGAATTTATCGACCTGCTAGCCCGCGTAAGTACAAACTCGTCTGAGTTTAAAGATATGAAAAAGTATTTCGGTTGTGATATAGGGGTATTCATTGATTTTTCAAAGGAATTGTTAATCGAATTCAGAAGAAAGGCAAACAAGTATACTAATGAAGAAAGCCTTGAGCACGAAAGGTATCGGTCTGCTATAGAAACAATTATATCGTTAATTCAATCTTTGAAGTCGTCAAACAAAGAGGAGTTTAGTAGAGATATAAGATACTTATATGGGGTTGGAAGTAGCGGTCAAATAGATGCCCTCTATATGAAAGGGGATCTACCAGCTTTTGACTTTAGTGGTTTGAATGTGTCAAATAGTAAGT
Organism: Gammaproteobacteria bacterium; assembly: GCA_015488755.1. GTDB lineage: Bacteria > Pseudomonadota > Gammaproteobacteria > GRL18 > GRL18 > GRL18. The sequence continues at coordinate 770 of WFNB01000105.1, read as the reverse complement.
TCAGGGACTATCCAAAATTCCTTAATTCGAATTTTGTTGACACACAATTTATGTATTGTGAATTTGATAGATGCCATAATGACTCGTTTAAAAGTTCGAAAATATTATCAGCGAATATTGATCGTAATACATGTGTTTTAGGTGATTTATCTAAGTCATTAGATATGCTAAGTGAAGTAATTGTGTCAGGAGACAGATTGGTAATTGAAGAGGCGCAAAAATTTTTTTCCAGCTTCTATAAAGGAAGTTCTTTTAGGGATAACAATAAAGTTCATATTCGTTTTTCCAATCATATAAAGGGGCTTAAGGTTGGGGCATTCAACAAACTAATATCAAACAATTATATTAGAGTTAGCAAAGAAAAAGATGTGGATACATTTTATTGTATTGAAGACTTGTATAAAGCTAGTGTTAGAAAGTTCATAAATGACGGGTACAAGGATAGTAAGATAAAACAATTTCTTAATTTTATCGTTTAATAGCACATTTGGTTGTTAAGTTTTGAAAATAATTTATAACAATCAGCTCCAGTTGACGTTTTATACGCCGTTTGTATTGTGCATTACGCTTCGCTCCATTTTTCCACAATACAAAAGTCGCATAAAACGCCACTGAGCAAAGCGTTAAGCCAAAAAAATAATCACACTTGACAGCGTAACTGATTAGGTTACAATATGAGCTATGATAATTGGTTTTATACATAAGGGATTAGAGCGTTTCTACAAAACCGGTAAAACATCTGGCATTCAGGCTAAACATGCTAAGAAATT
>WFNB01000104.1 GCA_015488755.1 Gammaproteobacteria bacterium | reverse complement strand
TCGATACTTTGCATGCACTTGGTCATTTCTTGTATCTGTGCCATGAGGTCTTGCTCTGCAAAGCTAATGACGGGTAGCCATAATAGGATTAAAAATAGATTTTTTCTCATCAGTTTTTTGCTCATCAATATCATCTCTTAAGTGTTACTTAATAATAGAAAATTATACATAGGTACTTAAGGATAACTCTGTGTTTACGGAGGCTTTACGCCCGAAGGAAGTGCCCTTGGGGTACAGCGTCTTGCGTAGTAAATATAGAGTTATTCCGCCTCATAAAGTGCTTAAGTATTTACTTATGAATAGAAAACAGGGGCTTAACTGGATTTTTTTATCCCATCACAAGCATTTTTGGTATTGTATTTTTTTATTATGGTATCGGCTTTAATCCCTGTATTAGGTACCATGCCTTGCATTTGTTCAGGGAGGTCTTTCATACATTTATTTATGGTTTTAAAGGTACTATTACTAAACATTTTCTTTCTAAACTGCTTATTTTTCTTTTTGGCTTCATACTCATTACCAAAGCGACAAAGTTTTTCCATTTCTGCATCAAATGTCTCGGTCTCTTTTTCAAGCGCTTTAATGGCATCTTGATTAATTGATTGCATACACTGTGCGGTTTTATTATGTTGAATATTGACTTCCTGCTGTGCCTGAGCCATTAGAGGAAAAAAGAGCACTATGAGGATAAGATATTTGTTCATGTCAAAACCTCTGAATTAAGAGAAGAGCTACTAGGATACACTATTATTGCTATTTTTTTTGTGATTTATAGTTATTTTCCTGTTCATGAAGAATATTTAAGCCTAATTCATACATTACAGCAATTATTAGTCTTTTTCTTCTCGCTCAATGGCATCAAGCTCTGCTTCCATTTCGGCATCAGTCATTGCTTGGTAACGAGGCTCATCCAGATCACCAGTCTCTTGTGAACTATCTTCTGCACTTGCTTTGGCTACAGGTTCTTGTTGGCTAGAAGGATCTGTTTTTATCTCGGTCTTATTTCTTTTCTGTTCTTGTTCTTCTCTGGCTTTTCTTCTGCCAATAATTCGAGAAAAAACAATACCTAGCTCAAATAATAACCAGATTGGGATAGCAAGTAGGGTTTGCGAGACAATATCTGGAGGGGTTAGTAGCATACCGATGACAAATGAGCCAACAATCACATAGGGACGTTTTTCAGCGAGTTTATCAGCATCAGTAACACCGGTAATGGTTAAGACAATCGTAAAAATGGGGACTTCAAAAGCAACGCCAAAAGCAAAAAACATTTTTAAAATAAAATCAAGGTATTGGCTAATGTCTGTCATCATGGCAACACCTTCGGGCGTTGTGGCAGTGAAAAAGGCAAACATCAAAGGAAAAACGACATAAAAGGAAAAAAGAATACCCGCATAGAACAAGACAACACTGGATGCAATCAGAGGCAATGCTAAGCGCTTTTCATGGTTATACAAGCCTGGAGCAACAAATGACCAAAATTGATAGAATATATAAGGAATAGCGAGAAAAATGGAAGCAACAAGACTGAGTTTAAAGGGGGTTAAAAAAGGGGCTGCTACCCCTGTTGCAATCATGGTGCTGCCTTCAGGTAATTTTGATAATAAGGGGGCGGCAACAATATGGTAGAGATCATTGGCAAAGAAAAATAACACGAGAAAGATCGCAATAACAACGACCACAATACGCAAGACACGATCACGCAGCTCAATTAAATGAGCCATAAACGGTTGTTCTGTTTCTAACTCTGCTTCCGTATCATTGTGGTGTTGATCATCGGCATAATTGCTATTGTTACTGGTACTCATGGTTTATCTGAACTGCTTTGTTTGCTAGTAGAGGGCTCACTCATATCTTGAGAAGTATCACTATCTAGAGTATTTTTTGTTGGCTGATCGGCTGACTGAGTGTCACTCGGAGTTGGCTTTTGGTTAGCTTCTTCAATTTCTAAAATATCATCCATTGAGACACTGCCACGCAATGATTCTGTTTCAGAGCTAATGGCAGAGTTCATCGAACTGGCAGCTTGCTTATAGTCATCGGCTAGTTTTTGTTGCTCGGCTAATATTTGTTTGAGATCTTCATCTTTTAACTCTTTGCTAATATCATCTTTAATATTAGCAACAAAGCGATTAGCGCGGCCAACGTATTTGCCTACTGTGCGGGCAACCGCAGGCAGACGCTCAGGGCCAATAACCAAGAGCGCCACGATTCCGATTAGGGAGAGTTCCCAAAAGCCGATATCAAACATAGTAATACTGCTACCTAGAGTAAAAAGACATTATAATAAAAGATTAAACCTGTTCTTTAGTCTTTTGCTCAACAGTACCTTCAATTGTCGTACCGGACTCATTATCTAATTGTGCGCTTGGGGCTTTGCTTTCAGAGTCTGAGCTGGTCGCTGTTTCTTCATCTTTCATTGCTGTTTTAAAATTTTTAATGGCACCGCCAAGATCGCCGCCGATATTACGTAATTTTTTAGCTCCAAATAGAACCAATACAATTGCGAGAATAATTAATAATTCAGTAACGCCAAATCCCATGGGATTCTCCTATCATTAAGTCACTATAAAGATAACGTTTAAAAACCGGGTAGATTCTTGCCACCCAATAAATGAATATGCAAGTGAAATACTTCTTGTCCGCCACCCTTGCCGGTGTTGATAATAGTCCGAAAACCATTATCTAAGCCTTGTTCTAGAGCAAGCTGGGGTAATTTTAACATCATATAGGCAATCAGGTCATGATGAGATTGCTCTAAATGGGCTAAAGTTTCAATATGAACTTTTGGGATCATCAATAAATGCACATCTGCTTTGGGGTAGATGTCTTTAAAGACCATGATTTTATCATCTTCGTAGAGGATATCAGCAGGAATGTTTCCAGCAATAATATTACAAAAAAGGCAGTCACTCATAATCGCTTACTTCTTTCTATTGGCTTTTTCTTCAAGCCCCGAAAGGCCAAATCGACGTGCTAACTCATTGAGAACATCTTCTGGGCTAAGGCCATGATGGGAGAGCATAACCATGCTATGAAACCATAAATCAGCGGTTTCGTAAATGATTTCTTCTGTTTTCCCACCTTTTGAAGCAATAATTGTTTCCGTTGCTTCTTCGCCCACTTTTTTTAAAATGGCATCGAGACCTTTGTGGTGCAATTTGGCAACATAGGATGATTCGGGGTCAGCACTTTTACGCTCTTCAAGAGTCTGAGCAAGTAGTTCTAAGGTATTATTAGGCATAAAGGTTATTTCAATTAGTTTACTTCTTATAGATATCGTCAGGGTTTTTTAACACAGGCTCTATTGCTTGCCAGTGCTTAGCTTTATCTGTGCTATTAGTGAGTTGAAAATAAAAGCAACTTTCTCGACCGGTATGACAGGCAATGCCACCAATTTGTTCAATACTCATAAGCACGACATCTTTATCGCAATCAACACGTAAAGAAAGCAATTTTTGCACATGGCCAGATTCTTCACCTTTTGGCCATAGTTTAGCACGGGAACGTGACCAATAGACGGCACGTCCAGTGTCGATTGTCATGGCTAATGATTCTCGGTTCATCCAAGCAAACATGACGACCTTGCCGGTGTTGTGATCCTGTGCAATGGCTGGAATAAGGCCTTGCTCATCCCACTTTAATTCATCTAACCAAGTTTCATCCAAGTGATGTTTGTTGGCCTGCTGTGTCATAACAATGCTCTGTTTTTAAGGGTTAACTATGGGCTTGGCTCTGCTTACAAACGCATTTCTATGCCTTGTTCTGCCATATGGCGTTTGGCTTCATTAATGCTATATTCAGCAAAATGGAAGATACTAGCTGCTAATACAGCATCTGCATGGCCTTTAATAACCCCTTCGGCAAGGTGCTCTAAGTTGCCCACACCACCGGATGCAATAACGGGTACGGCAACGCTGTCACTAATGGCACGGGTGAGTGGTAAATCAAAACCATTTTTTACTCCGTCATTATCCATGCTTGTGACTAATAATTCACCGGCGCCATAGCTGACCATCTTTTTTGACCACTCAATGGCATCAATGCCTGTTGCTTTGCGTCCACCGTGGGTAAAAATTTCCCAGCGGGGCGGTTGATCATTTGAGCCATCATTAACTTGCTTGGCATCAATAGCCACTACAATACATTGATTGCCAAATTTTTCAGCGGCCTCGCAGACAAATTCTGGCTTAGCCACAGCTGCTGAGTTAATAGCAACTTTATCGGCACCGGCATTGAGCATCATTCGCACATCTTCAACACAACGGATGCCACCACCTACGGTAAGAGGAATGAATATTTCCCCTGCGACTTGTTCAACAACATGGACAATTGTGTCACGGCCTTCATGGGTGGCGGTAATATCAAGGAAGGTGATTTCATCAGCACCTTCGTTATTATAACGTCGTGCGACCTCAACGGGATCGCCTGCATCTCGAATATCAACAAATTGAACGCCTTTGACGACTCGACCTTTGTCGACATCAAGACATGGAATAATACGTTTTGCCAGTGCCATGGGGTTTCCTATTAGGTGTCTATTTAGTCAATCTTTCTATTTGCTTAAGAGGCTATCGGCTAGCTTTTGGCCTTCGGCAAAATCTAAAGTGCCTTCATAAATTGCGCGACCGGTAATGGCTCCTGAAATACCATGATGAGCAAGCTTGCAAATGGCTTCTACATCCTTGAGATCATGAATGCCACCTGAGGCAATAACAGGGATACTAATGGTTTGAGCCAAGGCCGCTGTATTTTCAACATTGGCACCCTGCATCATACCATCTCGGCTGATGTCGGTATAAATAATGGCATCAACACCGTCATTCTCAAAGCGTTTGGATAAGTCAAATAAGTCCACATCAGAAACTTCAGCCCAGCCTTTGATGGCAACTTTACCATCAAGGGCATCTAAGCCAACAATAATATTGCCGGGGAATTGTTTGCATAGCTCAGTGACAAAGTCTGGATCTTCTACTGCTTTGGTGCCGATAATAACGTAGGCAACACCGGCATTAAGATAGGCTTCAACGGTTTCGATACTACGGATACCACCACCAATTTCTACCGGTAGATCGGGGTATTGCTTGGTAATTTCTTGAATGATCTCGCCATTAACAGGCTTACCTTCAAAGGCACCATTTAAGTCAACCAGATGCAGTCTGCGTGCGCCAGCATCATACCAGCGACCGGCCATTTCTACTGGGTTATCAGAAAAAACGGTATCATCATCCATGCGTCCCTGTCGTAGACGAACGCATTGACCATCTTTTAAATCAATTGCAGGAATTAGTATCATATCTGATCTCTCATTGCTTATTTTTCATTAGCTAAGTGCTTACTAAATGGTTAACTAAAATTAGTGATAACAATCATTGCTATTATCTGGCTAAGTACCATCCCAATTAATAAAATTGGCAAACAGCTGTAAACCAGCATCTGAACTTTTTTCAGGATGGAATTGGGTGGCAAAAATATTGTCCTGAGCCAAAGCAACACAGATTGGGTGGCTGTATACTGTCGAGCCAGCAATAGGTTCAGGTGATTTTGGTACTACAAAATAGCTATGGACAAAATAGAAACGCTGATTTTGTGGAATGTGTTGCCATAATGGGTGTTTAATTTGCTGATTTACTTGGTTCCAGCCCATATGAGGGATTTTTAAATGACTTTGCTCTTCGTTTACCAGAGGATCTTTGAGTCCATCAGCAAAACGCTCCACCTCACCGGGGATAATATCTAGGCAATTTACGCCATCGTTTTCGCTACTATGGGTCATTAGTGCCTGCATGCCAATGCAAATGCCTAAAAAAGGCTTATTTTTGGCGACTTGTTTGATGGTTTCAATTAAGTCCATGCGTTGCATCTCACCCATACAGTCACGCATGGAACCCACACCGGGTAAAACCACACGATCAGCCTTAGCAATGTGTTGCTTGTCTGAGGTAACTATTACCTTTGCGTGGTTGTCTGCGTGTTCCAGAGCTTTAGCAACAGAATGTAAATTGCCCATGCCATAATCAATAACAGCAACGGTAGTTGAGGTAGTCATAATATAATCGCTTAGCTTTGCTTGTTTAATTGCGCTTGTTTAATTGCTTTGATGTTTTATTATTTGAATAGTTAAGAGGCGCTATTATAGACTACCCTTGGTCGAAGGGATAGTGCCCTGCATTCTAGAGTCGGCTGTGACCGCCATACGTATCGCACGCCCAAAAGCCTTAAATACGGTTTCAGCAATATGATGGCTATTACGGCCACGAATCGTATCAATGTGTAAGCTAACCAAAGCATGGTTAACAAAACCTTGAAAAAATTCATGAAAAAGTTCTGTGTCAAAATTGCCCACTGTTTCACGTTGGTAGTCGACATGGTGCTCAAGACCAGGGCGCCCAGAAAAATCAATGACCACACGGGAAAGTGCTTCATCTAAGGGCACATATGCGTGGCCATAACGGGTGATACCTTTCTTATCCCCAAGGGCTTCTTTAATTGCCATACCTAGGGTGATACCAATATCTTCGGCAGTATGATGGGCATCAATGGCCAGATCGCCTTTGGCTTTGATCGTGATGTCTATCATGCCATGACGGGCAATTTGATCCATCATGTGCTCTAAAAAGGGGACACCGGTCGTAAAGTTGCCCTGACCGGAGCCATCTAGATTAATCTCTATTTGTATTTGGGTCTCGTTAGTATTGCGTGTTATTGAGGCACATCGGTCAGTGGTGTCGGTCGGCATAACAGGATAACTCCATTAAAATTTATTGTGATGTATCAATTAATTAAGTACTTATTATATGAGTAAATTAAATATTAGCAATATCTGAATTTCTTGCTATTATTCTAAGCATAAGTGGTATAAAATTGATATTTATCAAGTTTGGTAAAATGATTTATTTGGCTTTAGGCTATTGTTCTCAATTAATTTTAGGTTAAATTAGTGAAATTAAGAGTCGAGCAATAATGCAGGGTGAGGGGACTAATGCAACAGATAACAGCGACAGAGTTACAGACCAAAGCGCAACGAACGAAAATACGACAGAATAAAAAAGTCCTTGATTTGCATGCCGTAAAAGTGGCCTGCAAAGAATGCAGTTTGCATCAATTGTGTTTGCCCCGTTCTATTAATGGCGCAGACTTAGAAAAATTAGACAATATCATTGAACGCAAAAGACCTCTAAAACGCAATGAGCATTTATTTCAGGTCGGGGAGTCTTTTCAATCAATTTATGTGGTTCGTTCTGGCTCGTTAAAAACGTATTCTCCTACGGTTGATGGTCAAGAACAAGTCACCGGCTTTCATCTTCCCGGTGAGTTATTAGGTTTAGATGCGATTGGTAAAGGTAAGCATCCATGTGCAGCCAAAGCCTTAGAAACCACCAGTATTTGCGAAGTCCCCTTTGAAAATCTTGAAAGTTTGTCACAAGAATTACCGACCTTACAACACCAGCTATTGCGCCTAATGAGTAAAGAAATTTTTGATGATCAAGAATTGATGCTATTACTCGGTAAAAAAACAGCAGAAGCGCGTCTCTCGGCATTTCTTTTAAGCATTTCTTTGCGCTTTAAGCAGCGTGGTTTTTCCTCCATTGAGTTTTATTTAAGCATGTCTCGTAATGATATTGCTAACTACTTAGGGTTGGCTGTTGAAACCGTCAGTCGCATGTTTACCCGCTTTCAGGAAGACGGTTTAATTGAAGTTGAACGTAAGCATATTGTGATTAAAAATAGAGAAGTAATGAGACAAATTGCTGGTATGAATGAGTGTTGTGAGGATGATACTCAGGTAAATTAACGTTATTTTTGGTAAAACTTCATTACCGCTGCATTGAGTTGTTCTGGGGTTATTGGCTTGGTAATAAAGTCATCCATGCCTGCTGCTAAGCATGCTTGGCGATCATTGCTAGTGGCATTTGCAGTGAGGGCAATAATTGGCATATGTTGTCCCTTAGCCTCTTGCTGGCGCCAGCTAATGGTTGCCTCTAAACCATTCATTTCGGGCATACGCATGTCCATAAATGCCATATCATACGATTCTTGTGAGAGTGCTTCTATTGCCTGAGCACCATTGATCACTCGTGTGGTTTTATGCCCTGCTTCGTGTAAAAAACTGGTTAATACCATGGCATTAATATCCTCGTCTTCGGCGACCAGAATAGTAAGAGATAGGTGTTGTAAATCACAACAGATTTCTTTTTTAATGGCCTTGCTTGGAGGGCTTAATAAATCGAGCAGTAAATCAGCAAAGCGCTCAAAGATAATAGGTTTGCTTATGTAGGCATCAAAGAGCTTGCCACCTAAAAGCTGATCGCTTGAGCGTTTAGTTAAATAATTCAAATAGATTTTTTTAGGGGCAGGGTGTTGGCCAAAATTCAAATTGTTAATTTTATTGGCCAGCTTTACCGGCAGATTTTTATTACGGCCAGCAGAAAGGATAAGCAACCTAAAAGGAGTGGCTTGATTGATGCTTTGCTCTAGAGTGGCAAGTAGTTCAGACTCACAATAGCAACGAGTAACAGAAAAGCCAAAAAAATGGCAATAGGCATCCAGTGTTTCATAGAGTGTCTCTTTACAAACAAGAAGTGCAACCTTTTGAGACTTGAAGCGATTATGGTAGCGTTCTTTGATATTGCCTTGTTTTTCAACTGCCAAGGTTAGCTGAAACCAGAAATGACTGCCTTCCCCTAATTGACTATCAAGGCCAATTTTCCCGCCCATTAACTCAACTAATTGTTTTGCAATGGTAGTGCCCAAGCCTGTACCACCGAGTTTTCGAGTTTGTTGTTCATTCACTTGAGTAAAACTGTTAAAAATAACCTTTTTTTGCTCGTGACTGATGCCAATGCCCGTGTCAATAATATCAAAACACAGAGTAATATCATGTTCTTTGTGGTGCTCTAGAGTGTGGGACTCACTAAGAGAGTGGCTCTTTTTTAAGTGCTGTTCATCAAAAGTAGTAATGGTAGAGACTTTTAATATGACTTCACCCTTTTGAGTAAATTTTATGGCATTGCCAACTAAGTTAAATAAGATTTGCCGTATCCGCTGGCTATCCCCTATAACAAATGATGGGATATTGGGGTCAATATAGATAAGAAAATCTAATGCCCGTTGCTCGGCATCAGAGGACAAGATGCTGACAACTTCATTAATCGTATTGTGTAAGTCAAAAGGAGCTGTTTGCAGTTGCAACTTATTGGCTTCAATTTTAGAAAAATCGAGAATATCATTAATCAAAGCATGTAATGACTTTGAAGCATCTAATAAGGCTTGCGTGTATTCTTTTTGCTCCTTGCTTTGTTTGGTGCTTTGAAGTAGGTGTGCTGTGCCGATAATACCACTCATTGGGGTTCTTATTTCATGGCTCATGGTAGCTAGAAAATTGCTTTTAGCCTGAGTTGCCTGCTCTGCAATAAGCTTAGCCTCACGCAGTTGTTTGAGCATTGAATGTAGATAGAGGGGCATAATAAAAAGTACAAATAATTGTGCACAGGCGGTTAGGGGATGATGAAACCACGTACTATCGGTAAATAGAATGTAATTGTATTCCAACATAACAATAATGACGGCAGTACTGAGATAATTGACACCATAACGTGTACCATAGGCAATATAGAGCCATAAATAAATTAAAATAAACTCACTACTGCTTCCCCCTGTTAGGCTGATCGCATAAGTCGTACAGCTTAAATCAAACACTAAGGTAACATAACGCCGATTGGGTGATTTTGGTGCGCGCAGCAGATCAAGGGCAAGACTGATGGTGATGATAAAATAAAAAGAGGCAAATGAGGTATACTCTACAATTGAGAGGCTAAAATCGCCATTTGACATGCCTACCCAGACATAAAGCGCAATAAATAAGCCTAAACTAAAACGTACAATAGCAGAATAAAGATCCTTGGTGTATTTGAGCCTTGCAAAAGCGTGTGGTTTCATGCGTGTCTTCACCGTGACAATAAATTCCCTGCTATTGATAGTATAATATAAAAAAATATGAAGCAAATTATAATTACACCAGAAAACAAATGTCGCCATTGTGCGGGTACCAAGTGTTGTCAATACATTACACAACAAATTGATACGCCCAAAAAGAAAGATGATTTTCAACTGATGCTATGGCAGGTAGCGCATAAAAATGTTGAATTTTATAAAGATGAAGATGGTTGGTTTATTATGTTCTTGACACCCTGTGAGCAGTTGCTTAGTGATGGTGCTTGTGGTATCTATGAGCAGCGTCCAGATATTTGTCGAGATTATGAAAATGATTATTGTGAGTATGATTCACCTGCTGAGGAAGGCTTTGAGCTGTATTTTACCAATTATGATGACTTGCTGACTTATTGTCGTAAGCGCTTTAAAAAATGGGATAAGCGTCTTAAAAAAATGGAACGAGCATCATAAATAAACCCAAATGACTTAGAACTTGCAGTTTGGATATGGATTTAAAGGTTAAAATTCAATATCAGTAAAGACTTCATCACCTGCGCTACCATCAGTCATACGAATTTTTAGTTGTAAGTTATTATAAGAATCTGCATATTCAAGAGCGGTTTTAACATCAATGGTTCCAGCCTTGTACATTTTGTAGAGAACATCATCAAAGGTGGCCATACCGTATTTTGCACCCTGTTCCATCGCTTCAGGGAGTTTTTCCAGCTTACCTTGTTGGAGGATCTCTGTGACATAAGGTGTATTGACTAAAATTTCGACCGCTGGATAGAGATTACCATCAACACCAGGAATTAAACGTTGGGAAACAATGGCTCTAAGATTTCGTGATAAATCTTCTGATAATTGTCGATGGGCATTTTTGGGGAAAAAGTTAAAAATACGGTCTAATGATTGAATGGCATTACTGGCGTGCAATGTGGTTAGACATAAATGCCCCGTGTCAGCATAGGCCATAGCATGTTCCATCGTAATGGCATCACGTACTTCACCAATTAAAATAACATCCGGTGCTTCACGCATGGCATTTTTAAGGGCATTGGCATAATTAAGCGTGTCAAGCCCGACTTCACGCTGGTTAACAATGGCTTTTTTATGGTTGTGAATGAATTCAACGGGATCTTCAATGGTTAAAATATGACCACCAATATTTGCATTTCGATAACCAATCATGGCAGCAAGAGAGGTTGATTTACCTGAACCTGTGGCTCCAACAACCATAATTAAACCATTTTTATGGGCGACTAAATCATTTAATGTTTTAGGTAGATGCATATCTTCTACCTTGGGTATTTCCGTTTTAATATGTCGAATAACCAAAGCAATATCCCCCCGTTGGCGAAAGGCATTGGCACGAAAACGACCTACATCTGTTATGGATATAGCAAAATTTAGTTCTAGAGTGTCATGAAATTCTTGTAATTGTTCTTCATCAACCAAATTTTCTAAGATGGCTTTTATTTGTTCCGAGGTCAGTTTTTGTTTACTGACAGGGCGTATCTTACCCACAACTTTCATAGATATTGGTGCGTAGGAACTGAAGAAAATATCAGAGGCTTCTTCTTCAACCATTAATTGTAGGAACTTACTAATATCCATAATGAACCTTTATCTTAGCTACTTATTTTTGAGGGATTGTTGGTGCTGAACGTGTTAGTCCAATGTTTTCGATCGTTATTATAGCAATAAAGCATAATAAATATAGTAGTTGGAGTTTCTAGTGAGTCACAAACTTGAGGATTGGTGTATTGCTAATTTATGGGGGAGATGGAAATAAATTGATGAAATCTACTTAATGTGTATAAACAGCCATAATGGTTTTTAATTCATGCAAAACAATTTGGTATTCCTCGTCACTGAGTTCCTGACTGAGGTTGATTGCTTGATTGTTTTCCATTGCTTTAATGGTTGCATTAACTGTTTCACAACCACTTTGGCAAAGAATTTCAAGACATTGGGCTAATTTTTGATGATCCATAAGCTGGGATTATACATGCTTATAACGAAGTTTGGTATTAATCTGCCAGAGTGTGTAGGTCAGTGCATAAAGGAAAATAAGCGGGTCAAATAAATAATCCCAAAAATTTCTGCTTTCTAGTAAGTGCATATTGAATGCAAGAGAGGCAAGTGCCAGACAAATGAGTAAGAGCGTGTTGCGCTTTATGTAGGCAATGATCATAATCAGAGCCAATAGACTTATTATGAGTATACTACCCCATTGCTGGTGATCGGTTGCTAAAAAGCCCCAACGATAAGGGTCAATCATGCCAATGCCTAAGGCAAATGGGTAGAAGAATATACCGATTAGGCTAATGCCATAAAAAATAATGGGTCGTTGGGCTAAATACTCTGCTTTTGCCGTTTTTGTTGCCATAATAGAATAACTCAGCAGTACCATTGTGGTAATGCTTAAGTCATTAAATAAGCCCCGCAAGTACATATTGATGCTTTGATCGTTGATACTTAAAAATGAAATAATAAATAGACTCAGGGCAATACCATAATGCATGAGTGATTTATTGCTCAGTATTGCTAAAAGACGTAGTGCTATTGCGCTCAGTAGTAGAGAAATCCCTGATAAAGCGATCAGGTTTTGTAGCTGTTCCAAAGTCATTTTACATCCCCCAAGTCAGTAGGATGTGCATGAAGAGAATGTGTTTGTTCAGAGGATTTACTAAATAACCACTGGTAGTTGAATGCGATATGCTTAATATGATTTTTGTGCCAAGTATACAATAGGTGGATGGTGCCATTTTGTGTTTGTAATAACCAAGGATAAGAAAACTGCTGGCTATTATCCGCTTGTATGAGCTTATTGGATTCAATGGTTTGCATAATTTGCCATGTTTGGGCTTGATCGCTTGATATGGCTAAGGTCATATCATCACGTTCTTTTGGATCATTATTAAAGGCCAATAAAAGTATTTGTTCTATCTGCTTGGTGCTATGATTACTCAGCGTAGTATCATTGAGTACCAACCCCATGATTCCAGCACCAGGGTTTGGTAGTACACTCTTTGTTGTCTTGGACCAGTGAATACCGGCATCATTGCTTTCTTGCATCAGTATTTTATTCGGTGGTTTGCCTTGGTAACGCATCATGGCAACGGCATGTTTTGTAGATAGAGGAAAAATAATGGGTTGTAGAGAGGTTTTCCCCCAAGACATGCGACTTTTGTCAATGACATTGCCCTGCTTATCAATTTTAAGTAACTCACCAAATTTACCAATAAGTTCATGATAGACGGGTAAGCCGATACTGCCATCACTATAGTGTATAGCAGAGCCCTTAATTAATGTGCTGAGATTAAGAAAGGGGGAGCTGATAAGTCGCTTGGGTGTTGACCAGCTTTTTCCTTCGTCATAAGAGCGAGTCAAATTAATAGAGCTACCTGCCCAGCCACCAATAGAAACACTGACGTAAAATAACCAGATAGAGTGATCGCTGGCACGAGTAACAACAGGATTGCCTAGCTTTCGGATATAACGTGAGGTGCCATTTTGGGTGTGTGCTCTTGTTACAATGGTATGTTCCTGTTGCCATTGTTGCTCTTTGCTTCGCCAAATATTTTGATAAATAGCCACATCTTTATGTCCTTCACGAGTACCACCATACCAAAATGCCATAATATCATTATTATCCAGTTCAATTGCTGTGGCACTATGAACTTCTGGTGTGCTTCCTTGTGAAGCAAATTGATGGCTAATAATAGGAGTATTGCTTGCTTGCTTAGCAGGTAGAGGCTTTGCTAAGGAAAAGAGTCTCTCTGGTTCAGTCGCTTGCCACAAAGGTGAAGCACTCATGGCTAATGACACGATGGCAATAATAAAAAAAAGAGTATGTTTCATTTGATTGTTTAGATAAGCATTAGACGGGCTAAACCTAGAAAGGCAAAAAAGCCAACCACATCAGTAATCGTCGTTAGGAAGACTCCTCCAGCCAGAGCAGGGTCGGCTCCGAGTTTATCTAAGCTAATGGGAATTATGACACCAGCAAAGGCCGCAATGAGTAAATTAATGACAATGGCAATACCGATGACGATTGCTAATGTACTACTGGCAAACCAAAAGCCGGCAATTACTGCCAATACAAATGCCCAAAGCAAACCGTTAATAAAACTGACGGTCAGTTCTTTAATAACTAAAATTCGATAATTCTTATTGCTTAACTGCCCCAAAGCCATACCACGGATTACTAAGGTGAGTGTCTGACTACCGGCAATTCCCCCCATGCTGGCAACAATGGGCATTAAGACAGCCAGGGCAACGACTTTTTCAATGGTCACTTGAAACAGCCCAATAACGGCAGAGGCTAATAATGCTGTGAGTAGATTAATACCCAGCCATAATGCACGGCGCTTACTGCTGGTAAATACCGGAGCAAACATATCATCTTCTTCACTCAGACCCGCCTGACTCATAAAGGTATGTTCGCCTTCATCACGGATGACATCAACAATATCATCAATGGTAATACGACCCAGTAAGTAGCCTTGCTCATCCACCACTGGCGCGGTAATTAAGTCTCGTCGTTCGAATAAGGCAGCAACATCGGTTTGATCGGTAGTAGCGCTAATGCCGCGTAAGTCCGTGTTCATGACACTGGCAACAGAATCCTCTGGATTATGGGTCAGTAGATCCGATAGATAGAGAACCCCTTGATAGACTCCAGCTTTATTAACAACCATTAATTTATCGGTGGTATCGGGTATATTGCCTAAAAAACGCAAATAACGCATGACGGTTTCTAGGGAAATATCGGTGCGAATGGAGATGGTGTCGGTGTTCATTAAACCACCGGCGGTATCTTCGGGATAGGATAAAACAGATTCTAGGCGTTCCCGATGTTGGGACTCCATGGATTGCAATAATATCCGACTGACCACATCGGGCATATCGGGTAATAGATCAGCGATATCATCGTGATCCATAGTACGAGTGGTGACCACCAGTTCGCTGGTGGGCATGGCTTCAATAAATTGTAGCCGGATATAATCATTTAGGTGAGTAAGTGTTTCACCTTTGCGTTCAATGGAGACCAGGTTCCAAATTTTTTCACGTTGCTCTTCATCAGGGAGTGATTCAATGAGGAAGGCAATTTCAGCTGGATGTAGTGAATTAACCAGTTTAATGACACTGGATTCTTGCCTGTTTTCAATAGCGATATAGACAGGAGCAAGTTGTTCGTGAAGCTGTTGGTGTTCCTGGGCTGGTGGCATAGGCATTTCCGCCGGATTGTAGTTTTTAGGTGAATACTAAACGCGCATTAGTGTAGCATAATCGGCATTAATTTTTTATGACATACTTTAAAATATCTTTATTCGGCTTCATCGAAACGTTGTTGTATCAAAATTTTTAAAGCTGCTAATGCTTGTTTTTCATCACTGCCATTAATTCGGAGTGTTATCTCTGTGCCCTTGCTGGCTGCTAGCATCATAACACTCATAATACTTTTGCCATTGGCTTGTTTGCCACTTGTGTGCAATTTTATTGTGGCTTGGAAACTACTGGCAAGTGTCACTAACTTGGCAGCGGCTCGTGCGTGTAAACCCAGCTTATTTATGATTGTTACTTTGCTTTCAATCATTATGGTCTCATGGTCTGTTCGGCTAATGTTTATGGATGGTTATTTATGACAATGGTCTGTTTGTTCAACAATAAAAATACTATCACGTGCACCAGAACATGCTTTTTCTGCTAGCTCAGACAAACCCAAATGGGCATAGTTCATTATTTTTACCAACATAGGGAGATTAATCCCAGTAATAATGCATAGTTGCTGAGAACGATTATGTTCGACTAATTTAGCGGCAATATTACTGGGAGTTGAGCCATACATGTCGGTAATAATAAGAATATCATCGTCTTTATTGAACTGACTACATAGCTGGTGCGCCTGAGTGTAGCCTTGTTCAATGTCCATACTCTTTGTGACAGCCAGATTTTTGCAGCTCAGAGGTGAGACCGCCATCATATTGGTGGCTGTGTCTAATAAGCTACTGCCGACATTGTCGTGAGTGATGAGTAATAATGAGACACCCATGCAACCGAACCCTTAAACAATTGAAAGAAGTAAGAATTATATGCTGAAAATTGTGTCTTTAATAGAGGCGCAAAAGGGATATATGATATATGCTTAAAGGAGTTCTTTATGGCGGGCGATAACGGCTTCTCTATGTTGTTGAAAATACTGAGCTAAGCGCTCTACCATATAAACAGAGCGATGCTGTCCACCGGTACAGCCAATGGCAATGGTTAAATAATTGCGGTTATTGTCTTCATAACAGTTGAGCCACTTATCAATATAATGAGTAATATCGTGAAACATCTCATTGCAGCTATCATGCTGTGTTAAAAAATCGACGACAGCTTGATCTTTGCCTGTGAGCGGACGCAGAGCAGGTTCCCAATGAGGGTTGGGCAGGCAACGCATATCAAACATAATGTCCATATCATCAGGAAGTCCATGTTTAAAGCCAAAAGATAAAAATTGTAGAGCCATTATAGGGTGATCGTTTAAAGTGATGATATTTTTTATGCGATCACGTAATTGGTGAACATTGGTATTAGAGGTATCAATTTTTTGGCTGGCTTCATCCTGAATCAATTGTAAGATCAGACGTTCACGATTAATGGCTTCTTCTAATGATGTTTGATAATTAGTCAAAGGATGTTTACGTCGGGTTTCACTAAAACGTTTGAGTAATATTGGGACGTCTGCATGGAGAAATAAAACATGGCAGTCAATAGCCATCTGTTTTATTTTTTGTAAGATATCAGAAAAGTTAGCAAAATTATTACCTGCTGTTCGAGCATCAATCCCTACCGCAATTTTGTCGATGTAAAGGCGATTTTTTAAGCTTTTGTCAACCAACTCAGAAAGTAACTCTAAGGGAAGATTATCAATGCAATAGTAGCCAAGATCTTCAAGTACCTGCAGTGCAATGGTTTTTCCTGAACCTGATAGGCCACTGACAATTTGTAGTTTCATGCAATAAATCCTTTTGGCATTGAATGGTAATGAACTTAAACCTACAGAGAACAAGTTGCTTATGATATTAAAAAAGATAATAGTTTATCGCTGTATTGATAATGGTGGCAATATCGCGATTAGGATATAAGTGTATGCCGATACCAGAGACAGGGCACTGCTGAAACTGCCACTGCTGTTGATTGGCATATAATAATTGCTGTGGGGAACATGGGCTATACCTCTTAGTTTTGGTCAGATTAAAAACAAAATCAATTGTAGATTGTTTTACAAAGGCATGTTGACCAATCACTTTTTTGATATTAATAATACCTAAATCATGTATGTGCATCTTACCGTGAAAGCCATCAGGACAGGTGCCAACAATAGTGTTATTTTTCAGGGAAAGTTCTGGTGCATCGTCACAGACAAGCTGAGCACCTTGATGGATAAGTTGCAGAGCCGTTTCTGACTTGCCTGAGCCGCTATCACCAATAAAATAAATACCCATTGTGTTTAATCGGATGAGTACACCATGTTCTGGTAGGGGTGAGATGCTCATATAATCAGTGCCATAGATGTTTGCTATTAATTTATTTGCACTGAGTGATACCTGTGCTTTTGGTGTTATTCTGATGGTGTGTGGGTGTTCATCTTAAATATTAATAAGGATATTATAGACGCTTTCAGGAGATGTTGCGTTATTAAGTGTTTGTCGATTTGTTTCATTGCGAAAAAATTCAGCCAGTTTGGCTAATATTTTTAAATGTTCTTCAGTGGAATTATCCGGCACTAATAAGGTAAAAAGAAGCTGAACCGGTTGGCCGTCAATGGCATCGTAATCAATACCTTCGCTCAGACTGATAAAAATACCAATGGTATCTGTACAGTCACTTAAACGTCCATGGGGTAGAGCCACACCATGACCAATGCCTGTGCTACCCAGTCGTTCTCGCTCAATGAGTGTTTCAAATACAGAGTGAGTGCTCAATTCTGGGTAATTGTCATTGACAATCTGACTGATAGTTTCTAATACCTTTTTTTTACTGGTAGCGCTATTATTGAGTTGAATTTGATCAATCTTGATAAGATTATTAAATTTCATGGTTATTTAGTTAAAGACATCATAGTAAAAAAGCCCTCTGCAAACATAAGTAATTAACCTGAGTTCTGGATAACTGAATCAGTAACGTATTGATTAGCCTGCATTTGTTACAGAAGTCGCCGTAAATACATCCTTGTAGGCTTCACTTTGGCATCCATGCCAAAGAGACCTCTTCCACAAATACAGGCTAATCAACACTCTGAAGTTATTTCAAGATCATCTTATCCAAAGTTCAGGTTAATTAGCAACAGAGGGCACTAAATTATAACTCGTGTGTTTTCAGACTTTCTTCACCACGATGGTGATTAGTCATTTTTTCTTTGTGTTTTTTCACTTGGCGATCAAGCTTATCAATTAAACTGTCGATGGCAGAATACATATCTTCATCAACTGCTTCAGCAAACACTTTGCTTCCTTTGACCATCAATGTTGCTTCTGCTTTTTGGCGTTGTTTCTCTACACTTAAAATAACATGACTATTATTCACAATATCAAAATGACGCTCAACACGCTCCATTTTCTGGTTAACGTAATCACGTAGTGAATCAGTGATATCGATATGATGTCCGGTTATATCTATTTGCATAAGATTTAGCTCCTCGTTATATGATAAATAATTTTTAAACAGATAAAAAATTATTTATCTGTGTTTAGGTGCTCTTAGGAATTCATTCCTTAGAGCACCTTATCCTGCGTTAGGTGCTCTTAGGAATTCATTCCTTAGAGCACCTTATCCTGCGTTAGGTACTCTTAGGGATTTATTCCTTAGAGCACCTTATCCTGCGTTAGGTGCTCTTAGGGATTTATTCCTTAAAGCACCTTGTCCTGCATTAGGTACTCTTAGGGATTTATCCTTTAGAGTACCTTATCCTCTCTTATACCCCTAATATGGGGTGGGGTTAAATAATATAAATACTAAATGCCATTTATATTATTTGACCGCTAATTCTTTTATTCATTTGCCCTAATAGTTACTTAAGCAATATTCTTTCTTTCATTAGAGGGAGGAATTGCCATAGACTCACGGTATTTGGCGACAGTGCGTCTAGCGACCTTGTAATTCTGCTCTGCTAACATGCTGGAAATTTTGTTATCACTTAATGGCTTGCGAGTATTTTCAGCTGCGATAATTTTCTTAATAATGGCTCGAATGGCCGTTGCTGAAGCTTCGCCACCGCTGGCAGTTGTCACATGACTGGAAAAAAAGTATTTAAGCTCAAAAATGCCCCCTGGGGTATGCATGTATTTTTGAGTGGTTACTCTGGATATCGTGGACTCATGCATCTCGACAACTTCTGCTACGTCTGCAAGTACCAGTGCTCGCATGTGTTCTTCGCCATATTCAAAAAAATCTCTTTGGAAATCTAAAATACAACGTGCTACTTTTAATAAGGTTTCATTACGGCTTTGCAGGCTTTTAATAAACCAGCGAGCTTCTTGTAAGTGATCTTTAATGGAGCTCATATCACTGTCTTTTTTTGCCCCTTTGACCAAGCTAAGATATTGCTCATTGATTCTAATATTAGGGGCACAATCGGCGTTTAAACTACAGACCCATTCACCATTGATTTTTTTTACATAGACATCAGGTGTGACATAATGAGGGCGATCATCAGAAATATGGCCTCCAGGTCTTGGGCTGAGGCTTTTAATCAGAGTGATCACTTGAGCAAGCTTAGTCTCATCCAGTTTCATGCGACGTTTGAGAGTAGCAAAATCACGATTGGCCAATAGTTTCAAGTGTCGGCTAACTAGGATTTTGGCTTCATTTAGCCATAATGTGTCATGCTCCAGTACTCTGAGTTGTAGGAGTAGGTTTTCTTGTAAATCTCGAGCGCCAACACCGGGAGGGTCAAAGTGCTGGATACGATGTAATACGGCTTCAACTTCTTCGCTATCAACCTCATCTTCTGGAGTAAATGAGCTGAGAATGTCTTCCATACTTTGGGTTAAGTAACCGCTATTGTCAATGCCATCAATAATTGTGTTGGCTATCATGCGATCAATATCGCTGAAGGGGGTCATCTCTAGTTGCCAAATCAGATGTTCCTGAAGGCTATCTTCGGTCTTACCATTGTTTTCAAAAAGATTATTATCATCGCCATTATAAGAGTTGCTGATGCTTTGGCCTGCGGTATAGCTAGGAGTTGCATCATAGGTGTCGTCCCAGTTTGAATCGGTAGAAAGTTCAGTAGGAATGTTGTTCTGGCTGTTTTCAAAATCAACTTGAGTATCATTAATTTCGTTGGCAAAATCATCGTTACTGACATGCTCTGTATTGTCATTAGATGAAGACTTATTCGCTTGTTCGTTTTTTATATCTTCGGGATTACTATCACTATCGGGTGAATTGTTTTCGTCAACTTCAAGCATAACATTACTATCTAAAGCTTCTTGTATCTCTTGTTGAAGATCCAGACTGGATAGTTGCAACAACTTTATCGCCTGCTGTAATTGAGGCGTCATTGTCAGTTGTTGACCTAAGCGAAGATGAAGCGATTGTTTCATATATTAAGTAACTTATACCTGTGTTGTCTGTTAAAAATAGTATTGAAAATGCATTCTTTATATAAATCAAATTAAGAGATAAGCGTTCTTTACTATTTGTCTCTAATCTTGTCTCTAATCTAAATGTTTGTCTCTAATCTAATAGTAGCGCAAATTGCGTGCCATTGCAGTTGATAAGGATCAAAAAGAGTAACTTTTTTTTAAGAAGACAGTCTTTTTATTATAAATCAATTGCTTAGCTTGTAGTTAAATTTTAAAATTAGTACCCAAATAGACTTCTTTAACTTGCTTGTTATTGAGTAGCTCTTCAGGCTCACCTTTGGCAATAACACTGCCGTTATTCATAATATAAGCTCGCTCACAAACACTGAGTGTTTCTCGAACATTATGATCGGTAATAAGCACACCGATGTTTTTTTCTTTAAGATGCAAAATAATGGCTTGAATATCATTGACAGAAATAGGATCAACACCAGCAAAAGGCTCATCGAGTAAAATAAAGTCAGGTTCCATAGATAATGTTCTAGCAATTTCAACCCGCCGTCGCTCACCACCTGAAAGACTGATACCAATGGATTTTCGAATGTGGCTAATACTCAGTTCATTGAGTAATTGTTCAAGATGATCGCGCTGATCTGTGCTATTGAGATCCTTACGGGTTTGTAAAATAGCTAAAATGTTTTCTTCCACACTGAGTTTTCTAAAGACAGAGGCTTCTTGAGGTAAATAACCGATGCCTTGTTGGGCACGTTTATGGATAGGTTGGTGAGTGATATCCTGATCACGGCAAGTTATGGTGCCACTATCGGGTTTAATTAAACCGACAACCATATAAAAACTGGTGGTTTTACCGGCACCATTAGGACCTAGTAAACCAACGACTTCTCCTTTTTGCACACGAAAAGAGACATCATTAACAACTTGGCGGGATTTAAACGTTTTATTGAGTTTTTCTGCTCGTAGCTCTAGTAAGTTAGACATGATTCTTTTGCTTGATTACCCTACTTATTGTTACTTCTTGGTTGTAATGTGATGTGTATTCTCTCACCATTAGCAACAGGCTGACCTTCTTTATTCTTTTCGCTGGAGGCAACAATGGTTTCATTCTTTGTGTCATAAACAATTTTATTGCCTCGGAAAATATCACCATCTTGACTGACATAGGCTTTTTTAAGCAGATGAATTTTAGATTGAGTCAGATAATAAATAATTTTTTCTGAGCGGGCAAAAAAATCATTATCCTTACCTTCGGGGCGTTGTTTAAAGGTGGTGAGTTTTTTACTACTGCCTTCAGCAATGGCCTTTTCTAATTCATTGTTTTTGTTGTTATACAAGGTCAGTTTATGAGCCTTAATCTGCATGCTACCCTGAGTCAAAACAACATTGCCAGTATAGATACTAATACCTTTTGCATCATCAATATCGGCTGTATCGGCTTCGAGGTCAATGGGTTGATCGCGATCATTGGATAATGCTATAGCTTCCATTGGCAAAGAAAGTAAAAAAAGAATTACTAAGAAAAAATAAGCTTTTGTCGTCATAATAGCGCCTGTCCTATAAATGAGCAGTGGGTATAAGGAATATACAGTATCACATTATTTTGGTTTTTTTATGGGGATATGTCTAGCCTTAACATTATTTAATAAATAGTAGTGTGCTTGATCCAAATAGGCTTCCATTCCGATACCGGTGGCTATCGTTGAGTTAGTGGTTATTTTAACCGCCTCAGTGGTTTCGGCATATTCTTTATTGGGCCAGACAGTTAGTTCAGGTGTTTCTAATTGTGAAAACTGGTTTGTCTGAGATTGTTCTCGTCTTATTATGGTATGACCTTTTAAAATGACACGGGTTCCATCATGGTTTATCCAGCCTTGATCAGCAGTGATATGTACAGGTGAACCGCTTTCCCTAAAAAGAGTAATTTGTGGACTGATAATTTCAGAATCTTCTTCATTTGGATAATGAAATATTTGTTTGCCAATGATTTTACTTTTGGGCAAACCGGTGTCATTAAAATTTAAGATAGTGGCTTGGTTAAAGAAAGTATCAGCGCTTTTTTGGTTTTTATCCTGAGTTGGAAAAATGGTTTGTGTGTTACTTGTCTTATTTTGGTCAAGCACAGACCATGCAAGATAAACAGAGATAACGGGGATACTAACGAGCATGAAGAGAAGTTTTTTATCCATAAGGCCTTGTCTATGTCAGTGATATGTGCCGGTGATATGCTTATATACCCATTATACTTGAAGATGCAGTCTTCGTTATTTTAACTAAAAGCCTCAATTCCTGTAGTACTTATACACTCAATCGGCTCTTAGTCAAAATGCCTCGCTGCATTTCCAACTATCATGGGTATAGATAAACTGAAAACTGCTCTTCTAAGGTACCCTGAGCCTGCATTAATAGTTCACAGACATCGCGTACTGCCCCTTGTCCACCAGAATGGTTTGTGACCCAATCAGCGTGTTGTTTTACTCGCTCATGGGCATCAGCCACGGCAATGGATAAGCCCACATTTTTCATTACGGGGAGATCAACTAAATCATCACCAATATAGGCTATTTGCTCTGGCTGTAGATCTAATTGCTGACAAATCTCATGAAATGCTTGAAGCTTGTTTTTTTGCCCTTGAAAGACCAGCTCAATATGCAGATTTTTCATACGATGAGTGACCACATCAGAGCGACGAGCGGTAATGATGGCCAATGGAATACCGGAGCGTTGTAACATAATAATACCCAGACCATCTCTGGAATGAAAGGCCTTATATTCCAAGCCGGCATCGCTAAAAAAAAGACGGCCATCGGTCATCACACCATCAACGTCACAGATGAGCAGTTTTACGATACTGGCCTTAGCTAAAATATCCTGCATTTCTGACTTTCCTTCTTAGACACTTTGTTCAAAGATAACAAACATATAAGCAATATAACAGCTAAGTAATATACCACCTTCTAGGCGATTTACTTTTCCTTGGCCTTTAAATCCATAGGCAAAGAGAAAAAGTAGTATTGATAGGCCAATCATAACGGGATAATCGCGGCTCAGTACATTGGGATCGAGTATGGCACCCGTCATTACTCCGGGGATGCCAAGTACACCAAGTAGATTGAACATATTAGAACCAATCACATTACCAATAGCAATTTCGTGCTCACCTTTTAAGGCACTGGTAATGGAAGCCGCTAGCTCAGGTAAGCTGGTGCCTATCGCCACAATGGTGAGGCCAATGACCAGATCACTGACACCAAAATTATGAGCAATATTAACGGCGCCCCATATTAACATTCGAGAACTGATCAAAAGTACCACTAAGCCAATAAATAGCCATAAAAATGCCATGCCTGTAGACATATCTTTAGGGATTTCTTCGCTAAATTCTTCTTCTAAGGGATCGGTAGAAGAGTGTGTTTGTTGTTTCTCTTTAATACCCATAAAGGTAATAAAGATAATTAAAAACAACATTCCTGAGAGTAAAATAACACCATCTAAATGACTGAGTTCCCCATCCCAGAGCAGTGCCAATGCCAATAACATGATGCTAAACATAATAGGGTATTCACGTTTTAGAATACGAGAGTGAACCATCAGTGGGGTAACAAGGGCTGTCACGCCTAAAACTAAGGCAATATTAGTAATGTTTGAGCCCAAGGCATTACCAACAGCAAGATTGGGAGTGCCTTCATAAGCGGCTACGCCAGAGACAATCATTTCAGGGGCAGACGTGCCAAAACCGACAATCGTTAGGCCAATGATTAGTGGTGAAACACCAAAGTTAAGGGCAATGCCAGAAGCACCGATAACAAAGCGATCAGCACTCCAAATTAATAATAAAAAACCGGCTAAAATAGCAAGACTGCTTAAGAATATTTCCATTAATGTAAACCGTGTTTCCTTTAAGTAAGGGTTAAGAATATTGTTGACACTTTATTAATTAGAGCATAAAAAACGTTCAAAAAAATACCCCGTTATGGCATCATAGCAGGGTATTTTAGCAGTTTCTCAAGTGAAAGGCTTTAATTAATTACTCTTCAAAATCTTCAATAATGACCTTAGGGGGATTGCCGTCATAGATCCTGTTTTGACGCCATTGATAATAGGTTTCTCGGGTAAAAATATAAGGGTCAAGTGCAAGCTGATCTCGTATGTCAGTCGTTTTTAGTAATTGTGAGCGGACATCAACCATTCTAACTGCGGCGAGACCAATAATATCGTTGGTTGCAGAGAGAGCACTGGCGGGGTGGGTAAAAAAATCGACCACCAAGGCTGGGGCATCACGTAAACTGCTTGACCCTAAAAAAGGTATAACTAAATAGGGACCTGAGCCAACACCCCAATGGCCTAATGTTTCAGCAAATGATTCCTGATGCTTAGGCAAGCCCATTGGTGTTGCCATATCAATGAGCCCTAAGATACCAAACACCGTATTAACAGAAAAACGCAGAGTGTCCGATGTGCCCTGCTCAAGATTCAGTTGCAAAATATCATTGGTAATAACGACGACATCATTAAGATTCATAAAAAAGTTATGAGTACCTGTTTGAACGGGAGTCGGTAATTTTTGAAAGCCAAGGGCGGTTGGTTTTAATAGATACTGATCAAAATGTTCATTAAATTTATAAATACTTCTATTGGCTGTTTCAAGTGGATCATTGACCTCACCATCGGGTGTGGTTGAGGCACAACCGGTCAGTAATAATATAAAGCCTAAAAAAAGAGCTAGGGCAGTGTTTTGAGCGTGCTGTTTGGGTATCAAAGGTATCATAGTTTTATTATGTCTGCTATTGTTTCGCCATGGTAGAACTTATATTGTGCAAATAGGGTATGATAATTAAAATTAAAAATTAAATAAACATATTGCTTTAAATAAGACTAATATTTAGAGCTGAGTCAAAGAAAATAGTCTGTTGGTGTTTATTTTGTAATCTCAATCCTATAGGCAGTGAACGTGTGCTCGTTTATTTTTTAATATCGTTCTTATTTTGCTTATTGGCTTTGCACTTTACTCTTTTTGCAATGAATACACCGCATTGTCGTGACCAGTTTACCCTGCTTTACATCAAATTGATTGTGATGAATAATTTCCCATTTGTGAAAGCCACTCAGGCAAAGTGTGTTAGCTTTGGCTTTTTTCTTAAGTTGCTGTTTTTTAAATTGTTGAATATGGGTAATATTGGCCATGAGAGCTAATGGGTTAATAGATAATAGAAGAACAACATGAACGTAGTGCAACATTCATCCGAAACAAACGCCAGTAAAACCAAGCCTAGCAAAATAAAGTCTAGCACTTGTCAGCAGGCGTGTGAAATAGAATTTGGTATTTCGGGTTTTGATAACCCCTCATTATTTAGGGAATTTTTTCCAGAAGATTTGCCTGAAGATTGGCGTTTGGATTTTTATCATAATGAATTTAATGCCTTGTTAGCTTATGTAACGGATGATAACTTTCACTACTTTGTTGATATGCTTGATGAAAATATTGATGATAATTTTCGACTACTCTTTGATGTATCAAGATTATCTGCAACCAATAAAACTAGGATAGTGGCTCAGAGTAGCATGAAATATATTATTCCAGATACACAGTTAAAAAAAATAATTCATGACACGGACAGGCTTTTTTTTATGGGGTTAGTTAGTGGTGAAACGTGTTCTAAGCATGGTGCTTATATCGTAACAAATCAGAACAAGCTTGCCTCTATTGCATTGAGAAAGATAATCGAACAAGCTAATTTATATGCTCAGAAATATAAATTGGATAAAATAAGCATTTTTTTCAGCTCAGATAAGTCAGCATTATCGGATTGTCGAAATGCCATTTTATTGGCCAGTCTGATGTGATACGAATCACTCCTAAATAATAAGGGATTTTAAATACTTTTATAGGAGCGACTTTCTTTGGTACAATTGTCCGCTGTTTTAATCAAACCTAAAAAATCATTAACACAATAATGGAAATCAGCCTTAGCTATGTCTGTCAATGATAACAATTTAGTTCGTATCCGAGATCTGCATTTTTCTCGTGGTCGCTCGAAAATATTTGATGGTATTGATATTACGATCCCAAAGGGGAAAATCACCGCCATTATGGGGCCTAGTGGTACGGGTAAAACAACCTTACTTAAATTGATAGGTGGTCAGCTTAAACCACAAAAAGGATCGATACAGTTTCATGGTGAAGAAATACCGACCATGAAGACCAAAAAGCTCTATGAGGCTCGTAAAAAAATGGGCATGTTATTTCAAAGTGGGGCATTGCTAACGGATATGAGTGTCTTTGACAATATTGCTTTTCCCTTACGGGAACACACGGACTTACCAGAAGTGATGATCCGTGACTTGGTATTGATGAAATTGCAAGCTGTTGGGCTA
This sequence comes from Gammaproteobacteria bacterium, assembly GCA_015488755.1. Lineage (GTDB taxonomy): Bacteria > Pseudomonadota > Gammaproteobacteria > GRL18 > GRL18 > GRL18. The sequence continues at coordinate 176,819 of WFNB01000104.1, read as the reverse complement.
CGAGGGGCACGTGATTTAAGGCCAAGCCAACTTTCCGGTGGTATGGCGCGTCGAGTTGCCTTTGCTAGGGCAATTGCCCTAGATCCTGAAATGGTGATGTTTGATGAGCCTTTTACGGGACAAGATCCTATTTCAATGGGTGTGCTGGTACAATTGATCCGCTCAATGAATGATTCCTTGGGGCTAACCAGTGTGATTGTTTCTCATGATATTCAAGAAACACTGGCCATTGCAGATAAAATTTACATTATTTCACAGGGTAAAATAATGGGGCATGGTAGTCCTGAACAGATGAATCAATCGGAGTCACCATGGATCAGCCAATTTGTGCATGGTGATGCCGATGGCCCTGTGCGCTTTCACTATCAGGCATGTCCTTATAAAGAAGATCTCATGGCTGAGTGTCACCTAGAGTTATAATTCACTTTCCTATTAATAGACTAGAGTAATAGAGCAAAAATGTTTGATTGGTTTGCCGTAATTGGTCGAAATACCGTTGATTTTTTAGCCCGTTTAGGTGCTGAATTTTTATTGTTTTTGCAGACAGTAAAGGGCTTCTATGCGCTTATTTGGCGTCCAAGTCTTGTGATTCAACAATTATTTTCAATTGGTGTTCGTTCCATGCTGATTATTATTGTGTCAGGTTTTTTTGTTGGTATGGTGCTGGGTTTGCAGGGCTATAACACGCTTGTTGATTTTGGTGCTGAAGAATCTCTGGGTGTTATGGTGGCCCTCTCATTGGTGCGTGAATTAGGTCCGGTGGTAACTGCATTACTCTTTGCTGGTCGGGCAGGGTCTGCTTTGACGGCTGAAATTGGTTTGATGAAAGCAACCGAGCAGTTGTCAGGCTTAGAAATGATGGCGATTAATCCCGTTGAGCGGATTTTAGCCCCAAGATTATTAGCTGGGATCATCAGCATGCCCTTATTAGCAGCCATGTTTAGTTCGGTAGGCATCTTTGGTGGCTATCTGGTTGGGGTGGACTTACTCGGTGTTGATACAGGCTCTTATTGGTCACAAATGCAGTCAAATGTAGATTTTCATAAAGACATCGTTAATGGCGTTATTAAGAGTGCAGTCTTTGGTGTGGTGGTCACATGGATTGCCATCTATGAAGGCTATACTTGTTTGCCGACCTCTGAAGGTGTGAGTCGTTCGACCACTCGTACAGTGGTTTATTCTGCCTTGACCGTGTTGGGCTTGGACTTCTTATTAACAGCAATCATGTTGTAATGAACATGACAAAATTTATGGTAAATAGAAATGCTTAACTCCAGAATAGTGGAAATTTCAGTTGGGATCTTTGTGGCATTTGGCATGGCGGCTTTATTAGTTTTGGCCGTTAATGTTAGTAATGTGAGTGGTTTTGGTGGTGGTGATCATTATACTATTGTTGCTAATTTTGATAATGCCAGTGGTCTTAAAGCGCGTTCTTCTGTGTCGATTGCAGGTGTTACGATTGGTCGAGTCAGTAGCATTGAGGTTGATCCAGTGACTTATGAAGCCGTTGTGAAAATGACTATTGATTCGCGTTTTAAGGAAGTGCCTATTGATTCGTCAGTGGGGATTTACACCGCAGGTTTGTTGGGTGAAAAATATGTCGGCATTGAACCTGGTGGAGCACCTGATTACTTGGAAGAGGGGAGTGTTATTCGCTTAACTCAATCTTCTATTGTACTTGAAAAACTGATCAGTCAATTTTTATTTAGTCAGTCCAGTAATAAAAAATAAATTTTTATTATTCATTTTGTTATCCATTTTTTTTATTCAAGAGACCTTAAGAAAATACGCCATACTATGACAGAAACTATCAGTAGTCCACAGCTTGAAAAAATCTCCTCGGGGCATTACTTACTCAAAGGTCAGCTAAGTTTTACGTCTGTGCCGCAATTATGGCTAGAAAATCGTCAGGCTTTGTTTGCTGATGAAGCAGAAACCATAGCAATTAATATGTCACAAATTGAGCGCTCTGATAGTTCTGGTTTGGCATTATTAATTGAATGGTATCGAGAGGCAGAAAAGCAGAATAAAAAAATCCGATTTTTTGATCTGCCTAAGCAAATGTATGCGATTGCTCATATCAGTGGCTTAAATGATATTTTACCCTTGATGTTAACAGAGTCCAGCCTGAACTGAGCCAATAATTCACTTGCACCTGCTTAATAAACCTTATTTGCTTTTTTTAAGAAGCCTCTACAGAAGAATAAAATCATGACCATAAATGAAATTAAAGAATTAATTGAAGCCGCTATTAATACGACGCATGTGAGTGTTAAAGGTGACGGTGGTATGTTTGATACGATTGTTGTCTCGGAACAGTTTGCTGGCTTGTCTCCCGTTAAGAAACAGCAAATGGTCTATGCCACAGTGAATAGTCAAATTACCAGTGGCGAAATTCATGCCCTAAGTATCAAAGCTTACACGCCACAAGAATGGGCGAGAGCCAGCAAATTGCTTATTGGTTAAATTTATTATTTAACCTGAACTCTGGATAAGATGATCTTGAAAATAACTTCAGAGTGTTGATTGGCTTGCATTTGTGGAAGAAGTCTCTTTGGCATGGATGCCAAAGTGAAGCCTACAAGGATGTATTTACGGCGACTTCTGTAACAAATGCAGGCTAGTCAATACGTTACTAGTTTAGTTATCCAGAACTCAGGTTATTTAGGCTAAAAAAACAATAAACCCTGTTATTTCAGTGACTATGATAACAAGAAAGGGTAAACTAGCTTGTTTTTTTACATCAAACGATTAGCAATCGAGTTGTAGGCTACACTTTATATTGTAATGAGAAGTGTAGCACGAGGTGTTGCATCGAGGCATGGCATTAAGTTATTTTTCTAGTTTCAAGTTGCCTAGGTTTGCATGCAGTCTTAATATATTAAAATATGGTAGTTCTGAATGGATAAATTATTCATTACCGGCGGTAATCGTCTGGAAGGTGAAATTCGTATTTCGGGTGCTAAAAATGCCGCCCTGCCTATTATTATGGGCTGTTTATTAGCCGATGATGCGACTACGATAAGTAATGTTCCTCACTTGCATGACATTACCACAACCTTGGATTTGCTTGGTCGTATGGGTGTCTCTATCACTATAGATGAAAATCTGGATGTTGAAGTTGACACCCGAACCATTGATAAATATGTTGCCCCGTATGAGTTGGTTAAAACCATGCGTGCGTCCATTTTGGTACTTGGGCCTTTGGTTGCACATTATGGTGAAGCAGAAGTTTCCTTGCCTGGTGGTTGTGCTATTGGCTCTCGTCCTGTTGATCAACATATCAAAGGCCTCAAAGCGATGGGAGCCGATATTAAAGTCGAAAATGGTTATATTCGTGCCACAGCTAAGCGCCTTAAAGGTGCTAAAATTGTCATGGATATTGTCACTGTAACCGGTACTGAAAATTTACTGATGGCGGCGACATTGGCTGATGGTACTACGATTTTGGAAAATGCTGCCCGTGAGCCAGAAGTCATTGATTTAGCAAACTTTTTAATTTCTATGGGTGCTAAGATCAGTGGTGCAGGTACGGACAAAATCACCATTGAAGGTGTGGAAAAACTATCGGGTACTCGGCATAAAGTAATGCCTGACCGTATTGAAACAGGTACTTACTTAGTTGCTGCTGCGGTTACTGGGGGCAAAATTAAGCTCAAGGATACCTGCCCTGATTATTTAGATGCGGTGCTAGATAAGCTAGCCGAAGCGGGTGCTGAAGTTACCACCAGTGATGATTGGATAGCATTGGATATGAAAGGTAAACGGCCGGCCTCTGTTGATTTGCGCACGGCGCCTTACCCTGCTTTTCCAACAGATATGCAGGCGCAGTTTTGTGTCCTGAATACCATTGCTGATGCCACGGGTTCTGTGGTTGAAACCGTATTTGAAAACCGTTTTATGCATATTTTAGAATTGCAGCGTATGGGGGCAAGCATTAATCTTCAAGGCAATACGGCCATTATTAAGGGCGTTGAGACGATTACTGCGGCTCCTGTTATGGCAACCGATTTACGGGCTTCTGCCAGTCTGGTTATTGCAGGCTTAGTGGCAGAAGGTGAAACAGAAGTTGAGCGCATATACCATATTGATCGTGGTTATGAGTGTATTGAAGAAAAATTATTGCAATTAGGTGCTTCCATCCGCCGAGTGCCGGGTTAATAGCTTAAGTATAAAAAAGTTATAAAATAAATCATATAAAGAGATAAACCAATGAGTGATACCCTGACGATAGCATTATCCAAAGGACGAATTTTCAAAGAAACATTGCCCTTGCTTGCCCATGCAGATATTTACCCAATTGATGATCCAGATAAAAGCAGAAAATTAATTCTGGATACCAATCACGACACGATTAAACTGGTTATTATACGTGCTACTGATGTACCCACCTATGTACAATATGGTGCTGCTGATGTGGGAGTTGCGGGTAAAGATGTCTTAATGGAGCATGGTGGTGATGGCTTATATGAGCCATTAGATTTACACATTGCTAAATGTCGCCTTATGACGGCAGGGCCGGTAACAGAGCAGCCTATTCAAGGGCGCTTACGTGTGGCGACTAAGTTTGTTAATACCGCAAAGCGTTTTTATGCTGAAAAAGGCATTCAAGTTGAGGTCATAAAACTTTATGGCTCAATGGAATTAGCCCCCTTAGTTGGACTTGCTGATCGTATTGTCGATGTTGTCGATACGGGCAATACCTTAAAAGCCAATGGCTTAACACCTTTGGAACATATTGCTGACATCAGTTCTCGTCTAGTGATTAATAAAGCCGCTATGAAAATGAAACATCAACGGGTAAAACACCTCATTGATCGTATTGCTGAAGCCGTTCAACAATCGCAATAGAAATAATTTATAACGATTCAGGGTGTTGCTGTATCCATTAAGATATTTATTAAGCATTGATAACTAGCTTAATGACTAAGCTGAATCGTTAGAGTAATTTAAGCTATGATTTTGATGCATCTATAAATAAGTGCATCGTTGTTTTGAGCTTATGCATCTACTATAAGAACCCATCAAGAAATAATTTACCGGAGTGTATCATGCTTGATATTAATCGTCTGCAAACCAATGACGCCACATTCTGGGCGCAAATGAAAGATTTACTCGCTTGGGATAATGTCTCAGATGATTCTGTGCAGTCTACAGTGAGACAAATTTTAAATGATATCCGCAAAGAAGGTGATAAGGCATTGGTGGATTATACCAATAAATTTGATCGTATGGATGCGGCTGATATGTCGGTGCTCAGTATTCCTAAAGACCGTTTACAACAGGCATTGGATGGTTTGCCAACGGATCAACGTCATGCCTTGGAAGTGTCTGTAGAGCGTGTCAGTCGTTATCATGAAAAACAAAAAATGGCCTCATGGTCTTATACTGAAGACGATGATACTTTGCTCGGTCAACAAGTAACGGCATTGGATCGAGTGGGTCTTTATGTGCCCGGTGGTTTGGCTGCCTATCCTTCCTCGGTGTTAATGAATGCCATTCCTGCCAAAGTAGCCGGTGTCAAAGAACTCATTATGGTTGTACCAACGCCCGATGGTCAGATTAATGAGCTGGTGTTTGCTGCAGCGGCACTTGTGGGGGTTGATAAAGTCTTTTCTATCGGTGGTGCTCAAGCGATTGCTGCTTTGGCTTATGGTACAGAGTCCGTCCCTCAGGTAGATAAAATTGTTGGTCCTGGCAATATCTATGTGGCCACCGCTAAAGGAATGGTTTTTGGTTCTGTGGGCATTGATATGATTGCGGGTCCTTCAGAGATCTTAGTTATTTGTGATGGTAAAACTGATCCTGATTGGATTGCCATGGACTTGTTTTCTCAAGCAGAGCACGATGAAGATGCTCAGCCTATTTTGATCTCTCCAGATGCTGACTTCTTAGATAAGGTGCAAGCGTCTATGGAACGCTTACTACTGGATATGGAACGTAAAAAAATTATAGAAGTGTCACTCAATGAGCGAGCTGCTCTGATTCATGTCAGTGATATGGATGAAGCAATTGAAGTATGCAATTATATTGCGCCCGAGCATTTGGAATTATCGGTTGATGATCCACAATCAATGCTACCTAAAATACGCCATGCAGGTGCTATCTTTATGGGGCGTTATACAGCAGAAGCCTTAGGTGACTATTGTGCTGGGCCTAACCATGTTTTGCCAACATCTAGGACGGCTCGTTTTAGTTCAGCGTTGGGTGTGTATGATTTTCAAAAACGTTCCAGCTTAATTATGTGCTCACAAGAGGGTGCTTCAGAACTAGGTAAAATTGCCTCAGTGATGGCTCGTGGTGAAGGTTTGATTGCTCATGCTTGCAGTGCTGAATATCGTATTAAAAAATAATGAGTCAGACTAAGTAAGACAATGGATAAGTAAAATAATGAGCAAGTCAACAAAATCTAAACTGGTTAAACAATGGGTTCGAGAGGATATTCGAGCCTTATCGGCTTATCATGTACCCGACCCTGGTGAGATGATTAAACTGGATGCGATGGAAAACCCGTATCTCTGGCCAGATGCCATGAAGCAACAATGGCTGACACTCTTATCAGACACCGCAATGAACCGCTATCCTGATCCATCGGCGGCAAAACTAACAAAACGATTAGAACAAGTGATGGGTGTGCCTCAGGGAATGCGTTCTATTTTGGGTAATGGTTCGGATGAGCTCATTCAAATGATTTGTATGGCACTGGCTAAACCAGCCTCTGCAAGTGACGCGCCTAGCATTGTGATGGCACCTGAGCCAACCTTTGTTATGTATAAAATGATCGCTCAGTTTACCAATATGGGCTATCAGGGCATTCCTCTTGATCCGCATTTTCAATTGGATATGCCTGCAATGCTTGAAGCGATAGAAACACATCGGCCAGCGGTTATCTTTTTAGCCTATCCTAACAATCCGACTGGAAACCTATTTTCTGAACAGGATGTGCGTGAAATTATTGCTAAGGCTTCTGGACTTGTGGTTGTGGATGAAGCCTACCATGCCTTTGCTGGTCATAGCTTTATGCCAATGTTATCAGAATACGATAATCTTGTGGTCATGCGTACTGTATCAAAAATGGGCTTAGCAGGGCTTCGCTTAGGTCTATTAAGTGGTGCTGAAGAATGGTTGGGTGAATTTGATAAAGTACGCCTGCCTTATAATATTAATGTCTTAACTCAGGCCAGTGCCGAATTTGCCTTATCTCAAGCGGATGTTTTAAAACAGCAAACGGATCAAATTTGCCGTGATCGAACGCTTTTGCAAACAGAACTATCGACGTTTGATCAGCTACATCAATACCCAAGTGCTGCTAATTTTATTCTTTTTAAGGTTAAAAATATGGACTCACAGATCCTATTTGATGCCTTAAAAGAATCTGGTATTTTAATAAAACGGTTGGCAGATAGTCATGGGCCTCTCGTGAACTGCCTTCGAGTAACCGTTGGTAGTGCTACGGAAAATCAGGCCTTTATTAACAGTTTACGTACTATTTTAACCTGATTGAGAGTACGTTAGTTCTTAACGTCAATTGATTCTATAAAACCATAAGAAACCATCATGAACATTGAAAACTATTTTAATTATAACGATCAGACTATTCGCTTTACAAGACATCAGGCAAGCACGTTTGCTAAAGGGGTTGCCGGTGATTTTAACCCGATTCATGATGAAGACGCACGACGTTTTTGTGTACCTGGCGATCTGTTGTTCTCAGTTTTTCTGGCCAAATATGGTATTCGTCAGGAAATGAAATTTGAGTTTTCTGGTATGGTAAATGATACGACGGTATTAATTTCTCCTGAGCAGATCCCAGATACTTTTAGTCTTCAGGATGATAATGCAAAAGACTATATGGATGTTATTGCCAGTGGAGCAAGCACACACAATGCTGATTTTATTGCAGCTTTATCAGAGAAATATGTACAATTTTCCAGTAAAACCTTTCCTGATATTCTTGTCCCTTTGATGGAACAAGAAAAGGTTATGATTAATCCGGCTCGACCTTTGGTTATTTATAAGAATATGGAAATTTATCTTGATAATTTAGAGGCTAATAAAGAAGCGAGTCAAATTGACCTATCATTGACACAGGCAATATTAAAAAATAAGGGCAAAAAAGCTGAAGTACGTCTTGAATTTAGCATTACCGATGAGGCTAAAGAAATTGGTCATGGGGCAAAAAATTTATTATTAAGTGGTTTACGTGAGTATGATGCCGAACAATTATCAGAGGTTATTGATAACTATGCTAAGCGTAAGCAAAGCTACTTATCTGCAAAATAATTATTGGCCTAATGGATATTAGTCCATGAAGTTATATGCTACCCAATACACACCTCATATAAAATTAGCACAAACGCCCTCTGCCAAGTGCGATCAGCAACGCCCTATTATTATTTTGCATGGCTTGTTTGGCAGTAGCCGAAACTGGCATCCTATTGCTAAACTATTAGCAGAAAAACGTATCGTGTATTGTTTAGATTTGCCTAATCACGGTCAGTCACCTTCTTGTCAACACATGACGTATCCGTCTATGGCTCAGGCCGTATTCGATTTTATTAAAACCTTAGATCTGCAGTGTGCTTCGGTTGATATTATTGGCCATAGTATGGGGGGTAAAGTCGCTATGTGTCTGGCCTTATTACATTCTAAAATAATACATAAACTGATTGTTGTCGATATTGCTCCAGTAAAATATGAGCATGATTTTTCACACATACTCAAAGGTTTATCTGCGATCCCCCTAGATAAAATTCGCTCTCGTACTGAGGCTGATACTATATTGGCTACTTATTTAGAAGAGAGAAGTTTGCGCCAGTTTCTCTTACAAAATTTATACTTGGGTCAAAATAAAGGGGCACAAATAGCACACTCAAAACTACGACGGTATCAATGGCGCTTAAATTTAGAGGCTATTGCTACTTCTATGGCGGATATTATTGCTTTTCCTGAGCTGGAAAACAGTTCTTTATTTGCAAAAAAAGTCTTTTTTATCGGGGGGGAATACTCTGATTATCTCAATAAAAATAATCGAGATAAAACTAAGCAATTATTTCCCAAAGCCCTATTTACAACATTAAAAAAAGCTGGGCATTGGTTGCATGCAGAGCAGCCAGAACGCTTTGTTTCTTTGCTGCAATACTATCTGAAAAAAGAGAGTAGCCAGCTATGAAACCCAACCGTAGCATGGCCATGCAACAATTGATTGAACAAGTTCGAGTGGCTATGCCTTTTGATTTGCCTGAAGCAAACTTATGTTCAGGAAAATGTAATGGCTGTTCGCAAAAATTATTGGATTATTTGGATATGGAACTGGAAGATTGGGAATATCGTCTACGTGTCGGTGAAGAACCTGATTTTGGTGAGATACAGCGGATTGCTAAAACCAGTAAAAAAATTTATCGAGTGATGCAAAAAAATAATCTAGTAAAATGAGTCCCTTCGTTATTGCTCCGTTTTTTAATAGATAGAGTTAACGTTTATATTGTTTTTTTGTTTACTCATAAAATGTTGCAGGAATGTCTGCAAAATTAATAATATCTTTATCTTTTAACTTAGTATGTAATATTTTTTTGCCATTAATAAATGTGCCATTGGAGCTACGCAGATCGGTTAGAAAAAAGCCCTGTTCAAAATTAAGATGGGCATGGTTATTAGATACCGATGGGCTGTCAATTACAATACCATTTTTAGTATTGCGACCGATGGATGTCCGTCCCTGCTCTAAATCAAAATCCTTATAGATGTTATTTTCTACTTCTACTCTAAGATATGCCACGAGATTAACCTTTTTAATGCTATTTAATAATAAAATTTAGTTAAATATTGCCAAATGTCCAGAGAAATAAAGCCGTATTTTTTACCATAATACGGTTAAATAAAGGTATGCTTTGGCTATAACTATTAGTGGTAACGTACTTGCTTTGATTGTGCTCTTTTTTCAGTTTGTTTCATTTCTAAAAAATGATTATATTGCTGAATGACTGCTTCAGGTAAATTTCTGGATACAGCGTGTAATAATTTTTCTTCATAACGTAAAATTTCAATGTCTAGTTGTTGCATGATGATGTTCCTCTAGTTAATAATTTGTTTCCTTGGTTATTATAATAGCGAAACAGGTGCCTAGATTCTGTGAAAAATTACCGCTTATTTTGCAATTTAATACCCTATTGAAAATGGAGGCTTTGAAAAAGGGGCATTATAAAGCAAGCGTGCTTGATGTTAAATAATAATAGCTAATTTGTGAGAAGTATTCGGTGAAATTGGCAAGGTCTCTTAGAGATGTGAATATTTGGAATAATATTCAAGCTCTTATATGTAATAAAATTTTAGTCAATTTGAAAGCTTGCTTTACCCATATTATTTTCCTTAGTTTGATGTTTTTCCATACTCAAATGGCTGATATCGGGGATTTCAATAGGCTTGGCTTTACTCTCAATACCTTCAAGTGAGCCTTCTTGTGCACCAGACATTGATAAACGGCTGATATCTGGAATGTCTATAGGGTGTTTCTTAGCACTTTGTGATGATAGCGGTGTTTCATCTTGTTTGGTTATGTCTAAATTACTAATGTCTGGGAGTTCGGCAGCTTCTGTTTTAATTGAGAACTCTGATAGCGAACCTTCATTAGCACCACCCATGCTCAGATTATCAATATCAGGCAATTCAATGGCTGCTACTTTTTGTGCAAACTCTTCTAATGAACCAGTTTGTGCTTCTGACATACTGATATGGCTGATATCTGGAGTTTCAATGATGGGGGGATTTTTTGCTATTGGTAAAATGTCGCTACCACTAGGTGCTAGCTGTAGACTGCTACTGCTTGCTTGCTTGATTGGTGCTGCTTCTGCGGGAGCTGTGTGCTGGTCAGAAATAGCTGTATTAGAAACGGTAGTGGCACTGTCTTGTGTGGTACTTTTATTGTAGTTAATAAGTGAGGACAGCCCTGAGCTTAGGTTTGAGCCTGAGCTTAGGTTTGAGCCTGAGCTTGGATTTGAGTGTTGTGGTGCTTGATCTGAAGCACTTGCCTTGGTTGTTGTACTGACTTCTTTTTCTTGCTTTGCAGTAGGCACTTTAACTGCTTGAATGATAGCTCCGGATTTTTTTAGAATGGCAAGGTATTTTTTTGCGGATTCGATGTCAATATTTTTTTTAATAATGACTTTTTTACCAGAAAATAAAGCGGCTAGTTTTTTCTTATCTGCCTTGAATAGACGTGCGAAATGTTGTTTTACCTCATCAAGTGATGCGTCATCAGCAATTTTTCCCTGAAAAATGAGGTTATAGTGCGCCATAATTATACCTGTAAATAAATGAATTCCTATAGTATCTTCTTAAGGCAAGATACCAGACTATTAGATATAACTATAGCACATTATAGAGAATGTGATGGCAACAACTGCATCACATTCTAGGGGAAATATTTAGATATTACTATTAACAAATTCCCAATTAATTAGATTCCAGAATGCGGCCACATAGTTAGGGCGAGCATTACGATAATCAATATAATACGCATGTTCCCAAACATCACAGGTCATTAGTGGTGTCACACCATTAGTTAGTGGGCAACCCGCATTGGATGTTTTTACAATTTCAATTGCACCATCACTGTTTTTAACGAGCCATGTCCAGCCAGAACCGAAATTGGTGATACAGGCAGCTGTAAACTCTTCTTTAAATTTGTCAAAAGAGCCAAATGTTGATGTAATGGCATCAGCAATAGCGCCAGTAGGTTCACCGCCGCCATTTGGGCTTAGGCAGTTCCAATAGAATGTGTGGTTCCATACTTGAGCGGCATTGTTAAAAATACCCGCATCGGATTTCTTAATGATGTCTTCTAGAGACATATTTTCAAATTCAGTACCAGCAACTAAATTGTTTAAGTTTACAACATAAGTGTTGTGATGCTTGCCATAATGAAACTCAAGTGTTTCTTCGGAAATATGAGGTGCAAGGGCATTTTTTTCATAAGGTAGCGCAGGTAATTCAAAAGTCATGTTGTACTCCATTGAGGTTGCTTTCTATTATTTAGTAATAAATATGGCTTGCTAATTATTATGAGTGGATTATATCGTACTTCTTATATTAATACCATAGTAAATTGCTTGGTTATTAAAAATTTATTTCTCTATCATCTAATCTTGGGCACTATAGTTGCTCTGACCTTGTTATTTTAATACCATTGAATGAAACTGTTTAGGTCTAAATGCTGGTCACTAAATGAGATGATTATTTAGTTATGAAGCTAATTATAAACTTAAATCTAGCAAGGTTACTTAGTGGGAAAGCCCTTATTTTATGAATCCTATTGAATTGAGTGTGTTTGTCAGCCGTATTGAATCCATTTGCGAAGAAATGGGAGCGGTATTGCGTCGTAGTGCCTTTTCTCCCAATATTAAAGATCGTCTGGATTATTCTTGTGCTGTTTTTGATGGTGCGGGTGAGCTATGTGCTCAGGCGGCACATATTCCTGTGCATTTGGGGAGTATGGCTTATGCAATGGCTGATATTGTCAAAACACAATTATGGCAAAAGGGTGATATGTTGGTATTGAATGATCCCTACTTAGGAGGTACTCACTTACCAGATGTGACCTTAATTGCCCCTGTTTTTGCTGAGGACTTAGACTGTGCACCACAAAGCCCCATTGCTTTTATGGTCAATCGTGCTCATCATGCAGATATTGGTGCCGATACACCAGGTTCTATGCCGATGTCACAATCCTTACATGAAGAAGGCTTAGTTATTCCTCCAACCTTTATTATGCACAAGCAGAAAATAGAAGATGCTGTATTAACCCAGATCACGGCTAAAATGACTCAGCCTGATTTTGCTAGGGGAGATTTTTTAGCACAGATTAGTGCCAATCAAACAGGAGTCATGCGCTTAAATGAGTTACTTAATAAAGTGACCAAAGAGACTTTTATTGAAGCTTTGCAAGAGCTTAATGACTATGGTGAACGCATTGCCAGAGATGCTTTAGCCATTATTCCAGAAGGCCGATACCAATTTCATGATGTGATGGATGATGACGGTGCGGGGGCAGAAAATATTAGCATTAATGTGCTTATTAAGGTAACAAAAGAGTCTATTAACGTTGATTTTAGTGGTACGGATACACAAGTTAATGGCAATATTAACTGTCCATTATCAGTGGCTGCGGCAGCAGTTTATTATGTATTTCGTTGCTTAATGCCCTTACAAACACCTGCTTGTGCAGGAACCTTTCGTATGATAGAACTGTATGCGCCCAAAGGGTGCTTACTCAATGCACAGTATCCAGCTGCGGTTGCTGCCGGTAATGTGGAAACATCGACTCGTGTGGTGGATGTTATTTTGGGTGCATTAGCACAAAGCCCCCAGAATAAGAGTGCAGACCATGATGCACTCTTGGCCAAAATTCCAGCGGCCAGTTATGGCACAATGAATAATGTTGCTATGGGTAGTCGTGATAGTGGGCAACAATGGGATTATTATGAGACAATTGGCGGTGGTCATGGTGCGAATCAGGCTTTTCATGGTTTAAGTGGTGCTCAGGCACATATGACCAATACCTTAAATACACCGATTGAATCCTTAGAACACCACTATCCTTTACGGGTTACTCGCTATTGTTTGCGCCAAGACTCAGGGGGGCAGGGGCTTCACCAAGGCGGTATGGGTTTGATCCGTGAAATAGAGTTTTTACAGCCGACCCAGATCACCCTATTAACTGAACGCCGTTATCACCCTCCTTGGGGCTTATCTGGTGGTAAACAGGGCAAAACCGGTGAAAATTGGTTGGATGATACTCTACTAGCAGCAAAGCTCTTTTTAAGTGCTCAAACAGGGCAAAAATTAACGATAAAAACTCCCGGTGGTGGTGGCTGGGGTGTTGATAAATAATTCTTATAGCAATCTATACCCAATTAGGAAAAGGTAATCAATGAAAAATACAGTATTTATGCGCAATGGTTCTATTGCAATCGCGGTCTTAGTTATATCTGCTTGTTCAACCGTAAGAGACACGACAGATTGGATACCCGGTGTGGATAGTAATGAAGAAGTTCAAGCCAAACAACAGCAGCAAGTGAAAAAGGTGATGGCTAAAGAACGTGAAGATTATATTGATAAAGCAGCATTTGCTCCTTTGACTCAAAGTGCATCGGAATTAGATGCTAAAATCAGTGTGCAGATCAGCCAAAAATATCAGCAAAGTAAGATGGTTAATCCTGAGGATGTGGGTATTGAAGTGAATGCTGGTGTGGTGACATTAACAGGTAATGTTAATTCGGATGATAGTGCAATCCATGCCATTGCTATTGCCAAAAGCACTCGTGGCGTAACTCGAGTGGTTTCTAAATTGGTTGTTATTAAAGTTCGTTCACAACAGAAGTAGGTCTTTATGTGTGGTATTTGTGGTGATTATCATTTTGATGGCAGTAAGCCCAATCTGAATGTAATTGATAATATGTTAAAAAAATTGGAACGTCGTGGCCCTGATAATAAAGGGTTGTTCCATGAAGGGCCTATTGCCCTTGGGCATAGGCGTCTTTCTATTATCGATCTATCTGAACAATCCAATCAGCCTATGGTCGATAATGAACTGCAACTGGCTTTGGTATTTAATGGTACCATTTATAACTACCCTGAATTGAGAAAAGAGCTGAGTCACAAAGGCTATCGTTTTTTTTCTGAAGGGGATAGTGAAGTTATTCTTAAAGCATATGCCCATTGGGGTGAGCAATGTGTTGAGCATTTGCACGGCATGTTTGCGTTTGCCATTGTCGATTTGCGTGACTATAGCCTATTTGTTGCCCGTGATCGCCTAGGTATTAAACCCTTATATTATAGTCTTGATAACAATCGTTTTGTCTTTGCCTCCAATATGCAAGCCTTATTAGCAGCAGGGCATATTAATAAAGAAATTAACCCCATTGGTTTGCATCATCAACTGACCTTGCATGCCGTGATCCCCGCACCAGATACCATTCTTGAGGGGGTAAAAAAACTGGCACCAGGGACAACACTTACCATTGATGCCACTGGGGGGATGCAATATCATCGCTATTGGCACCTTAAAGCAATTCGTGACCCTGATAAAGAAAGTTGGACTGAGGCCAACTGGACAGATGCCATTCACCAGAGTTTATTAGGTGCGGTCAAAAAACGCTTAGCCATTGCCGATGTTCCGGTTGGTGTGCTACTTTCGGGTGGTTTGGATTCGAGCTTATTGGTCGCTCTATTAGCAGAGGCTGGGGTGGAAGACATTCGTACTTTCTCTATAGGCTTTAATGATATTGGTAATGAGCAGGGCAGTGAATTTGACTATAGCGATCAAGTAGTTGAACGCTATCAAACAGTGCATCATAAATATATGATCCCTAATCAGGCTGTCTTAGAGCGCCTGCCAGAAGCCATAGAACACATGGCAGAGCCTATGGTTGGGCAAGACGCAGTGGCATTTTATTTATTATCAGAAAAAGTCTCACAAGAAGTGAAAGTGGTGCAAAGTGGTCAGGGGGCTGATGAAGTCTTTGCGGGTTATTTCTGGTATCCACAAATGGTTGAAGCAGCTCGTAACCGAGACCGACGTAAGAAAAATTGTGCAGTGAGTTGTTTTGCACCCTATTATTTTGATCGTCATCATGATGAATTTCTACAAAGCGTTACATCACCATATCATGGTCAGGATCATACCAGTGAGTTAGTCAATGATTTATTAACCGCTCCCTATGCAGATGATTTTCTTGATCGGGTTTTGCGTATGGATACCACCACTTTAATTGTGGATGATCCAGTAAAACGAGTGGACAATATGACGATGGCATGGGGGCTTGAAGCACGAGTGCCTTTTTTAGACCATCAACTGGTCGAATTGGCTGCACAAATGCCAGCGCAGTATAAAATTGGTCAACATGGCGCAAAACATGTGCTTAAAAGTATTGCTCGAGGCAAAATTCCCGATGCAGTGATTGATCGCCCCAAGGGATATTTCCCCATGCCGGCATTAAAATATGTGCGGGGTGAGTTTTTAGATATGATGACTGATGTTCTCAACTCTAAGCGTTGTCGTGAACGAGGCGTGTTTGAAGCTGCTTATATTCAGCGTTTGCTGAAAAACCCAGAATCAGAAGAAAATATGACTCGTCTTAAAGGTAGCAAGCTTTGGCATATGGCTCTGCTAGAAATGTGGTTACAGACACATATTGATACATGATTTCAGCTGTTTTTTAAGGTTAACTATCAATTTGCTCAGGCTTAAGATACTTCTTTGCATAGTCTTTATAAACACCTGATTGCACAAAAATATCAAAAAGATCACCATCAATATGCTGTTCCTGTTTCATAAAACCCATGATTCGGATGGCTTCTGAGAGTGTTTTGCCTTTTTTATAGGGGCGGTCGGAGGCAGTTAAGGCTTCAAAAATATCAGCAATGGCCATAATTCGGGCGGGAATGGATAATTGCTCTCGCCCCAATTTTCTAGGATAGCCGGTATGGTTCATGGTTTCATGGTGAGTACCCGCGTATTCGGGGATTTTTTGCATATTCTCAGGGAATGGCAAAAGCTCAAGCATTTTAATGGTCATAATCACATGTTCATTGATTTTAAATCGCTCTTCTTTGCTAAGCGTTCCCCTCTCAATACTTAGATTGTAGAGTTCACCATAATTATATAAATGCTCAGGTACCTCGACTTTAAAACCTAATTCTTGGTAGCTTTGTTGATCAAAATTTAGTCGCTCAACCAAATGTTCCTCTTTATCATCAAGTAATTGCTCAGTGACGGGCAGAGTTTGGGGCGAAGTGTTTTTATAGCGTAATTTTTCTATTTCTGATAGGCCAATTCGATCATCAAAATGGCGTTGCCATGTTTGCTTAGCGATGTTTTGTAGACGTAATTTTTTCTCATCACTCATAAATTCACCGCCAATATTTGTTGCACAAATAAAAGCATAATCATCATGTAATTGTTGCTGTGCTTTTTTGCGCCATCTCTCTATAGAGTCATGGTTTTTATTATTGATTAATTTTTGATAATAGCGGATCTCAATATCTCTCCAGAGCACTTCAAAACGGGTACGAATTTCATGAATACGATTGTATATGGTTTCTAATTTTGTGGCTTTATCAACAACGTATTCGGGTGTCGTTACTTTGCCACAGTCATGTAATAATGCGCCCATTTCAAACTCACGCCATTCATCTTCTGTTGCTAATGTAAACTGGCTGAACAAACCTTCTTTGATGTTGCTGACTTCATTAGCCAACATCATTGCAATTTTAGGAACACGCTGGCAGTGTCCACCGGTATATGCTGACTTTTCATCAATGGTTTGAGCAATTAAATGAATAAAAGAATACATCAAGTGTTGCTGAGCTTGTTGATATTCCTGAATACTTTTTGACATAGAGACAAGAGAGTTAGAGAGATCATTGAGTTCAATAATATTAGAATTGATAAACTTTACTTTGGAAAAATCCCGAGCCTTAATTTTATGGTTTTGCTGCATTAATAATTTAATGGGTTTTACAATATGAGACGTCATATATAAAGTCAAAGGAATGGCGAGGATTAAGCAAATAAATGCAATTATCATTGAATAGAGTATTTTATCCATATAAGGTTTGAGTATTACTTGAGCATCAATACTCATGGCTATATTCGTATCAGAGCTAAATTCTGTGGAAAAAGTATTCAGCATAATCAATTTATTAGTCGTTTTTTTGCTTATGCTGTCTGTTGTCTGATAATGTAATACTTGGCCTGTTTTGTTTGTTTCTATGATCCGTATTAGAAAATTTTGTAAATTTTGCTTGGCTGAAGTCTGAGTGAGGTTATCTTGTGATGAGCTGATAATTTGCCCTTTTTTATCGAGCAAAAATAACTCATTGCTGGGATCAATTTTTTGTAGTCTTAATACCTTGTTTAATTGAGCCAAAGTAATATCAATTGCTATTACGGCATCAGAATTATAAAGTTTTTTAGCGAAGGTAATCCCTTTTTGTTGTAAGTTAGTAAATAGATAAGGCTCAGTTCTCACCGCTTGCTTACTATGCAATGCTTGAGTGAACCAAGGGCGTTTGTTAGCTTGATAAACGAGCTGATCGGAGCGGGAGTGGATCAAGGTAAAATCTTTATTATAAAAATCAAATAGGCGGGTACTTTTTCCACCCTTATTTACGTTATCTTGAAAGATCCTAATGCTTGTCCAACGAGTATTGGCAGGTGCTTTAAAATGCTTATAAAGTTTAGTAGAAAGTTGCATATTAATTACTTCAAAGAGATCACCATTTTTATGGCCTATATACATGGCATAAATAGTCGGTGTTTTTTGTATGATATGAGCAAAACGCTTAATAGTTTTAGGGTTTTTATGACTACTTGGTGTGAGTAGTAAATCAGGGTATTGTTCAGCAAGGTTGAGTATGTTTTTAGAAAAAGCATCTCTTGATTCTAGGTATTGAGTAATAGTGTGTGCTGTTTGAGTAAAACTTTTATGAGCGGCTGACATAGCAAGTTCTTGGCTAAAATAGTATTGTAGCCCTAGTAGAGAAGCAGCAATGATCCCTATAACAATAAAGAAACTGCTGAGAATACTGATACGAATTGAGATAGGGCGGGACATTTTTTATCCTTGTGAAGAGCTTAAGCTTGAAATTATTATTTCCTACCCCTATATTAGACTTAACTTATTAAATCAGTCAACTATATAAATTATCTATTATAACTTTAATTTATCTCACTTAAGGGTCAATGTTATGGACGTTATGCAACGTATTGATGAAGCAGTAAAAAGTAATCCTATTGTTATTTTTATGAAGGGTACACCCCAAATGCCTTCGTGTGGTTTTTCTGCTCGTGCAGCAGAAGCGTTAATAAACACAGGTGTTGAATTTTCTTATGTCAATGTCTTGACTGACCCAGAAATTTTTGAAAACCTACCACGCTATGCGGATTGGCCGACTTTTCCACAAATATACATTAACCATGAATTAACAGGTGGTGGTGATATTATTATAGAAATGTTTCAAAATGGTCAATTAAAAACTGTTTGCGAAGAGGCTGTTGCAAAAGGCTAAGTCGGTTTAATTTAAAAAATTTTTGTAACTGTTCAGTAATACTGACCGTATCCAGCCTACAAGTCTGCATTTCAGGGGACGCTCAAGTACATCCATGTAACGCTTTAATGAAAACATCCATGTTTTCATAACCCCCTGAAACACCGACTTGCACGCTGGATACTCTGTTCGAGGCATATAATATGCTTCTAAGTTACAAATTTTTTAGAATAAAAAGGGGTAAGCAGGTCTTAGCCCTTTTTTTTGCCTACTTTTTATTGATGTGACTCAATGCAATTTTAAATCTGTGTTATATCACTCAATTGCTGTGTTATATCCCCCAAATAGAGAGTGCATAGTACCAGAATATATGGTTTGATTTTGGTAAAAAATAAATTAACTAATTAATTAACAAAGAAAAAAATTCCTATGGCTTAAATTTTGCTGTAGCTAGGGTTTACCCTTGAAGTAATCCCTAAAGCAAAGGAATTTTTATAATGCACGTTCCATTTCCAAAGGCGGATCAAGCATCTGCCGCCCTCACTATCGTTATTGCTACTATGTGTCATAGCACTGCGTTTGCTGAGGAGACATCGCTCTCAGATATCAGTGTTTCTGCAAGTCCTATTGAGCAGACATTAAGTACTCCCATTCTGAGTGTAGAGGATTTAAAGTCTATGTCACCCTCTACCAGTGATACCAGTTCACTATTAAAAAATATTCCAGGTGTGTCCATACAACAATCGGGTGGTGTATCTGGTTTGCCTGTTATGCGTGGTTTGGCGGATGATCGCTTACGCATTAAAGTGGATGGTATGGATTTGATTTCAGCATGTGCAAATCATATGAACCCAGCGCTTTCTTATATTGACCCCAACAATGTAGGCAGTGCCAAAATCTTTGCGGGTATTTCACCGGTAAGTGTGGGTGGAGATAGTATCGGAGGTACAATTTTAGTGAATTCTAAGGCACCTGAATTTTCCCAAGAAGGTGTAGGCTTACTGACCAAAGGTGAAATAGGAACTTTTTTTCGCAGTAATGGCAATGCACATGGAGCTAATATTTCTGCCACAGTTGCAGGTGAAATATTCAGTCTTAACTATCAAGGTACAACATCCAAATCAGATAATTATACGGCGGGTGATAATTTTAAAGCAGTTGGTATGACAACGGCAGGAGCCGATCACGTAGATCGGGATGAAGTGGGCTCAAGCAGCTATAAATCCACCAATCAATCCATTTCTATGGCTTTAAAACAGGATAATCATACCTTTGAATTCAAATATGGTGAGCAGGATATACCCTATCAAAATTGGGTTAATCAACGTATGGATATGACGGGTAATGATAGTGAGCAATATAACCTCAGCTATAATGGTGAGTATGATTGGGGTAATTTGGATGCTCGACTCTATAAAGAAAATACTCGTCATACAATGCAATTTGGTGATGACAAACAATATTGGTATATAATGGGAATGCCCTGTGTACCCAGTGGTGGAATGATGGGCTGTGCTGCCGGTATGCCTATGAATACCAAAGGCAACAATACAGGAGCGACGATTAAGGCTGATGTTTTTTTATCATCACGGGACTTACTCCGAGTGGGAGCAGAACTGCAAAACTATACCTTAAATGACTGGTGGGAGCCTTCGGGACGAGCAATGTGGCCAAATACTTTTGTTAATATTAATGATGGTGAACGTGATAGAACGGCTTTATTTGCAGAATGGGAAGCTGAATGGAATCCGCAATGGCAAACCGTGTTAGGTATTCGAGGTGAAACGGTGAATATGAATGCCGATGAGGTTCAAGGCTACAATGCTCAATATGCCTCAGAAGCTGCCGCCTTTAATGTTGCTGATCGCAGTAAAACCGATCACAATATTGATTTAACGGCCTTAGCACGTTTAAATTGGGATGAAAGTAAAACCTTTGAGTTTGGCTATGCTCAAAAAACACGATCCCCTAATCTTTATGAGCGCTATGCATGGTCTACCGGTGGTATGGTAATGCGTATGGTGAATATGGCCGGTGATGGTAATGGTTATGTAGGTAACCTTAATTTAGAGCCCGAAACTTCTCATACCATTAGTGCCACCATTGATATTCATGATGTTACACAGAGTCAATGGGGGCTAAAAATAACACCTTACTATACCTATATCAGTGATTATATTGATGCAGCCCGTTGTAGTGCCAATGCATCTTATAGTGCCTGTACTGCGGCGAATCAAACTGCTACAGAACGCTTTGTGTATCTGCAATTTGTCAATGAGTCAGCCAAACTCTATGGTGTGGATGTTTCAGGTTTTTTTCCTCTAGCAGAACACTCTGTCTATGGTAATTTTACCGCGACGGGCATGTTAAGCTATGTTCGGGGTAAGAATCAGGATACCCATGATAACTTGTATAATATGATGCCCTTAAATGCCAAGCTGGCGGTGATACAAAATTGGGGACAGTGGACAAATACCGCTGAAATTGAATTGGTGAGCAAAAAAGATAAGGTTTCAAAAACCAGAAATGAGCTAGCAACCAGTGGCTACGGTCTATTTAACTTACGTAGCAGTTATACATGGAAAAAATTGCGTATTGATGTGGGCATCGAGAATGTCTTTGATAGATTCTACAATCATCCTTTAGGCGGTGCATACTTTGGTGAAGGGCAAACAATGACTGATGGCAAACCAGCCAGTGTGCCATGGGGACTTTCTGTTCCCGGTATGGGGCGCTCAGTGTATGCGGGACTAAACTATGCGTTTTAAACGTGCGATCGTACTCTGGTAAAGAAACTCTTTGAGTGGAAACAGGATACCTTATTAGCATAAGGTATCCTGTTTTTTTATGTAATGGCTTAGTGATTTATACTGTTTTAGATGTTAGTCGTAACCAAAAATAACCACCTGTTCCTGCAACAATAGAGGCGAATAATACCCCTGTTTTTGCCATCAATAGATGTTCTGCATTATTAGCAAAGCCTAATTCAGCAATAAAAATAGACATAGTAAAACCAATACCTGCCAATAAGCCAACACCAATTAAGTGATGGCCTGTCATGCCTTCAGGTAATTTCCCAATACCTAATTTTATTGCCAGCCAAGTGATACCGGCAACACCGGCCAATTTACCTAATATCAAGCCAGCCATGACACCCATTGCAACAGGGTGTGAAAGTGTTTGTCCCAAACTACCGAGTTCCACAGGAATGCCCGCATTAGCCAAAGCAAAAAGTGGGATAATGATAAAGGCAACTGGGGTGTGCATACTGTGTTCCAGACGCTGTAGGGGAGACTCAACAGAATGAATGCCATTTTCTAAGGTCTGTAATAATGCTCGTGACTTACTATCATGAATAATGCAGGTGTTTTTATCGTCAGTATTTTTCTTTTGTGTGGCTTTTAAGTGGTCTAAAATATCGCTCATATTATCCACAAACAAAGTATGGTTAAACTTGGGTTTTACTGGAATGGTTAGAGCAACTAACACACCTGCTAGGGTTGCATGAATACCAGATTCTAACATGGCTAGCCACATAATTAGACCCACAATAAAATAGGGTAGTGGTTTGCGGATACCCATGCGGTTAAAGACAATTAAAATAAGCAACGTGCAGGCAACAACAATAAGCCAGTTAATAAATATTTGTTCGGTATAAAATAAAGCAATAACGACTACGGCACCTAGATCATCAACAATGGCTAAACCGACTAAAAATGTGAGTACTGTTTTGGGTATGCGGGAACCTAATAATACCAATACGCCCACTGCAAAGGCAATATCAGTCGCCATAGGAACCCCCCAACCATTGGCTGCCTGTGTACCACTATTAATAAAGTAAAATAAAACAGCGGGTACCAACATACCACCAATGGCAGCAATAATAGGCATCATTGCCGCTTTAGGATCAGACAGTTCACCGACAATAACCTCACGTTTTATTTCTAAGCCGACAATAAAGAAGAAAAAAGCCATTAAACCATCATTGATCCAATGGTGTAGCGAATGCTTTAGCTCCCCGAATCCGGCAATTGAAATAGCAATTTCAGTATGTAAAATATGTTCATAATATGGTAGCAAAAAGCTATTAGCAAAAAACATGGCTAAAATGGCACTGACCATTAAAATAAGCCCAGAAGCCGTTTCCTGATGGATAAATTCTTCAAAAGGTGTCAGTATCTTGTCAAATGATTTTTCCCAAGGTTGGAAATTAGTGTGATTTTTTTTCATAATTAGGGGCTGCTAAAATTTGTGGGATTGATTAGGGATACATGTAAAGAGGTGGGGTGTTATGGAATTAAATCAAGTAGTTAGAAATAATCACCAAAAAACACAGCACATTTTTGTGAGCATTTTATTGCTATTACTATTAACTTTTTTCTCTGTTGAACGTATTCAAGCAGCCATTATTGCAACTCATACGATTAAAATCCACTCATTATGCGCTCAGGATAATGATCTTGTGGTGCTCTTAGGTAAACAACTTCCCATGCTACTAGGGCATGATATCGAGAGCTTATCATTGTTTTCCTATAGGAAAGCATTGGCTGACTCTCATCTTTCCTCCAGCCCATCTAAAATAAGATTTCAAATTGATCAGCGGGATGAGAAAGGACGCTTTATTTTACCTTTGCCTCATGATATACAGAATACAAAGCACCTGTTCAATAAGCAAGATGAATTGCTTTTTAGAGAAAAAGATTTGGCACAACGTATTGAACAAGGTTCACCTTGGTTGCAAGAATCTCGTGTTATTGAACTGGAGTTATTAAATAATGAGGCGATGTCAAAATGGCTTTATATTCGTTTAAACAATCCTATATCAAAAGCGGAACTCCCGGCATTACTTGACTATGATGTAGAGCATGACACTATTATTGGAGCTGACTATAAACTGGGCTTTTCAAAATCATTCCCTTTTTTAGTTGATAAATTTCATTGGCGTGTGCCTCATTCATCACAATGGGATAACGATTTGAGTGACACGATGAAAATTCGTCACAAGGGAAATTTCTTAGGCTTTGCCTTTGAACGTGATCAAAATGATTATTACTCTTCTTTAGTGGCGCTTAAAAAAGGCCCTTTACGGATCATTCGTCGCACTGAAAATAAAATAAAAGTTCTATGGAAATTAAAAAGTCCTTCTCTTTTTATTGACTATGTTATGATGCCCAGTGGCTTTGTAATGGACACCATGGTTGACATACCGTTTAGTGTAGGATTATTTTTCAGCCACTTAGAAACCCTAACCACAATGGACTGGAATCCTGTTGTACAAGATGATGCTCTTGTTGTGCAAGCCAGTCAAAACTACCCAAAAATCACAATAAATGGTGTCGCTTCGGAGGCCCAAAAGCAATTCAACCAAACACTGGGCACTGAATTCTCTTTGTTAAGTCGTATGGGACGCTTTCATGTCATGCTTGATGTGCCTGAAAATTTCCCCATTCAATCACAGCTGTACCTTCAAGATGCTATTGATAAACCTGACCCACCAGAAAACAGTAAGGGGCAGTTTGGTAATATTGGTTTTAAAACAACGGGCTGGGAGAGAGCAGATAACCAGCTTTATCATTTAAAATTTACCGTATGTGTGAAATCGGCTGTTCAATAAGAAGATAAGCATCAAGGTTGGCTGAATTAAGTGAAAATTCGTAACTTAAGGTGTTCTCAGCTATACTCCTGATAGTCTTAAATCGAGTGCATTATGAGCCCTGATTATCAAATAAACTATACTCATTCAACATTAGCTATTCAACTACGTGGTGACTGGATCCTCGACAGTGAATATCCCGATGATTTTGATGACGAATTAGAGCGACAATTCAAGCAAAATTCCGATATCAAGCAAGTCACTATTGAGATGGATCAGGTTACCCAATGGAATTCTGCTTTATTAACCTCAATCTTAGCTCTTAAAAAGCTGTGCGTGCAATTTCAGGTATCCTTGGATAGCAGTCAATTACCAGATGAAATGATCCGCTTAATTGCCTTATCATCAAAAGTGCCTAAACGCAATGTGGATGATCATATTGTCAAAAACACCTCATTTTTACATAACGTTGGTAGCAATGTAATCACCGCAATTAAAGATGTCGGTGATGTGATTGCTTTTATTAGTAATGCTGCGGCGGCTTTTTTTCGTATGCTTAAAGGTCAGTCGGTCTATCGCTCATCGGATACTTGGCTTGTGATACAGCAAACGGGGGCTGAGGCAATGCCTATTGTCAGTTTGCTGAACTTTTTAGTCGGTGCGATATTGGGTTATATTGGTGCTATGCAAT
The DNA here is from genome assembly GCA_015488755.1 of Gammaproteobacteria bacterium. GTDB lineage: Bacteria > Pseudomonadota > Gammaproteobacteria > GRL18 > GRL18 > GRL18. The sequence goes on along the minus strand of WFNB01000104.1, from coordinate 151,488 downwards.
TAGAAAAATTTGGTGCTGAAATTTTTATTGGCGATATGGTGGGGGTCGCCATGACTCGTGAAATTGCCGCTATTATTACGGCAATCATTATGGCTGGGCGTTCGGGTGCTGCGTTTGCAGCTCAATTAGGTACCATGAAAGTCAATGAAGAAATTGATGCCCTAAGAAGTATGGGGATCTCGCCTATGGAATTTCTGGTGTTGCCGCGTATGATTGGTATGATGCTGATGATGCCCTTATTGGCGATTTATGCCAATTTCATGGGGGTTTTTGGTGGTGCATTGGTGGCCTATGGTATGCTTAATATTACCCTAGAACAATATCTCAGTGTGGTGATTAAATCCGTTACTCTTAATGATGTTGGTGCCGGCATATTGATGTCTGTGGTATTTGGTGGCATTGTTGCGGTTGTGGGCTGTCAAAAGGGCATGAGTTGCGGTAAAACAGCCGAAGCCGTTGGTTCTTCAACAACCTCAGCTGTAGTGACATCAACCGTCATTATTTTTGTTAGTGCCGCTATTTTAACAGTCATCTATGGTGCTTTAGGTATATAAAAATGACGGGTGAATCTTTAACAGAACAATGCCTAAGCGAAGAAGCCATTATTGTTGAAAATTTGACCATGGCGTATGATGAACAAGTCATTCAACAGGATTTGAATTTCACAGTCAAACGTAATGATATTTTTATTATTATGGGTAATAGTGGCAGTGGTAAGAGTACCTTAATGAGAGCGATGACCGGCTTGGATCGACCGGTTGCTGGTGATGTCTATTATAGTTGTCAAAGTGGTCGCCTCGGCTATTGGCAGGCGACTAAAGCAGAACAACAACGGATGATGACACAGTACGGTGTTATGTTTCAAAATGGTGCTTTGTTCAGCTCGATGACGTTGCTTGAAAATGTTTCTATGCGGTTGGCGCAAATGACACAATACAGCGCTTCAAGAATTCGTAAAATTGCCACCTATAAATTGGCATTGGTTGGTTTAAAAGGCTTTGAACATTACTACCCCTCAGAAATTAGTGGTGGCATGCAAAAACGGGTCGCCATTGCCAGAGCGATGGCAATGGATCCCCCCATTTTATTTTTTGATGAACCATCAGCAGGCTTAGATCCCATCAGTTCAAAGCTATTAGATGAATTATTACTTGAGTTACGTGATAGTATGGGGATCACTATGGTGGTTGTGACTCATGAACTGGACAGTATTTTTAGCATTGCTAATGATGCGATTTTTTTAGATCATGAGCAGCAAACGATTATTGCCAGAGGTCATCCCAAGGCCATGCTCAAAGATGACTCTAATCCATACGTACAGGCATTTTTGAGACGCGATCGAGAAGAGAAAAAGGGATACAAGCCATGAGTGTAAAAGCAAGTCCTACTGTTGTGGGTGGTTTTGTTATTGGTGCTATATTTTTATTAGTCATTAGTCTGTTAGTCTTAGGCTCTGGACGCTTCTTTAAAAATGATATGCGTCTAATGGCTGTTTTTCCTGGTTCAGTAAAAGGTCTGCATGTGGGATCTCCGGTATTATTTCGGGGCGTTAATATTGGCTCAGTTGTTGAAATTAATATTTATCATAATAATAAAACCCACCAAAGTCTGGTACCCGTTTATATTGATCTAAAGCAAGAAGTCATGGAGTTGATGAATCAGGGTGCTGAAAATACCACGCTGACCCAAGAGCAAGCCGTAGGGTTTATGGTGGCCATGATTAAATCCGGTTTGCATGCTCGCTTGACCATTGAAAGCTTGGTCTCCGGTAGGCAAATGGTTGAGTTTGAGATCACCCCTAATTCCCCTATTCATTTAACCGGTATTGATAAGCGTTATTTAGAGATCCCAACGGTAGAATCTGATTTGGGGAAATTACAAAACTTGCTTAAAACCATTCCCCTGAAAGAATTAACCGAAACCTTAATTGTAACCGTTAAAAAAATTAATAAACTCTTTGCCAACAAAGAAGGACGAGAAGTGTTAGATAATATTAATGCCACCATTGCAGGCAGTCGGCAATTGATTAATAATCTTAATGAGCAGGTATTGCCTTTATCACAATCAACACAAGATAGGTTGAGTGAGGTTCAGACACTATTAAAAAATACAGAGGCTCAATTGACTCAGACCTTAACTGAATTAACGAATTTATCAAGCAATGTAAATAAAAAATTAACCACTCTTACCAGTTCAGCCACTCAGGCATTTGATCATAGTGAAACAGTGATTAATAATATGAATGCTATAGTTGATAAAAAAAGCACGGTTAGAAATGAGTTAGAGCAAAGCTTGAAGGAACTCTCAAGAGCCGCTAAATCTATGCGGGTGTTTACGGAATACCTTGAGCGACATCCAGAAGCAATTATTCAGGGTAAGAAGTACTAATATACGCTTGATAGCAAACAGAGAAAATAAAATAATGAATTTAACACAATACGCTAAATGGGCTGTTTTGGGAGTGGCATTATTAAATATCTTGCTGATTGCAGGCTGTGGCACGTCACAAAAAACAGCTTTTTATCAACTTGAAGAAACCAGTAATGCTTCTTTAACCGGCGTTGAAAAGGGGCATATTATTGGTGTTGGCCCCATACATTTGCCTGAGTATATTAATCGGCCACAAATTGTGACCCGTAATTCACAGCATCAATTATCACTATCGGAATTTAATCGTTGGATAGAGCCGATTAATGATAGTATCAGCCGTTTGCTGGTTATTAATTTATCCAATAATTTTAATTCCAATCGAGTGTATTGGATACCCAGAAGCGATCGTCAATACCCACTTGATTTGCGAGTTGCTATTGATATTGGTCGTTTTGATGGTCAATTGGGTAAAGAGGTTTTTCTAGAATCTCGCTGGAGTGTCTTTGGCCGTGATGATAAGCCCTTATTGACACGAGTGTCACTAATTAAACAAAGCGTTAATGGTACCAGCTATGAAGCCTTGGTAATTGCCATGAATCAGGTATTACAACAATTAGGAGCAGAAATATCTGAGGCCTCACAACCCTTTTTAGCACAAAAGTAGCGTAAAATTATCTAAAATAGCAAAGAGAAATTGTTTACCTAACACTTTATTTCTATGAGGCTAGCAATTGATAGTATTACTATAAACAGGGCTACCTTCGCTCGCTCGAATGATGTTAATCGGCATGGTTATTTAGATCCTATATAAAGAGTTGTGTTGGCGAAATAAGTCCCAGAGCTAAAGTAATAATAGACATAACAAGTAAACCGGTTAAAAAAGAAAGAAAAAATTCTTTAATATGAGTTAAATTAATCATTGTCACCATCTCCACTGATAGTTAAGTTGCACTTATGAACGGAATCTACATACCGTGAGATAATCATAACAAGGGTAACTTTTAGCTTCTGTGCTTAAATGACAGTGGTTTTGTGAAATAATGACAAAAATAATAAGAGTAAGGTTCCCCCTTTAATAATAAGAGTTTAAGGTTAAAATAAGAATAATGAAAAATACGGATTTAGAGCTTTTTTTAAAACAGATTCATTTGTTTTCATCCATCTCAGATGAACATCTTATTGCTATTCAAGAGCTGACAGTTATTAGAGAATATAAGAAAAATACCTTTGTTGTGACTCAGGGTGATGATTCTCAGTCACTTTATTTGGTTTTATCTGGTCATCTCAAAGTGGTTGTTAGTGATGATAACGGCAAGGAAATGATCCAAAAATTTATGCAGACAAGGGATTATTTTGGTGAGTTGGCTTTATTTGATCCAGCACCACGTTCTGCATCAGTAATGACCTTGGATAATAGCCGTTTGGCCATACTACCCGCGCGTGAGTTTATGGATTATTTACATCAGGAACCTCAAGTCGCCCTATCTATTCTGCCGTCACTGGCGCAAAGAACACGGATGTTATCAGAACATATCAGTAAACTGGCCTTATTAGATACTTATGGTCGAGTGGCGAATATTTTGCAAGAGCAATCCAAAGAAAATGAAGAGGGCATTCGCATGACACCAAAATTGACCCATCAGGACATTGCTAATGCGGTAGGGGCTTCAAGAGAAATGGTCACAAAAATACTCAAAGAGCTTAAAATTGGTAACTATATTGATATAGTTAATAAACAAATTATTATTAATAGGGAGCTGCCTAAGCACTGGTAAATTCTAATTTATACTCGTGATGTATTGGCCAAAAGTAGGGGATCTGAAGGCAAATATAGCAAGACACTTTAAAGTATTGTGAGTATGAACCATGGCAAATGAGTTTTTATTTGTCTAAGTAAACACCTTATGTAAAAGCGTGTGCCCTACAAGATAACCCCCTCCATGTAGGATAAATCTGATATAAGTCAAATGATCCTTCATAATTAGCAACACAATTGAAATTAGATCACCGCAGTTTATATTATGCAAATGCCCAAAAAAATGAATTTTTAGTACCCAAGTTATTAAAAAAGATATTACCCGAATATCGTTTGCCTCTTATTGATGGTTTAATGAAATTTGCATTTATTGATACCTCTGATTACATCATCCCAAGTTATGTACCACATGATAATTTGCGTATCTATAGCGGTATATCAGAAATTTATGACAAATTAAAAGATGTGTATTATCCAAATGCAATCAATTCTGAATACAGATATTTACGTGACACAATCGCGCAACATTCATCGGGTTTAAGTAAGGATAAAAGTACATCTGAGCAGAGTGCATGGTTTATGTGTGGCAAGGAGCAGGCGGGTCAACTCTGTGTTAAAACAATGGAAAGTGGATATACGGAACATTATCATATTGGTTCTCTGGTTTTAATTGAAGATTACACCGATCAACCGAGTAAACTAACGATTGGGCAGGTAATGAAAATTAATAGGCAGCCGAATGATAAATACGTACAATTTTCCATAAAACATCTTGGTTTGAATGCACATCCTGTGACCATGACAGGTATTAATAATGTGCTTAATGAACCATGCAAAGGTAAATTAGTTTTAGGCGCGATCATGGTAAAATTATCGGCAGAAATTAATACTCTTATTATTCCTTTTAGTCGAAGCTATTGGTGTGATAGTGAGGTTGTTATTTTTAAAGACAAACAAAAAATTCATACTACTTTTACTAAAGTTGAAAATATGAGCCAAGATTTTTATCAATTTAGATTAAAAGCAGACACGCTTGGAATAACATAGAAGTGTTTTTTCTAATTTTTAATGGGGTATTATTTCCTAAATAAAAAGGTAATTTTTCACGGAATTCAATGGCCTGTTTCGCTATTATAATCACCAAGCAATACGATTTATTTGAATAGAGAGGAAACAGACCATGCAACAGTTAGATATTGAAATATTACGTTATGAAGAGAAAATCCAAAACGCAGTATCAAGAAATTTACCCGATGCAGTGATTAAACAATATTATCACTTCTTAGCGCAAAAACGCTCTGAAAAGAAAATGCTTTCAGAGACAAAGCATTGAAAATAGAATGGCTATAAAGACAAAAAGCCTCTGCAAGCAAACTCAGCTTACATGGGCTTTTTATTGTTAAGGCTTTGTTGGGAGCAGTAATTGTTCAAATTTTGTGGCAGAAACAGCAGAACTATAGAACTGCCCTTGGTAGAAAAGGCAATTGTGGGTACGTAGAAAATTCAATTGTTCTTGTGTTTCAACACCTTCAGCAACCACTCGAAAGCCCATACGGGAACTCATTGCCAAGGTGGACTCTACAATGGCGGCATCATTGGGGTCGGTGCTAATATCACGGATAAATGAACGATCAATTTTTAGCGTGTCTAGGGGGAGTTGTTTTAGATACGCTAATGATGAGTAACCAGTACCAAAGTCATCAATAGAAAAATGCAGACCAAATGATTTTAGTTGCTTCATTTTATGAGCAACATCATGAATATCATCCACCAGTAAGCCTTCGGTTAACTCTAAGTAGAGCTTAGCGGGGTCTATCTCCATTTGAGTGATCACTTGGCTTAAACTATGGACAAAATCAATTTGTTTAAATTGAAATGGGCTGATATTAATGGAAATATAACCATAGGGGAGCTTGCTATCTGCATGATCCCATTCGTAGATTTGCCGACACACCTCATGTAAAACCCAATCACCTAAATCTAAAATTAGCCCAGTCTCTTCTGCAATACCAATAAATTCATTGGGGGAAACAATGCCTCGGGTTGGGTGTTGCCAGCGAATGAGTGCTTCTGCTCCTACAATGCGGTTGGCTTGTTGAATATCAATAATAGGCTGGTAATACAGCTCAAACTCATTGTTTTCTATGGCACGACGTAAAGATTGCTCAGTGTTGAGGCGTTTTTCAGCGGTATGTTGCATGCTGGGTAAGAAAAATTGTGAACAACTCCCACCAGCATCTTTAGCATGATACATAGCGACATCGGCCTGTTTTAGTACCTCGTTAGGTGAGCTACTTTCATGAGAAAAAAGCGCCACACCAATACTAGGTGGTGTATAGAGCTTACGAGCGTTAATTAAAAAATGGGCGGATAAGGTTTGGACACATTCTTTTACAATGGGTTGTATTTTATTAATGACTACTTCAGCATCGCTATTGAGTATATCCAATAAAACCACAAATTCATCACCGCCTAGACGAGCCACCAGACCTTCATCTTGAAATAGATTGAGTAGGCGACGGGAGACCGCATATAGAAGTTGATCGCCTACATCATGGCCAAGTGAGTCATTAATATTTTTAAAACGGTCTAAATCTAAAAATAGAATAACACCAAAATATTTATGTTGTGTTGCCAATGCTAATTTTTGGGTCAGTTTATCCATAAATAATAAGCGGTTAGGTAAACCTGTTAGCGTGTCATGCTGGGCAGAGTAATAGATATGTCGTTCTTGTCTGCGTAGTAAATAATAGCCTAAAAATAAACCAAATAAGCCGCATAGCCAAAAGAGTAAGTGCCAGATTGCAAGGTGATAATTTTGTGTTTTGGCATTGGCTAAAAGTGTTTTTAGTGATAAGGATACGCTGATACCTCCAAGGACATCACCAATTTTATAGCCCTGTTTAGTATGACAGCCTAAGCAAGAGGCTTTTGCATAACGGGGGTACATTAAGCGAAATTCTTCACTGTCTTTGCCCTTTGATAAGCCTGTCCATTGCTTGGCACCATCTTGTAGAGCCAATAATGCTTTCTTTTCCCATTGATCGGGTGAGTTCTGTGGACGTAGTGGTTTCAAACTCGTGACATGTCCCTGAATACCATTAGGTTGGGCGATTTTCTCATAGTCATGAACCAAACGAGTAAAATAAGAAGAATTGACCAAGGTTAAATGACGGCCACTTTTTGTCACAACATCTCGATTAGGGACATGTTCGAGGTAAGGGTTTGGGATAATGCCTTGATCAACCGGCATATAAATACCGCCGACTTTTGACACCATATGACGATAGGTCATGTCCTTGCCGATAGCTGACTTAGCTTTTAATAAAGCCAGTTGCATGACTGTATCATGATTTTTTTCAATATTAACCCACATGGATAGAGCAAAAGACAGGCTCCACATAATGGCTAATACGATAACCCATAGAAGTAATTGGGATTTTTTTTGTGTTAGTATTTTATTATTATCCTTTACAGATATATCTCGGGTCATGTGTCAGTGAATTGCTTATTATTATTGTAAGAGCCTAGTTAGGGGGAAGGTAAAAATATCGTTGTTCAGTTTATAAAAGTTACTCTATGGATACAAGCAGACTCTTAGCAGAGTGTGAGCTTAATTTTTATTTACCTAAAAAACGGCTCCAGCAAATGCTTTGATTGCCAAAAACAAAGAAATCGGGGTTTAGTAAAGATTCTTTGGTATTGTATCTGAGTTTATGCATGTGTAAATCCGTAATGAGTCCACCGGCTTCTTCAACAATACATTGTGCGGCGGCGGTATCCCATTCTGATGTGGGCCCTAAGCGCACATATAGATCGGCTATGCCTTCGGCGACCATACAGGACTTTAACGAACTGCCCATGTACATCAGTTCATAGCCATCAAATAGTTTGGCAACATTGTCAAAATAGTCTTGTAAGGCAGGGCTACGGGCTGATTGGGTGCCGGCAATAATTAATTTTTTGGATTTATCTGCTGAGTAATCATTGCATACGGTAATTGCTCGTGCTTGATCGTTTTCATCCAGATAAAATGCCCCATTGTCCTTGCAGGCATAGAAACAACAGCGTTTAATCGGGCTGTAAATAACACCGATAACGGGCTGATGCTGATGAATAAGGGCAATATTAACACTGAACTCTCCTGTTTTATCAATAAAAGCACGGGTACCATCTAGCGGATCAACCAGCCAATAAGTTTCCCATTTTTGTCTTTGTGCATAGGGAATGGTCTCAGATTCCTCAGATAAAATGGGGATATGGGGGGTTAATTGGGATAAGGATTGGATAATGTGATCATTGGCTGCAAAATCAGCGGTAGTCACAGGTGTGTTGTCTTTTTTATTGCAGATTTTAAACTCTGTTGTATAGATGCTTAAGATTATTTGTCCGGCTTGCCTTGCCAATTCAATCGTATCAGGTAATACCTGACGTAATTGCCTTTCTAGAGTATCGTTGTTCTTATTGTTATTGTCCGATGACTCAGTGCTCATACTATCCCTATAGACTGTTAGTTTTGACGTTGGGCAAGCAATGCTTTGATAATATAAGCGGCTGCAATGGTTCGGGCTTCACTGACATCGTCTCTCATGGCCAATTCATCAATTTTATCCAGATCCCATGATACCACTTCGAGTGGTTCAGGTTCATCCCCCTTAAGTGTTGCAGGGTATAAATCCTCGGCTAGAACAATATGAGTTAAGTGCCCCATATAGCCCGGAGCCAGTGTCATTGACTTGACTAAAGTGAGTTTTTTGGCTGCAAAACCAACTTCTTCTTGCAGTTCGCGATTGGCTGCTTCTTTAATAGGCTCATCATTTTCAATACGTCCCTTAGGGAACATCAATTCATAGCCTTCCACACCAACACCATATTCTCTGACCATTAGCACATGATTATTGTCCTGCAATGCAACTACCAGAACGCCACCACGACTGGAACCTTTAAGACGTTCATAAACGACTTCTGCACCATTATTAAAGGTGATATCCAGTTGCTCGATACGAAACAAACGACTTTTTGCAACCACTTTGCAAGCAGTAATAACGGGGTTTTTAACTGTTTTCTGGATCACAAAATAAGCCTGCTAGTATGAAATAATATAAATTGGCAGTCGCTATAATAGCAGTTTTCTTGAATATTTAGGATACTTGTTTACAATGCTTTTGCTACTGTTAGAAATTCTAACAATAAAATAAAGGAAAATCTGTGCTGGATTGGAATAATATTGATACCGTGTTTCTTGATATGGATGGTACATTACTGGATCTTCATTTTGATAACCATTTCTGGTTACATCATGTTCCTCAGCGTTATGCCGAAAAACAGGGTCTCTCACTAGCGGATGCAAAGGCTAAATTATTGCCCTTATTTAAGTCAATGGAAGGTACAATTGACTGGTATTGTGTGGACTATTGGAGCAAAGCGCTTGATTTGGATATTGCCCTGCTTAAAGAAGAAGTGCAGCATTTGATTCAAGTACACCCCTTCGTTTTGGATTTTTTAAAACAGCTCGCACAGGCGGGTAAACAGCGTGTCTTAGTGACTAATGCCCATCAAAAAAGCCTAGTGTTAAAGATGAAAAACACCCCCTTATCGGGTTTATTGGATACGATTATTAGCGCTCATCAATTAGGTCTTCCTAAAGAGCAGGCCGATTTTTGGCAAAAACTCAGTCATATCTACGATTATAAGCCACAAAGAACCCTATTGATTGATGATAACTTACATGCCCTGCAATCGGCTAAAGATCATGGCATAGGACATTTACTGGCGATTTATCAACCAGACAGTCAAACAGGCATAAAAGAGGTTGGCTCATTTCAGGCCATTCACTCTTTTAAAGAGATTATGCCGACCTAAATGTGATTTTTCCTCTCTGCAATGGCACCTAAGGCAATAAAAATACCGACAATTAAAGGCCCTAAATAGACCATGCCGATACTTGCTAAGAGGTGTTTTAGCATGGGTGTGACATAAATTAACAGTGCGCCATAGCCAAAGGTACATAATAAAATAAAGACTATGGTTCTAAAAATAAAGTGCCAATGGCTAATTTGTCGTTTTAGCATACGGTTAATAACTGCGCCATAAATAACCAATAAGGTGGCCATAATCGCCATAGAAATTTCACCCAGCCAAGGATATAGCCAGTGTGAAAATTGCATAATAAGTGATTTGATTTCGTACATAGTACCTCTTTAACGTAAAACTAAATAAACTGTCCCAATAAGACCGGAATGGCATTTTCCACCCGTAAAATTCGTGCTCCTAAATGACAGGTTTTGAAGCCTGCCTGCTCAAATAACGCAATCTCATAATCGGTAAAACCACCTTCTGGGCCAATAGCTAAGGTTGTTGTTATGGTCGGTGTTGCTGCTCCGATTGTCCTCTTGTTAGCCAATACCAAAGCACAGTGTTCGCCTTGTCCAGGATGGGCAATAATCTTGCGTGTGTTAGTAGAAAGTTCAGCTAATCTATCTTCTACAAAGGGTTTAAAACGTTGATAACAGGTGACTTGGGGAAGCAGAGTGTCTTGTGCTTGCTCTAGCCCTAAGAATAAATTCTCAGCTATCTTATTTGGCTCAAGCCAAGGGCTTTGCCAATAACTTTTTTCCACTTTAGCACAATGGATTAAACTTAACTGTTTTACTCCCATCGCGCTGATGGTTTGTAAAATGCGTTTTAACATTTTTGGCCTTGGTAAGGCCAAAATTAAGTGAACGGGTAGGGGAGCTATTGGTGGTGTATCCAATATAACCGTTAGTAATAGTGAGTGTTGCTCGATAGCTATCACTCTGCCTTGTCCTTGTTGGCCATTAAGTTGCCCGACAAGGAGTATATCACCAAGTATTACTCGTTTTATAGTCAGTAAATGGTGTGCTCTACGCCCTGTTAATTTGACCTGATCCTCTGAGATAAAATCTTCTGGCAACAATAAGACTAAATTCACACTATGCCTCGTGATGGCTTTATTTTGCTTTACGTTACTATTTCTCTAATGGCTTAGCAAGTCAGACTGTGGTAGTTAACTCAGCTTAACTTGTAATTAGGGATAAGCGGTATTCATGTTACTCTTTTGAGGCAGACAAAACTCGCTACGCTCAGACAGTTGTCAGCCTCAAAAGAGCAACATGAATACCTCTAGCCTATCGTTACTTAGATGTGCTCTAGAGTCTACTGCCACAAATCTAAAAGTAACAGCAACCACCACTGGAGTTGGGGCTTTAGTCCGCAACACAAATGGATAAAGTTCTGCTTGTTGTAATGGTTTAGTCGTGTAAGCCAGACAAAAATGGCCGACTAGACATATGGTGACTATGAGCTTTGTTATGGTAGACACCAGAACCTATTTACACTAATAGCAGTTGAAATCATTTAATTAATTGGATGGTATTTGATTTTAAAATGATCGGTATTCTTGCAGAAAAACTAAAAATAGGCTTGTTTCTTAACTTGAATTCAACTTATAAGTGTCACTTAACTTAGTTGCGTTTATGATATTTTCTAGTTTATGAGCCGGCGATGTGCCTGACGGCGTAACTGAAACAATCATAAGTACAGCAATAAATTGCTAGAAAAAATGACCAATTGCTTGTAAGCTCAGCCATTTTCTCCTGCAAGAGTAAAGCGACTTATAAGAACTTACAAGCAATTGACACAAGAGCTGCGATACCTTATTTATCAACTAAATAAAATAGAGTGGACACAATTAGCAATAGCTAAGGAAATAGGGGTTAATAAATCGACTGTATGCAGAGAACTTAAGCGTAATGCTAGACAACGAGGTTATCGTTCCAAACAGCCAAGGAACTGTGAGTCAATGTTAATACACGGCACACCTAGATCCATAAATCTAAATAAGTCATATAAAGTCTTGTATAATATACAAAGTGTTGTATGATTTCAACTATGAAAGAAATTAAATTTTTAGGTAATTCTTTAGAAAATATTCAACTATATTCAGATGCAGCAAAAAAGCGAACGGGCTATGAATTGCATAAAATACAACATGGTCTGAAGCCTAATAATTGGAAACCGATAACCAGTGTTGGATCAGGTGTTAAGGAAATTAAGGTTTCTGCATCTGATGGTATTTACAGAACGATCTATATAGCTAAGTTTAAAGAAGTGGTTTATGTGTTCAGAAAAAAGATCAGAAAATACGTCAGGAAGATATTGAACTGGCAAAGAAACGACTTAAAGAGATTGGAGATAAATAATGGGACAAGCACATAAAAGCATTTGGGATGCACTGATGGATACACCTCAGGAAGCTCTAAATATGAAATTAAGGGCTAATCTTATGATTCAGATCACTAAAATTATTGAGAACAATGGCTGGAAGCAAGAACAAGCGGCTAAAAAATTAGGAGTCACACAACCTAGAATATCTGATTTACAGCGTGGTAAAATTGATTTATTTAGTCTGGATATGCTGGTTAATATGTTGGCTTCCATTGGAGAAGAAGTGGAAATCAAAATTAAAGATGCAGCTTAAAAAGAAGGAGTCGATAAAAGATGATTATTATACCGACACTAAAAAAACAACAATCAACTCAAGAGCTCTCTGTAGAATTGAAAGATTCAATTGCAATAGCTGAAAGTGGTGGTTGTAAAGTCAGTGATTTTACTATTGATGCTCTGCAACGTGTTGAAGCTGGCGAACTGACACATAAGCAGGCCAGAGAACTAATTATTGAGCATTATTGTATTTAACAATGCATTCAGCCATAGTGTGCAATTCCACCCTGCATAGTCTCCTTATCATTTATTTAGGTTTAAAACGTGTAAAGAGGCTAATGATGCTTATTGATATATTCCCAAGCAAATTCCGTAATGTTTTTCTCTTCACTGGCAAAGCAGATGCCGACAATAATGATTTCTTTGTCTTCCTGCTGATATTTTTTATAGTATTGCTTGGCTTTGATTTGCGTTAGCGCTTTTTCATTTTGATCGACTTTAAACTCGATAATAATAATGCGTTTAGGAAGTTTTATAGTGAGATCAATACGCCCTGTTGAGGTGACATCTTCGGCAATACAGGGAAAGCCTAGGGACATAAGATAAGTGAACACAACAGAGGCATAGTAGCCTTCGTAGTTTTGGATGATATTATTGGCGTAGTTGTTATAAGGGATACTCGCAAATAGGGCGCTAAGTGCTACTTGCAGTTGTTCAATATCGGCTTCAATGGCATCGTATATGGCATCTTGATGACTAATGGCGGCCACACTTTGATCGGTTAAGTATTGAATAAAGAGTTCATTTAGGGAAGATTGTATTTCTTTGTTGGGGACTTTTAGCTGGTAAAAGAGTTTGTCACGTTTGTTGATTTTTTTGGCAAAGGTTAAATAGCCGGTTTGCCAGAGTAGGGCAATGAGATCGATTTTTTCAATATCAAAGGTATCTAAGATTTCTTCACTAACAATAATGTTTTCTAAGTTAGGAATGTAGTAATTCTGCTCTTTGAGTTTGCTAATTAAGAAAGCAGGATTACCGGTAGACCACCAGTAATTTTTGTATTCACAATGGTTATTAATAAATAATAAAATATCATAGGGGTTATAAACCGTATTTTCTTTGCCACCTAAATAGTTATAACCATTATACCATTGCTTGAGTTTGTCTAAATCAACACCTTGTAAATGCGCTTTAAAGGTGGTTTTAATATCACCATGAGTATAGCCACAAATGGTGGCATAGTCGGGCATGGTGGTGATGTCGGTAAGATTATTTAAGCCACTGAATAAATTTATCTTAGAGAATTTGGATACACCGGTGATAAAAACAAATTTAATATAACGGTCATTGTCTTTAATAACACTATAAAAGGTTTTTAAGATGTTTCTGGCAACCCTTGCTTGTTCTTGATTATTAATATTATCTAAAATTGGTTTATCGTATTCATCAATGAGTATTACTACTTTTTGTTGGTATTTTTGGTAGCTATTTTTTATTAGTTGTCTAAAACAAGCAGCTATACTTTGGTTCTTCTGGCAATCAATCCTTAATTGTTCTTTTACCGAGTCTAATACGTCCAGTATTTGTGCTTCAATAGCTGCCTTGGTACTAAAATCACCCGAATTTAGGGAAATATTAATAACGGGATACTGAACCGACCAATCCCATTGGTCATAAACAGCCAACCCCTTGAATAGATTTTTTTTCCCTTGGAATAAATCACTTAATGTATCAACAAATAGGGATTTACCAAATCGACGAGGACGAGATAAAAAATAGTATTCACCTCGCTCGATTAATTGCCCAGCAATTGCTGTTTTATCAACATACAGGTAATTTTGAGAAAGATCTCTGATTTTTTCAAAGGTGGTAATAGCAAGGGGAAGTTTTTTCATAGCAAAATTGTACTATAGCTCATCAAGGCATTCAAAGAAGATCGCCAATACGCAAAACGAGCAATGCCTAGCATTAATATCAAACTGGCGATACCAGCACTTAATACTTTTATTCGTTCAATTGGTTGGCTCATAAGAGGTGACTTGTTCTTTTTGCTTGTTAGGTTGAAGGTTTGTTCTATTTGTAAATGATAATAATCTTATAAATCATAAGTTAATGATGTATACCTAATAAAGTAATAGAAGTATATTGGCGTGGATACCTTAATAAACAAACGCTTAACAGCAGACATTATAAAAGAGGTGCTGTTCACACTTATTAACTTTGGGTAATAAATACTCAAAATATGGGTAATTTTTCACAGATTTATAGTACGGTCTTTCGCTATTATAATAGGCAAGAGAACAAACAAGCACAGCAACGCAATCAGAGGACATTATCATGCAACAGTTAGATATCGAAATATCTCGTTATGAAGAGAAGCTGTTAAGAGCGGTAGCAAGAAATTTACCTGATGCAATTATCCAGCAGTATAATAATTTCCTAGCAAGAAAACTATCTGAAAGAAGAACACTAGCGAAGATGGGATGTTAATAGCAGTTACTATCAGCCTACTAAATATTACTTTTAGCTAGACAGTCTATTTTTTCTAAATTGAACACTAAGACAATCAAGCAAACAGGGAAATAAATACACGGAAGTTCTTATCTCATCTTAGCAATTCGAGCCTTGTCTCGACCCCAATCTTTTTCCTTCTCAGATGCTCGTTTATCATATAATTGTTTACCTTTAGCCAGCGCAATCTTGCATTTTACATGACTTTTTTTCCAATACAATGACAGCGGTACTATGGTATAGCCCTTACGTTCCACTGCACCCACTAGACGAGCCAATTCATAGCCATGTAAGAGTAACTTACGACTTCTTTGTTGCTCTGGATGAACGTGTGTGGATGCACTGAGTAGAGGTGTGATGAAAGCACCATGTAAAAATGCTTCACCATCTTTTAGTTGTACAAAAGCATCCCGTATCTGTGCTTTGCCTGCACGAATGCTTTTTACTTCCCAACCTTCTAAAACCAAACCCGCTTCGTATTCTGTTTCGAGAATATAATCGTGGCGTGCTTTTTTGTTTTGTGCAATCAGATTGCTTGGTGTTTTCTTTTTCTTTTTTCCCATAACGGCAATTATACAAAAAAATGATACAATGCGGTAAAAAAATAATAACTAATTAAGGAATAACGTGATATGTCTGAAGCTAAGAGAGAGCAATGGTCATCTCGTCTGGTTTTTATTTTAGCGGCCACAGGCTCGGCTGTTGGTTTAGGTAATATTTGGAAGTTCCCCTATATTACGGGTGAAAATGGTGGTGGTGCCTTTGTGCTTATTTATTTGTGTTGTATTGCGGCTATTGGCATCCCCATTATGATGGCCGAAATCATGCTTGGTCGTCGAGGTCGTCATGATCCGGTGACTACCATGCAAAATCTGGCTAAAGAGTCAGGGCATTCACGTTCATGGGGCTTATTGGGATGGATGGGTGTTATTGCCGGTTTTCTCATCCTTTCTTATTATAGTGTGATTGCTGGCTGGGCTATGGCCTATGTACCTAAAATGGCACTAGGGGCATTTAATGCTCTGGATGCTAAGGCGGTGGATAATATTTTTAATACCTTGGTGGGTAACCCATGGTTATTGATTGTTTGGCATAGTCTCTTTTTGTTTTTGACGATGATAGTGGTTGCCAGAGGGGTGCATGGAGGCTTAGAAAAAGCCGTCACGTATCTTATGCCTATGCTGTTTGTGCTGTTATTGATTTTACTTGTCTATGCGATGGATAGTGGATATTTTTTACAGGGAGTGAGCTATTTGTTTAACCCTGACTTTAGTAAAATAACCACCGAAGGCGTTCTTACTGCGATGGGGCATGCCTTTTTTACCTTGAGTTTGGGTATGGGAGCTATTATGGTGTATGGTTCGTACTTACCTGCACATACTTCTATTGCTCAGGCTTCTATTGTTGTTGCCTTTATGGATACCTTGGTTGCACTATTAGCGGGTATGATTATTTTTCCTGTGGTGTTTGCTAATGGTTTAGAGGCAGGTGCTGGGCCGGGGCTTATTTTTAAAACCTTACCTTTGGCTTTTAGTCACATGAATTATGGTACGTTTTTTGGTACTCTATTCTTTATATTGATTGTTTTTGCTGCTTGGACATCAAGCATTTCATTAATAGAACCTGCGATTACTTGGGCGATGAATAATTTTAATATTTCTCGTATGAAAGCCTCTATTGTTGCAGGTGTTTTGGTTTGGTTTACCGGTTTGTTGACGGTATTTTCTTTTAATCTGGCCAGTGATTTTACCATTTCATCTACTATCTCAACTCATTATGGTGAATTTGTTATTCTTAAAGATGCCACCGCATTTGATCTACTGGATTATCTAACAGCCAATATCATGTTGCCTTTAGGAGGTTTAATGATTGCTATTTATGCTGGCTGGCTAATGAAGCAAGAATACTCTCGTCAAGAACTGAATATTAGCCATTTCTGGTATACTATATGGACTGTTCTGGTGCGTTATATTGCACCTGCAATGGTGATTGTGGTCTTTTTAAATGCCATGGGCATTGTTGCTTTTGTACGTAATGTGATTGGCTAAGTTTATCTATTAGGAATTTTTGTGACCAGTATTAGTAAAACCGCTTTAATACCCTATAGTGCTGCTAAAATGTATGATTTAGTGGCAGATGTGGATGCCTATCAGGATTTTTTACCTTGGTGTGGTGGTTCTAAAGTGCTCAGTAAAAATGATGATGAAATCAAAGGTCAGGTGGATATCCAACATCTGGGCTTGAATAAAAGTTTTACCACGCTCAATCGTATGCAGAAAAATAAGATGATTGAAATGAAACTGGTGGATGGCCCGTTTAAGCATTTGCAAGGGTATTGGCGTTTTAATGCTCTGGATGAAAATGGCTGTAAAATTTCACTGGATTTAGAGTTTGAATTTTCCAATAAAATGATGAGTATGGCCTTTGGCCCTATTTTTAGTCAAATTGCTAATAGTATGGTCGATGCTTTTTGCCAACGAGCGGTTGCTATTTATGGTCAATCTTAATATGGGAGAGAATGAATGAGTGCGACCTTAATGAAAAGCGAAATGATGGCTCAAGAGACACCGGCTCAGATCATTGTTGAAGTGGCTTATGCGACACCAGCTTCACAAGTTATCTTTAGCGTTGATGTCAATGAAAATGCCAGTGTGGAAGAGGCAATTATTGCCTCAGGTATTCTTGATGAGTTTCCTGAAATTGATTTGAAGGTCAATAAAGTAGGGGTGTTCAGTAAGCTGACTAAGCTGGATAAGCCAGTAGCGAATAAAGATCGAATTGAAATTTACCGTAAATTAATTGCTGATCCTAAGGCGGTGAGAAAGCAACGAGCTGCAGAAGGTAAGAGAATGAAAAAAGGTTCGTAATTGTTCAGAACTTAGATTTATTTGTTAAGGTTATTATCTGAAATGAGTCTGAAGTGCTCTGCTCACTTACTTTTTGTAAGCTTGAAAACTCGCTGCGCTCAAACAGTTTAAGCTTACAAAAAGTAAGCAACCAGAACAACTTTTATAGCCTATTTACACTATAGTGCATTTATTAAGAGTGCTGTTGTCTAGAAGCTGGGTATTATGCTGAAGAGATGACGGAACTATGATAATGACGGGGCTATGATAAAACTATGGCTTTAGCCTTACTTGTTTTGTGAGGCTAAAGTGGTTGCGTCTATAAACCGGTGTCTTCATTACCTTGTGTTTGTGGGGACTTCTCCATTGTACCGCCTTGTACTTCGCCTTCACCACGACTGCCTACAGGGATATCACCACCATTAGATGAGATGCCTTCATGCTCATCACTCCATGAGAAAAAGTTAACAAAACGTCCCCAGTAACTCTTATCTTCTGCTTCAAGTTCATCGAAATCTTCTAGGGGAACCACTACAATTTCTGTTGTGGTATGTTGCTTCTTGGCTTCTTCACCGGGTCGGAAAGTACCCTGAATATTAACCAGCTTACCTTGTTCATTAAAATATAGGCTTGCTTGTTGGGTTTTTATCTCGCCATAACCGGGTTTAAAACGGTATAAATAATCCCAGCGATTAGCATGAAATGAATCGACTAACATGGGTGTGCCCATAAGAAAACGTACTTGCTGACGAGTCATCCCAGGGCGTAATTGATTAATTTGATCTTGTTCAACAACATTACCTTGAGGCACATCAATTTTATGAACTCTTGGTAAACCCACATCAGAAAGATCCGGTGCCCATGAACAGGATGCCTGTAGGAATATAAGGGAAAGCAGAGCGGTAATAATAATATTTCGCATTTCTATAATGATTTCTTGTGTAAAATAGGTATACTATTAAGCTTAATTGGATAGTGGTTGGTTTTTTTAAGCGTACTTTTTTTACTGGATTATTGGTTAAACAGTTTGCCAGAAAAAGTACTTATGTTAACAATGAGATAAATTGTTCGCATACGATATATAAAACATCAACCATCTGAATTTATTTTATGCAGGGATAATACAATATTATCACCATAAAAGCACCTGCTAGACCTATATTAAGGCAGACAATTCTTGTTTGGCTATAGACTATATAGTACGAGTAGTGAGTAATAAATAAAATGGCCAACAAAATAAAAGGTTCTTATTTGTGAATAATCAGGATTTAAAAAAAGCAGGCCTAAAAGCCACTCTTCCACGTCTAAAAATTCTTGAATTATTGGAAACGGTTGAAACCCGACACATGAGTGCTGAAGATGTCTATAAAAAATTACTTGAAATGGGTGATGATGTCGGCTTGGCAACGGTTTACCGTGTGTTAACACAATTTGAATCTGCAGGGCTGGTTTCTCGCCATCATTTTGAAGGAGGGCACTCAGTTTTTGAATTAAACCACGGCTCACACCATGATCATCTTGTCTGTGATCAATGTGGTAAAGTCGAAGAGTTTTATGAAGAAACCATTGAGAAATGCCAACATAAAGTGGCAGAAAAACTGGGCTATAAAATGACGGATCACAGCTTGTATATCTATGGCGTTTGCCCTGATTGCCAAAAAGAAAATAAATAAATTGAACGACTTAGTGTACTACAACGGTGTACTATTTTTGGCATCGGGGCTTTCGTCCCGCTCATTTTGCGGGGCGAAAGCCCCAACTCCAATGATGATGGATAGGAGTGACTAAAGTAGCCTTAGGGCATTACTAATTGACGCATTTCTTTAGCATGAGAGCGAGTCTGTTCGGTAATGGTCAAGCCGCCCATCATGCGGGATAACTCCTCAATGCGTTGCTCTTCATTAAGTGAACGAATGTGAGTGCTGGTTTTTTCTTGCTCGGTTTGTTTGTAGACATGCAAATGGTGGTGTGCTTGTGAGGCGACCTGAGCCTGATGGGTGACACAAAGAATTTGTGAATGATTGCCTAATAAGCGCAATTTACTGCCCACCATTTCAGCAATACCGCCACCAATACCAACATCCACTTCATCAAATATCAAGGTGGGGATCTGGCTAAATTGGGCGGTAACTACCTGAATGGCTAGACTGATCCGTGATAACTCACCACCGGAAACCACTTTTGCTAAGGCTTGCAGTGGTTGTCCCGGATTGGTTGTGACGTAAAATTCAATGGCTTCCATGCCATGTAATTGAGGCTGATCGGTTTCATGGGCTAAGAGACGAATTTCAAATTGGCAATGTTCCATGCCCAATTCATGAATATGTTGAACAACCTGCTCTGTCAATATCAATGCTGATTTTTGACGTTGTTGGCTCAGTTGTTTGGCCTGTTTGTGATAATCAGTCTTGGCCTGATTGACCTCATTGAATAAACTATCTAAGTGCTCATCAGCGTGTTCTAGTTGTGTGAGTTCTTGTTGTAAGGTGGCACTATGAGCAAATAATTTATGGGCTTCAACGCGATGTTTTCGTGCCAGATCATAAAGATCACTGATGCGTTTATCCAACCATTGCAATTGTTCAGGATCAAGCTCTAATGATTCAACATAATGACGCAATTCAGAGCTGGCTTCATCCACCTGTATTAAGGCATTATTGAGCAGTTCACTAATAGGCGTCAGTTTATGATCCAACTCAGACAATTCACATAACTCACTAAAGCAACGGTTAAGTTGGATATTAATGCTGCTTTTATCATCTTGTGATAATTGGAAATAAATAGTCTGAGAAGTTTCAATTAAGCGATTAGCATTGCTGAGCCGACGATGTTCTTCTTCAAGCTTTGGTAGTTCATGTTCCTGTAATTCAAACTCCTTGAGTTCTTGCACCTGAAAGCGTAATAGCTCCAACTTAGCATCACGCTCACTACTTTCTTCTTTAAGTTGCTGATATTGTGTGGATTTTTTTTTCCATTGTTGATAGCACCGATTCACTTCTTTGCGTAAAGTGCTTAGATTGGCAAAGTTATCTAATAGTAAGCGCTGTTCATCACTATTCAGTAAAGCCTGATGAGTGTTCTGGCCGTGAATATTAACCAATTGTTCACCCAGTTCTCGTAATGTTTGCAAAGGAATCGGCTGGCCATTAATAAACCCTCTGGAACGTCCTTTGGTGTTGATGGTTCGACGAATTAAACATTCGCCGTCACTATCCAGTTCATGTTCTTGTAACCACTGCCTAATGTTTGGCTCATGCAGTTCAAATTCAGCAATAATATCGGCTCGTTCAGCACCATAGCGAATGGCGGAAGCATCGGCTCGATCACCCAAAACCAGTCCAAGAGCATCAATTAAAATGGATTTTCCGGCTCCTGTCTCACCTGTCAGTACGCTCAAACCGGAATTAAGCTCCAGATCAAGGGAGTCAACAACGGCCAGATTTTTAATAGTAATGTGGTTTAGCATAAGTTATGTGTGTTCTAAAAAGTTAATTGCGTAATTTTTCACCCCAATGTAATTTGGCCCTAAGTATATCAAAATAGTCATAATCCTTAGGGTGCAAAATGGTAATATGTTTAGGATGACGCATGATTTTAACATGATCGCCTGGTAAAAGATTAAAATTAATCTGGCCATCATAAGTGACCTGTGCCTGAGTGGAAAAATGATCACTGACCACAATATCAATTTCACTCTCACCAGAGATGACTACTGGGCGATTACTCATAGTGTGCGGGCAAATAGGTACCATTTCAATGACATTAAGAGAAGGGTATAAAATAGGCCCCCCACCGGATAATGAATACGCTGTGGAGCCGGTTGGAGTAGAGACAATTAACCCATCGGCATGCATAGAATGCATAAATTTATTATCAATATAGGTCTCAATTTCAATCATACGAGCCACATCAGACTTATGTATCACGACATCATTAAAGGCATTGCCCCCACCAAAATAATCACCGTCACGCTCGATTTCACTAATGAGTAAAAAGCGGTTTTCTTCGGTGTACTCACCGGCCATGATCTCATCTAAAGCTTTATGGACATCAACGGCACATAAATCAACCAAGAAGCCTAAGTGCCCCAGATTGATACCTAATAACGGGACGCCAAAGCCCACTAAACTTCTGGCAGCGCTGAGCAAAGTACCATCACCACCGACAATAATAATTAAATCACATTGTGCCCCTAATTGATTTCGACTGGCTGATTGCATGTCATGATCAGAAAAAACCGCTGCTGTACTTTCATCCAATAGGACTGAGCAGTCATTGCTTAAGAAATATTCATGCAAACTGACCAAAGCGTCCCCCACACTGGGGTCGGCGTATTTGCCAATGAGGCCGATATGTTTAAATGATTTGTGTTGTGTGGGTGTCGGGGTATCCGTCATAGTCTCTTTGCCAGTCGTTTACTTATTGTTTAGGGTAATAATTGCTACTATGAAACTAGCATAAAAAGAGAGGAAACAAAACAGACTTTTAGGATTTAGATTTACGAACCATGTTATTTAAGAGCAAACTACACCGTGCCAGCCAACCATCAAAAAGTAACAGTAGGCATTTATGTCACTCTTTTTTTAGCTTACAAAACTCACTGCGTTCAAACAGTTGTAAACCAAAAAAAGAGCAACATGAATATCGTATCTCTCTAAATCAGTTACTTAGAAGTGTCCACAGCCAAAAAAATTGGCATGAATGGTTTGAAATAACATAATAAAGTGCTTTAAAACCATTTGTGCCAATTTTTTGTTATTCAAGAGTATGGATAGTTCTTCTTTATCAGGAAATGTTATATGCTCACTAATTAATGGGTTTTGTGAGTTGCATAAAAGGTTGGCTCTTGAATGCTTCATACCATGACAGTAAATTGGGGCTTGTTGCTATCTGTGGGCAACTTGATGTGTATAATAAATCAGGTAAACGAAAGTCTAAATAACCAATTGCTGTACCGACAGCAAGATGTGCTAGTGTGATGTTACCATCAAGTTCGTGGTATTTGAGTTCCATTTCATGCAATACCTGTTGAATTTCTTCAGCCCATTGAGAGATGGCGGTCATGGATTGCTCTGAAGTAGGTCGACGTCTTTCCATTACGAGGTTATAAGCGGCATCTACCAAACCATCAGCCAGTGCTTCCCACCGTAATACCATCCATTTTTGCCAGCCTTTTTCCGGTATCAGTCGTTTGTCTTCGCATAGCGTATCAAGGTAGTGACAAATCACGGGGCTATCAAATAAAATTTCATTATTTTTTAGTAGAAGGACTGGAATTTTCCCTAGAGGATTAATGGCTCTTAACGTTTCTTTATCTTCAAAAGGATTAATTAAAAGACGGTCAATTTGTTTTTCCAATCCCTTAATCGCTATGACAAGACGTACTTTGCGTGAATAAGGTGACGTGTTGGAATAGTATAGTTTCATTGTTTTTCCTATCATAATGGCTTAGTTTGTTACACTTTTATTTGTCTTGTTCATAATCCCTTATTTATTCAGAATCAATTTTGTTAGTAAAGTCCTTAATGAGTGTCACCATATTGTTAACCTCATCTGCTCCTAACTGTTCTCGAATATTTTTATATAAAGTTTTAGAAGTTGATTGCAACTTGGTGTGTAATTTTTTACCGGTATTTGTTGGATAAATACTGCATTCTCTTTTGTCTTTATTTTCTTTGCGCCGTTTAACCAATTGCTTTGCTGCGAGGCTATCAATAAATCGAGTCACAGTTGATACGTTTAAGGCCATTTCTTTAGCTAGATTTTTAGGGCTTATCCCAGGTTGTTCTAAAATGAACTGCATAGCATAAGCATGAGAGGGCGACAATCCTAAGGGGCGAAAGGCTTCCTCCCAGATAGAGTTGATTAGGCGTGAAAATTTAATAGTATTAAAATAAAGGCATTGTTCAAACATAAGTAGCACTATAAAACAAACTGCTTGCACATACAAGTAGTCTGTTTTATTATTAGAAAAATTCAAAATTATACTAATGAGGTATTTTTTGCTATTCTATTGCTCTGAATTTTTGCCCTAATACTATCTACCTAATCTATTTTAAAGATGCGATGAAGCATTTTGACTAAGAGCAGATGGAATGTATTGATACTACATGACTGAGGCTTTTCATTAAAACAATAAAGTCTGCATTGTTAAGTAGCATTGGTATATCAGGGCGTAGACAAAAGGGATGTTAGGCTTGGCTATTACTATAAAACACAGTAGAGGCTTCTGTGCAGACTATTTTCAGAACATAATTTCATTTAAGCGATCTCTATTTATTGGTGTGCTCTTTGTTTGGAGTCTATTGCTGACTCAGTCAGCGTTGGCTGTTAATGTTGAAAAACTGTATGAAGCCAGTGTTAGAACACAGCTAGACAGGACTGAAAAACAATTAACACAAGATGCTTTTTCGCAGGTATTGGTAAAAGTGTCTGGTCGCTCTGATGTATTGACTTCGGCAAGCTATGATGAGTTGCTTAAAAGTGCGGATTCTGCAGTATCACAATTTCGTTATGACTATAAAAGCCCCAAAAATGCAGAGCTAGAAAATGCTGATACTAAGCAAGAAGAGAAAGAAAAATGGTTTTGGGTACGTTTTAATGCCAATACAGTTAATCGTTTATTAAGAGATGCCCACATTCCTATTTGGGGTAAGGTCAGACCAGAGACCTTACTGTGGTTTTCTCGTGAGGCTACCAGCTCAGCGAATAAAGGTCAGCGTGTTTTAGTGAGCCAGTATGATGAGCCAGAAATTTACAAGATATTCAGTCGGCAGGCACAGGCGCGGGGTATATCGCTATTATACCCATTTTTAGACTTAGAAGATCAGGCCAATATTTCTGCCAATGATCTCTGGGGTAATTTTAATGATGCGGTCTTGTTGGCCTCTCGGCGTTATCAGGCTCCAGCAACCTTAACTTCACGATTGTTTCGGGAACCCAGTGGTTTGTGGGTGAGCCAATGGTCCTTGTTGATGCTGGGTGAAACACAGACATGGAGTATTCGAGATGAAAAATTAGAACGAGTGTTGACATCGGGTATTGATGAACTTGCGGATAGATTGGCTAGGCAATTTACTCAAGTGGCTCAAGAAGGTTCAAATGCCCATGTTTTATTGCAAATCAACAATGTGAGTGATTTTAAAGATTTTCAGGGTGTTGATGATTATTTACGTCATTTAGCTACAGTTAAGTCCTTGGTCTTAATGCAAATGGAGCAAGATAAACTATTGTATAAGATTGATTATATCAGCAGTAAAGGTGCCTTGATTCAGGAAATCCGTTTGGGTGATGTACTGCATTCAATTGAGCAAACTCATAGCAACCCCGAACAAGGCATGGCTCAAGATGCACAGAAGGCTTATAAACCGGTCATTTTAGATGGTTTAGATAAGCAATCAGCAATGCAGAATGGCGCGTCACTTGAAACCACCGCACCGAACTCACTACAAGCTGAGTTAGAGTATTGGTTGGCTCAATAACACTTTAGGATAAAGGTATGAGTGAGTCACAAAAATGGATGTTACTGTCAATTGTTGTTTTAATTGCGGGTGTTTTCTATCTGCTATCACCAATACTGACTCCTTTTCTAGTGGCTGCTTTTTTGGGTTACTTGGGCGATCCTCTGGTGGATAGGCTTGAGTTACGCAAGCTTTCTCGTACCAGTTCAGTGGCCATTGTCTTCGTTTTTTTTGTTACTCTATTGCTTTTGACTCTTCTTTTACTTGTGCCTTTGATGGAAAACCAGATTGTTGCTTTACTTAATAAGCTACCAGGCTTTATCGAATTTATTCAAACACAAGCCTTACCTAAGTTGCTTAATATGATGGGGCTAGCCAATCAAAGTTCAGAACATGTGCTGAATGTTTCATCCCTTAAAAAAGCACTGGCAGATAATTGGCAGAGTATCGGTGGTGTTGCTGGTTATCTGGTTAATTCTATTTCTAAATCAGGTTTGTTAATTTTACAATGGCTATCTAATCTGGTTTTGATCCCTGTGATTGCCTTTTACTTTATGCGTGACTGGGATATTTTAGTAGAAAAAATTGATCATCTATTGCCCAGACATATTGAGCCATTGGTTGCTCGATTGGCAAAAGAATCTGATGATGTTCTGGCGGCTTTTATGCGTGGTCAACTATCGGTGATGCTTGCTTTGGCGTGTATTTACTCCATCGGTTTATGGCTTGTGGGTTTAGAGTTGGCATTTCTTGTTGGTCTATTGGCTGGTTTGGTTAGTTTTGTGCCTTATTTAGGTTTTATTGTGGGTATCCTAGCAGCCATTGTTGCAGCCTATATGCAGTTACATGATCTATCGTTATTAATACCTATGGCAATTGTTTTTGGTGTGGGGCAAACGATTGAAAGTATGTTGCTCACCCCCTTATTAGTGGGCGATCGCATTGGTTTGCACCCTGTGGCTGTTATCTTTGCGATTATGGTTGGAGGGCAGTTATTTGGTTTTGTGGGGGTGCTAATTGCCTTGCCCGTATCGGCTGTGGTGATGGTATTATTACGTCATATCTATCAAAGCTATGTGGCCAGTGGCTTGTATGGACTTGCCGATATTAACAATGATCAGTTATAGGATTTAATCCCTCAATGCACAATTATTCTCTTTTTAGGAAACGTCTGAATGCTATTAGTGCTCAGGTGGAATCACAATCCTTGAGTGGTAATCAAATTGGTTTAGAAAAAGAAAGCTTGCGGGTGAATACCTCAGGCAGTATTGCGCAAACAAAACACCCTGAGGCACTAGGCTCTGCCTTAACTCACCCTTATATTACCACGGATTATTCTGAAGCACTGAGTGAGTTTATTACTCCTCCAATGACAAAGATTAGCGATGCTTTGGATTTTTTACAAAGTACACAAAAGTTTGTTTATAAAAATCTTCAAGATGAAATCTTATGGGCAACGAGTATGCCCTGTATTGTGACCGGTGAGTCCAGTATACCCTTGGCCTATTATGGTAGCTCCAATGCGGCCACAATGAAGAATGTCTATCGGCGAGGACTTGGGCATCGCTACGGTCGAGCCATGCAACTCATTGCTGGTGTACATTTTAACTTTTCTCTGGCAGAGTCCTTTTGGCCAGTATTGCAGGAACTAGAACAAAATACACAGCCATTACAGAGCTTTATTAACGCTCGTTATTTTGACTTAATCCGTAATAGTCAACGTTTGGGTTGGCTAGTACCTTATCTCTTTGGAGCCTCGCCAGCGGTTTGTAAGTCCTTTTTACTAGGTGGTTCAACCAGTTTAGATGAGTTTGATAAAAGTACCTATTATGAACCTTATGCGACATCATTGCGTATGGGTGACATAGGCTATCAAAATAATAAAGAAAATGAGTCGGGTATTAAAGCCTGTTATAAAGACCTTGACAGCTATATCCGCTCATTAGACTGGGCAATTAATACACCCTATAAAGCCTATGAGAAGTTTGGCTTACTTAAAAATGGTCAATATCAGCAATTAAATACGAATATTCTACAAATTGAAAATGAGTATTATTCAACCATTCGTCCCAAACAAGTGTTGCAAGGCAATGAGAAACCGACAATTGCGTTAAAAAAACGTGGGGTACAATATGTTGAATTGCGTTCCTTAGATGTGAATGCTTATGATCCATTAGGTGTTAATGAAAGCCAGCTGTATTTTCTGGAAGCTTTTTTAATTTTTTGCTTACTGCACAATAGTCCGGCAATTGAATTGCCGGAGCGTCAAGAGGTGGATCATAATGAAATGCTAACAGCTCATCGTGGTCGGATGCCGGGTTTAAAACTGACCCGTGATGGTAAGCCTCATGGTTTGCAAGAATGGGCCATGGAAATCATGCAGGAAATGGAAGGCATTTGTGAATTACTCGATGCCAATAATTGTCAAAAGCCCTATAGCACCAGTTTGCAAAAGCAAACAGAACGAGTACAACATGCCGATATGACACCGTCAGCTAGAATGTTAGATGATATGCGCCAAGATCACGAAAGCTTCCACCGTTTTGCTGAGCGTATGTCTCGCAAACATTCTCACTATTATAAGAACCTAGATTTGAGTACTGAGCAGGAACAATTTCACTTAAGCGAAGTTGCCCGCTCAATCCACAGGCAGGCAGAAATAGAAGCCTCTGATAAACTGACATTTGAGCAATACCTACAGGACTATTTTGCTCAGAGTTTAGATGCAGAGGCTTAGATAATAGCCATAAGCGTGTTTTGTTATGCGCTCGTGCTAGTTATTAGGATCATCCCATGATGTCTGTGTTTCAGAAATATCATAAGGCTGTTCCCAGGGATCCGCTTCACCATTGCGGATCCTATTGCGCCTTTTACGCTCGTAACTGGCTTGTTGTTTGATCATATAATCATCTTGGCCAATATAAGTGGCTTGATTATCTTGATAGCTATAATCTGGCTGATAGGGTTCAGCCTTGTTTTGGTAGTGGTCTTGAATTTTCCCCCCAATAATGTAACCTCCAACAGCACCCAATGCTGTGGTTGCATACTTACCATGGCCACCACCAAACTGATAACCAATAAGAGCACCTGTTGCTGAACCGATCACGGAACCTAAAATGTTATCTTGCTCATCTGCGAGTGCATTGCTGGATAAAGTGGTAAAGTTAAGAGAGACCAATGCCACGATAGTCATGCGTATTACATTATTTTTAAGATACAGTTTTAGGTTTAAAAATGAGACTGATTGTGTTTTTATTGTTGGCTTCATTATGAGTTCTCCTCAATTCAGTAATGGTTCACTCATAATAGATTAGTATTAATGAACAATCACTGAATTACTTTGTTTCTTTTATACTTAGTATGGTTTGAGTCATTGTTTTGTTTTAAAGTGTGATGGGTTTACTAAAAAAATAGACATATGTAGGACAAGCCTTACATTCATTGGTTTGTATCTTGTTACAATTAGCCCCCATTATTATGTGTGCATTCTCACCTTTAAAGGTATAACATAATGGTCATGACAGTTAATATAAAAGTTTTATCAAATATGAGACATAGTAGTACTTACGTATTCTTGTTCTTATTTTCTTTTTGCTTATTAATAAATTCTGCCTATGCTACTGAAAAGCGTGTGGCATTAGTGATTGGTAATAGCAATTACTCAGGCTCACCCTTAAAAAACCCAGTTAATGATGCCTCAGACATTGCCGAATCGTTGGAGAAATTAGGCTTTGATGTCAGTGTCGAATTAGATCAATCCAATGAACAGATACAAGAGAGACTGCAAATATTTGCTCAGCAACTTAAAGAAGCGGATGTGGGCTTTTTTTATTATGCGGGCCATGGTGTACAAGCGGATGGAACCAATTATTTGATACCTGTTAATGCCAATATGACGGATGAAGACGATATTATTAAACAGGCAATTTCGCTATCAGATATCTTACAAAAAATGGAACAAGCCGGTAATGGGATTAATATTGTCGTTCTAGATGCCTGCCGTAATAATCCCTTGAGTAAGCATATAGGTACAAAAAATGAGCAGGGCCTGGCTGTTATTAAAGCGCCATCAGCCTCATTTATTGCTTATGCTACTGCACCGGGTAGTATCGCTGCAGATGGCTCAGGAGATAACGGTCTTTATACTCAATATATTTTAAAAAATATTGACATCCCCAATCAGACCATTGAGCAATTATTCAAAAAGGTTCGTGTCGCAGTTGTACATGACTCATCAGGGGAGCAAGTTCCTTGGGAAAATTCATCCTTATTAGGTGAGTTCTCTTTTGTGGAATTATCAGAATCAGAGAAAGCATTGTCATCAGGACGCTATTATTCAGCGGATCAATTTGAGCTGGATTATTGGCGTGCCATACAAAAAGATCCCTCCAGAGAGTTGTATGAAGCCTATTTGAAAAAATTTCCTCAAGGTGATTTTCGTTTGGCAGCACAAGGACAATTAAAGCAATTGGGTAATGGTATGTTGACTATTCGCTCTAATGTATTTGGTGACACCATTAAAATTAATGGTGAGCCTCGTGGTTCTAGTAAAGCAACATTCAGTCTTGAACCGGGTGAGTATGTGATTGAGATCAGCAAATTGGGTTTTGATACCATTAACAAAAAAATAACTATTTTAGCGAAACAACATTTGGCCTTACAATTTGCTTTACAAGCCAGCCATACGCTTGCCAATAATTCACGTTCTACTGCATCAGCATTAAATGCAATCAAGAAAGTTAAATTGCCAGAACCTGAAATGCAACAAGTAGTGCTTAATGATGATATTCCAACTATTGATGTCGTGGCTAACACATTTACAGTCACTCATTCTGCTTCTGCACCTCCTCAAGTAGAATCTATTAATAAAAAGATTGAGCCGATCATTAATATGCCATTTGTACAAGTAAAATCAGGTTGTTTTACCATGGGTAGCTCGCCATTGGAAGAAGGGCGTTTGAATGATGAAAAAGCACATAAGGTCTGTTTAAGTAAAGATTTTTGGATAGGAGAATTTGAAGTCACACAGGCACAATGGCAAAAAGTGATGGGTTATAACCCCTCTTTCTTTAAAGGCTGTGGCGTGAATTGTCCAGTAGAACGAGTCAGCTGGGATGAAGTTCAGGGCTTTATTTTTAAGTTGAACTTACAAACAGGGCAACACTATCGTTTGCCAACAGAAGCTGAGTGGGAATATGCTGCACGAGCGGGCACGCAATCAGCGACCTATATGGGTGATGCCGAATTATTAGGTGCAAACCATGCATCCATATTGAATAAAATTGCTTGGTATAGCGGTAATAGTGGTGTGCAATACAAAGGTGGCCGTTATTGTGATGATTGGGATGAAAAAGAATTTAATGCTAAGCGTTGTGGCACACATCCCGTTGGCTTGAAAGAGCCTAGCTTATGGATGCTATATGATATGATAGGCAATGTCTGGGAGTGGACTCAGGATAAATACGGCAGTTTATCGACTCGTGATGCGACTGATCCTAACGGGGCGTCAGAGGGTAATAAACGAGTTGTTAAAGGCGGTAACTGGGCAGATACTTTATCTCAGAACCGCTCTGCTGCACGCTATGGTTTTACCCAAAATAAGAAAATAGAACATGTTGGTTTTCGCTTGGTAAGGACTGTCGATTAACATAGTGCGATTAAGAGCTATAGATTAAAAACCATAAATTAATAATAATTAACCTGAACTCTGGATAAGATTGTCTTGAAAATAACTTTAGAGTATTGATTAGCCTGTGTTTGTGGAAGAAGTCTCTTTGGCATGGATGCCAAAGTGAAGCCTACAAGGATGTATTTACGGCGACTTCTGTAACAAATACAGGCTAATTAATACGTTGCTTGTTTAGTTATCCAGAACTCAGGTTAATTAAATTTATTTAAGATTGTGTGCCTATTTAATTTTTAGGTATGGATTTAACTTTGGATGATGTGATGAAAAAAAATAATAAACGATTTACCTTGGTATTAACTGTAATATTGATGACAGTTTTTTGCTTTATTAGCCTTTCAGCCTCTGCAGCACCCAGAGCAAAGCCTGTGATTGCAATTAAAAAAGCAAAAATTGGTGAAGGTGTGAGTAAATACTCTAAACGCTACCTTAATTTAGGTACTTTATGGGATGAAATGGAATCTGCTATCCAAAAGAATCGCAAATTTCTCTTAGTGAGTCGTAAAAAAGGCGTTTTGCAAGATATTCGTGAAGAACAAGAATTTGCGAAGTCTGATTTAACCGCAGGTAATGCTGCAGCAGAAGGGCACATTAAGAATGCTAATTTTCTGATCTTACCTACGGTACAAGACTTTAAATTTTACCGATCCAGTAAGCCTGTGCCTAACTTGGATCATAAATATTTGCGTGTTGATTCTGGTATGCTGGAAGTCAATGCCCAAATTATTGACACCGCAACAGGGGGTATCAAAACGACCTTCTACCTTAAAGCCTCGTTTGCGACCAAAAGACAAGTTGTGAATAGTAAAGGTGGTGTACCCAATAGCGTCCACTTTACTCGGATGGCGAAAAAAATTGCCGCTCAGATGACCGATCAACTTGTGGATGCTGTTTTCCCAATGAAGGTGCTTAATGTCAAAGGCGATCAAGTCTGGATTAACCGTGGTAAAGATGGTGGCTTGAAAAAAGGCGATGTACTTAAGGTCTTTCGTCCCGGTATTGAGTTAATTGACCCAGATACTGGTGAAAATCTAGGTTCTGCTGAGGAAGAAATTGGTAAGATTAAGGTGACTCGCGTGAACCCTAAGTTTACCACCGCAAAAGTACTTAAGGGAACCGAAGGTGCTGTTGAAAAAGGTGATATTGTTCGTGAATAAAGCATTAGCCTAAGCTGATTTTATGACTATCGAATAACAAAAATGGAATAACGTATGAAGCACTTAATAAAACCACTGTCAATGATTGCCTTAGCAATGATGATGACAGCATTATTTACTCAGGCGATGGCAGAGACTAATGCCAAGGCAGAGAAAGCAACTATTTCAGTGATGTCTTTTACTGACTTTGTACCGGATAGAACTGGCTCTCAACGGGTGGGCTTACCAGACGTATTGGCTGGGCGCATTATTGAAAAACTCAGTAATAACCAGCGTTTTACAGTGGTTGAGCGTAAGGCATTAAGACGCGCCGTTCTGGAACAGCGTTTTGGTCAGAAAATGCAAAAAAATTCGCTGGATAAAACACTGGATAAAGCCATAGAGACCATGAAAGATAATTCAGGCAGTGAAGTGTATGCGACCAGTGACTGGAGTAATTATAACGATGTGGTAAAAAGCTTCAAAGAGCTGGGTACAACGGTAGGTGCTGATTACATCGTTTTGGGTGATTTGGAACAACTTAAACGCACGCTTAAGCAAAAAGCCGTGCCTTATAGTACCAGTGGTAAAGTGGTGCAGACCAATCGTGTTGATGCCCGTTTACGTTTACGGATCATTGATGCTAAAAATGGTACGGTTGCAGGTGCTGCTAGCATTAAAACAAAGCTATCAGAGTCTTTGTTTCAGGGTAAAGAAAGTGATTCAGATGAATTTACTTTTTATGATCATTTAGCGTCATTAGCTGCGGCAAAAATTCTTGATGTTACGTTTCCTGCACGTATTGTCAGTCTTGATCCTTTGATTATTTCTCGTGGTAGCAATGACGGCATTAAACAAGGTGCTCGTTATACCATTGAAAATGAAGGTAAAGAAATACGCAATAAAAGTGGCTTATTATTGGCTCGTCTAAAAAGCAAAGTGGGCATGGTTGAAGTCGTTAATGTGCAAGCAACCATTGCCATTGTAAAACCAGTGTCAGGTAATCATTTTCAAATTAATGATCTTGCCATATTGGAAGAGCAAAAAAGTGGCTCGGCACTGGTTGCTCAACAATCCCCTGTGGCGATAAAAAAGACGGCTACTTCTGCTAGCATGAGACAGGTGCCTAAAATACCAAGATTGGCGGTTGGTCTG
Source organism: Gammaproteobacteria bacterium (assembly GCA_015488755.1). Lineage (GTDB taxonomy): Bacteria > Pseudomonadota > Gammaproteobacteria > GRL18 > GRL18 > GRL18. The sequence continues at coordinate 118,105 of WFNB01000104.1, read as the reverse complement.
ATAAAAAATGCCTCAACAGCTAGAACCAGCTTGCGAGCACAAGAACATGTGCCTATTTTTACCGATACGATGATTTCTCGCCTCACACAAACGAAGCGTTTTCAGTTAATTGATCGTCAAGAAGTGGATCAACTGCTGGATGAACAATACGCTCAGGCATTAGCTGAAAATAGAAATGTGCCTAGCGCTATGGGTACCCTTAAAGGTGCAGACTATTTGGTTTATGGTAATCTAGCCTCACTAACAGATAAACAACAAGTGACTAAATTACCCGGCTCCAATCGTGTTTTCAAAAAGCGTATTGCTCAGGCTAGCGGTAATATGCGTATTGTTGATGCTCGCAGTGGTGATGTGATTGAATCACGCAAGATTATTGTCGAGCAGGCCATTAATACCGGTGTCACTGAATCAGAAATGGTTGATCAATTAGCCGATGCGTATTCAGAACAGGTGGTTCTCATGTTAATGAATGCCTTATACCCTATAAAAGCAGCTCATGTGAGTCAAAATGGTATTATTTATATCAATCGAGGCAATGATGGCGGCTTATTTGTTGGTGAAGAACTGGCGATTTACAAGCCAGGGCAGGCAATTATTGACCCAGATTCAGGAGTACAATTGGGTGTTGAAGAAAGCTATGTCGGTAAATTATTGGTCACAGAAGTAGAAGATGCCCGTAGTAAGGGCGAGCAAATTGAAGGAATGAGTATTGCTCGCGGTGATTTGCTCAAACGCACAGCAAAAAACAAATCAAAACGCAGTAGTGTGGCATCTCATGAGCGTCAAAGTGCACCAAAACGTTCTAGTAGCACGCTTGGCAGTAAACAAGTAGCAACGCATAAAGGATCTTTGACATTAGCCATGGGCAGTATTGCTCTGAATCATTCAGCGAGAGTGATTAATCGTTTTAACCACGGTCATTTGGAGCGCATTTCGGATGATATTATTATGGGGCTCAATAATAGCAAACGCTTTACGTTATTGGAGCGTGAAGAAGTGGATCAGGTGCTGGATGAAAAAACCTTTGAAGCCATTGCCTCTGGTGGTGATATACAGGCTCGCTTGGGCGAATTAGCCGGTGCAGATTATTTGATTCACGGTGAATTGATTAACTTTTATATTGATACCAAACGCAAAAAAGTACCCTATATGGATGAAGTTCAAGTCATTAGCACGACGCATGTAGAAGGGACGTTCCGTATTGTTGATGTGCACACAGGTGCTATTATCAGCTCTGAAAAAATTACTATTAATGGTAAGTTAAAAGGTATTAATGATAGCACTCAGATCATTAGTAAAATGATCACTCAATTTAGCACGCGTGCGGTGGCAAAAATTGTAGCTCGGTTGTATCCCATTAAGGTTATGGGTTCCTCTGCTGATGGTGCAGTATATCTGAATCGTGGTGCGGACTCTGGTCTTAAAGTAGGTGAACACTATATTGTGATGCGCCCAGGACAAGCATTGATTGATCCTGACACAGGGCAGTCTTTTGGTCAGGCTGAGAGTAAAATTGCTACTATTCGGGTTACCGAAGTTGAAGGCGCACGCTCTCGTGCAGAACTTTTATCAGGTTCAGCGCCTGTTAGTGGTGATGTGCTACGCAAACCAAGTAAGCCTATTAAAAAGCCAAAACAGCGAGTTATGCAACCTGCTTGGTAATAAATTATATTAATAAATAGTGGTAACTATGAAAAAAAATAATAAAAAAATTGTTCTAAGTGCAATCGCATTGGCTGCAATATTGCTACAACAAAACCTTTATGCGGGTTTTTTTGACCAGCTTTCACATGATCTGCAACGTTCATTAATGCAACCTTCTAAGACTCAAAGAGCCGCTGTTCAGCCAGAGCCGGTTAAGCAAGAACCACAAGAAGTGATGGTGCCTGTCGGTTCTGTTAGTAAAGCGGTTAATGTTCGTTCTGGCCCTGGAACATCCAATGAAAAAGTGGGGCGACTCACTCCAGATGATAGCATTCGTATTCTAGCAACAGAGGGTAATTGGTTACAGATAGAAGCCGATAGTGCTAATGGTTTAGTGGCAGGCTGGGTTTATAAACCCTTAGTGACCATTAGTTCTGAGCAAGTGGCTATTTCATCTGACACGACCGGTTCTTCTGTCAATGCCTCGGTAGGTAAAACAAAGAATAAACAAAATGTTCACTATGCTGGTTACTCAAAAGAGTTTCAAAAAGTAAAACAGATGATGGTTTCAGGTAATTTGGCTGGAATTGAGCAATTCTTCAATGATCGTGAAGCTAAAATTTTAAAAGGTAAGACCAAATGGCAAGCGGTTAATGACATTGGTTTATTGCGTTGGATGGAAAGGGGCACCTTATATCTGGATAGTAATAAATTAGATAAGTCCATTAAATCCTTTGATAATGCTGAAAATATTTTAAAAGTACGACAAAAAGACTCTAAAACCTCTGATTTTTTAACTTCTTTAACCTCATTTGCCGCAGAGACCGTGACGGGTAATGAAGAATTTCAAAATTATCCAGGAGAGGGTTATGAAAAAGTGCTTATGCTTAACTATAAATCCATTGCCTATTTACTTGATGGCAAACGTCAGGCTTATAATGTAGCTCGCCGTGCGATTGATTGGCAGAATATGGAAAAAGCAAAGTTTAAAGACAAAGTAGATAAAGCCAAAAAAGAAACTAATGAGTCTAAACAAGAAGCAAAGAAGCAAGCAGCATCAAGTAGTGATTGGAAGTCACGTTATAGAAAGCTGGATAAAATTGCAGCCAAAGTCCCCAGTGCTTTTGTTAACCCCTTTGGTTACTATGTAACGGGTATGATTCAGGAATTTGAGAGTGTTAAAGACCCTTCCCTAAAAGATAATGCTCGTATTGCCTATAAAAAAGCCTTGGAATTAAATCCTAAGAGTAAGGTGATTCAGCAAGCACTTAAGGATATGAAAGGCAAAAAGTCCTATCGTAATAAACGTTTATTGCATGTTGTGGTAGGTGATGGCTTTGTTCCTGAAAAGAAAATGTTAGTCTATAATTTTTCTACCGGTAAGGGTGGTATTGTACCTATTAAATTACCTATTTATGAGCCGGTTCCTTCCAAAGTAGCACGCATTGAAGTGCAAACGACAGGCGGTAAGCGCTTAGCAAGGCTGTCACCTGTAGCTGATATTGAAGCCATTAGCTTAAGACATCAAAAAGACACTGAAGCCTTTCGTACCTTGCGTATGACCTTGGCAATTACTCGTGCCATTGGGGTGACTCAGGCCACTCAAAAACTGGGTGTTTTTGGTAATATACTGGGTGCTGCGGTCAATGATATGGCGGCACCTGATATGCGTTCATGGATGAGTTTGCCGGCTACTCTTCAGGCTGCTCGATTGCATATTAGTAAAAACACTAAAAAGCTAAAATTGGTGAGTTTTGATGCTCGAGGCCGACGTTTGGCAAGTAAAATCATTGCGATCAATAAACAATCCGATGTCTTTATTTATGCCCGTAGTATTGATAAACAACTTTATGTCAATTCATCGAAGCGCTTATGGACCGCCAACTAATTATTTTAATTGCCAATAATAATAAAGGATATTGCTATGAAACAAACTAAGATGCCATCGTACTTGATGCTATCTCTACTCCTGATAACTGTTTTTTCTGTGTCTGCCTGCAAGCCGGCAACTGTGGCAGAAAACCCTAATTTTGTTGCTCAAGATACCTTGGATGATACGCATCCAAGAGCACGTTTAGTATTAGGCTCTGATCGCTTGGTAGGTAATATTCGTATGGCGAATATTAAATTTAGAAAAGTGGGGCTGTTTACTCAGGCACAAATCGGTATTCAAAACTTATCGGATGTTCGCTATAACCTTGAGTACAAAGTTGAATGGGAAGATGCCAATGGCTTTATGTTGGATCAATCCGGTGTTTGGCACCGTTTTACTTTATCCCCCACACAAATTGATACAGTAACTGCAACAGGCAAGGTTCAAGAAGCCTATAAGGTTGTTTTTACCGTTCGATTGCCTGATGACCCCTTTATTATTAACAATAAGTATCAAAAATAACGATAATAATTTTACTAGGAAAATGTTATGAATTTTGCAAAAAAAACAATACTGCTCTCTCTTATAAGTTCTACAATTGCCGTTACAGGTTGTCAATCGGTTCCTGTTGGACAACAATCTGATGTGGCTATGGTTGATGCTAAAAGCCGTGGGCATCTACAAGCACAATTAACTATGGCCGATTATGTTGCTTTAGCTGAGCAAGTGACTAATAAAATGTTAGTCTCTAAACTGGTTCAAGGTTGGGGTAAGAGAAAGCCTAAAGTCATTGCTGCCACGCCACTTAATAATACTGATAATGAAAATGTGCGTATGAGTGATTTACATGATCGAATTCAAGAAACCTTATTTAATTCAGGTGTGATGCGTGTGGTTGATAAATCAGCCACCAGTTTTGACTACATCATTAAAAGTGAATTAACTTCTACTCGTCAGTATGGTAAAGGTGGCAAAGAATTAGTGTATTACACGTTACAATTAAAAATGTTTACTCTTATGGGTGAGTTAAAAGGGCAGTGGTCCGATGATCTTGCTATGGCAAAATCAGAAAAGAGTATGTTTTAAACTCACATCTTCGAGTTTACGTCCTGAATGTCAAACAGGCTAACGATGCATATCGTTAGCCTTTTTTCTTGGTAAAAAGTTAACGTTTTAAAATAGCTACCCAACGCCAGATATTGAGTAAACCAGATAAAGCAGTTGCAACATAGGTTAATGCAGCGGCGAGTAATACCTGACGTACCGCCATTAAATCGACAGGAGTGATGTAATGGCCTTCTTTTAATAAGGGTAATGCTTTATTAAAACTGGCATCAAATTCAACGGGCAAGCTGATAATATGAACCAATAGAGAAGAGCTGATACTTAATAGACCTATTAAAGCCATTATCTCTCCTATAATAGGTGAGTGTGTAAAAACGGTCATAATAGGAGCAATAAAGATAATGCCTGCTCCGAGTTTCTGTAGACCTTGAGAGGCAATGACCATTTTCCCTCGTAAACGTAGCAGCTCATCCTTTTGAAAATCCTGAATAGCATGTCCCACTTCATGAGCAGCAATGGCGATTGCTGTAAGTGACTTGGTATTAAAATAAAGACTGCTTAAACGTACAGTTTTACTTTGTGGGTCATAATGATCGCCTTGTTCGCTTATTTCTGGAGGGATAACTTCTAGTGATACAGGAAGATGGTATTGTTCAATAAGATGCTGAGCAAGCTCTCCACCCGTACCGGGTAAAGCATTAATGGTTTTATTATGGTGCGCCATTACTCGTTGTACCCACCATTGAGGTAGGAAAAAAATACCGAGCAGGACAATAATCAAAAAAATATAGAACATCAATGCTTATCTCGTTTGGTCTTTAACGGATTAATGTACTGATCGGTTAAATTGGATTGCGGATAGAGCAAAAGAAGTGGCTGATAGTTGTGGTGATACTAATGATCATCCACTGAATGAATAGGCTATTTATACTGAAATTTGTTATCATTTCCCAAACCAGTAAAAAGCAATGCCCTATTATCAGGGCATTGCTTTACTATAGAATAGTGGCTTACAGAATGACGCTTATAATGCAGCCATGATCTTTTCAGTAACTTCACCAATAGAAGGACCACCATCGATAGAGATGACCTTAGTGTCGCCACCAAGTCCCTTAAAGAAATTAACGGCGGCCATAGTACCAGTCTCTTCGTCATAGTAAATATCATGGCGTTTATCAATTGCGCTATCGTCTTGATCATCGGCACGAGCGGATAGTTTACCACCACAGACACGACAGACCATCTCGCCATCTTTTTCAGCGGGTTTAATGGCATCAAAAGCAATATGATTTGGGTGATTATTATCATTTTCACATAAGCGACGACCGGTGATGCGAATTTTGGCAACGGCACGATCCAATACGATCTCAATCACATAATCTAATTTGATATTTTCATCAGCGAGTGCTTTGGCTAAAGTTTCAGCTTGTACTTTGTTGCGTGGAAAACCATCGAGTAACCAGCCTTGCTTACAATCGTCTTCTTTAAGGCGATCAAGGATCATAGGAATGGTAATATCATCCGGCACTAAATCGCCTCGATCAATATATTCTTTTGCCTTTTTACCTAACTCAGTACCACCGCCAATATTCTTGCGAAAGATGGCACCTGATTCGATATGGGCGATGTTGTATTTTTCCTGAACAATAGCGCCCTGAGTACCTTTACCACTACCATTTGGTCCAAAAATTAATATATTCATTGAGTTCCCTTTTTTAGATTGCACAACACACTCATGGTATCAGAATGGCTGTGTAAGAATGGATAAGAAAAAACGATTTTATCGAAGATCATCATATCATTAAGTAGTCAAAAGTTCTAATTGACTCACATAGAGGATTTCTCATCACTGGATTTTTCTGCCATACTGTTAGTAGAAAGAATCAATAGACAGGCTAAAAAAAATAATTGGCCTAGTCTGAATTTATTTAGGTTCTATCACAGCAAGCTCTCAAATGTAGCACTGATGGTAAAAAATATCGCTGATCTATATCAAAATTTTTTCAGCATAAAACTTCATAGGATAATGATATGAGCAAAGCATTTAATGAACCCAGTTTTCGTGATGGTGTTAATCTGATGGTGGATCGAGCGATTGCCGTTATGCAACTCGAAGAAGGTGTCGCCAAAGCGATTAAATCGTGTAATGCGGTATTGCAGGTGCAATTTCCCGTTAAAATCAGAGGCAAAATTGAAGTATTTACCGGCTGGCGTGCGACTCATAGTACCCATCGCCTACCGTCTAAAGGAGGCATTCGTTATGCCCCCTATGCCAATCAAAATGAAGTAGAAGCCTTGGCGGCTTTAATGACCTATAAATGCGCCATTGTGGATGTTCCTTTTGGTGGCTCTAAAGGTGCATTGATGATTGATCCCTCTCAATATTCACGCGATGAAATGGAAATGATCACTCGACGCTTTACTTTAGAATTGATCCGTAAAGATTTTTTAAGCCCATCGACCAATGTTCCGGCACCAGATATTGGCACAGGGCAAAGAGAAATGGCTTGGATTGCGGATACCTATAAGCAATTAAAGCCTGATGATATTAATTATGTTGCCTGTGTCACGGGTAAACCGATTCATCATGGTGGTATTCATGGTCGAGTCGAGGCAACTGGGCGGGGCGTACAATATGCGGTACAAGAATTTTTTCGGCATCCTGAAGATATAAAAATGGCCAATATGCAGGGTTCTTTAGAGGGTAAAAGCTGTGTTATTCAGGGCTTGGGTAATGTTGGTTATCATGTGGCCAAATTTTTATCAGAAGAAGATGGGGTAAAAATTACTGCCGTTATTGAATATAATGGTGCTCTGATTAATGATGAAGGAATTGATATTGAAGCCTTACGTCAGCATATTGATGCTCATGAAGGTATTCAGACCTTTCCTTCTGCCCTGTTTGTTGAAGAAGGTGCGCAGGTCTTGGAAAAGGAATGTGATATCTTGATCCCAGCCGCCTTAGAAAGCCAGATTACGATGGCAAATGCGGATCGTATTCAAGCCAAATTAATTGTTGAAGCCGCTAACGGCCCTATTACCTTTGGTGCGGATGAAATTTTACAGAAAAAAGGTGTTGTGATTATTCCTGATGCGTATGCGAATGCAGGAGGGGTGACGGTCTCATATTTTGAGTGGATCCGAAACATCTCTCATATTCGTTTTGGTCGTATGCAACGTCGTCATGAAGAAATGCGGGGTATGGAAATGTCTCGAGTGCTTGAAGAAGCCACAGGGCATCCACTCTCTGATCAAATACGTCATAAAATGAGTCGTGGTGCTGATGAATTGGACTTAGTACGTTCAGGTCTTGATGATACCATGCGTTTGGCTTATCAGGAGATAAGAACTACGATGGATAATGATGAAAATATTCATGATCTTAGGACGGCAGCTTATGTTACTTCAATTCAAAAAATCGCCCGTTCTTATCTTGAAATAGGGGTCTATTAATGTCACAGGTGCATGCAACTAGCCCCTTGGGTACTATGCCTGTGGAGACTTTTTTAACTGACTATTGGCAGAAAAAACCGTTATTAATTAGACAGGCATTTCCTAATTTTGAGACCCCTATTTCACCTGATGAATTAGCGGGCTTGGCCTGTGAAGAAGAGATTAATTCCCGTATTGTGATTGAACAGGGCGGTGATCATCCTTGGCAGGCCATTCATGGACCTATGGATGAAGCCACCTTTGCTAAAATGCCAGAGACTCATTGGACCTTAGTGGTCAATGATTTAGAAAAGTGCCTGCCCGAATTAGCTTGGATCACTGATCAATTTCGTTTTATTCCAGAATGGCACTTAGATGATCTTATGAGCAGTTGGGCAGCACCAGAAGGCTCTGTTGGTCCTCATATTGACTTGTATGATGTGTTTATTTTACAAGGTGATGGTAAGCGACGCTGGCAAATTAGTACGGCACCTGTGGCAGATGATAATGTCATACCCGATATTGCTATCCGTCTGCAAAAAGACTTTACTCCTGAATTTGAATGGATTTTAGAGCCGGGTGATATGATGTATCTACCTGCTGGGGTCTCGCATCATGGTATATCAATCGGTGAAAGTAGCAGTTATTCCATTGGTTTTCGAGCCACCAGTCATAGTGATTTGGTCAATGATTTTATTGCTCATATTACCGATGAACTATCCATTAAAGAGACTTATCAGCTGCCATTTGAGGCACTTAAATCAGAGCCGAATAAAATTTCAGTTGCGGCTATTGATGAAGTAAGAAATATTTTTCGTCGTTATCTTGATCCTGATAGCCCAGAATTAGCACGTTGGTTTGGACAATTTGTTAGTGATTCTAAAGTGGATTACTTACATGAATGTGAAGAGCCTATTGCTAGCATCGAACAATTGCAAACTCTATTAGCACATGCGAGCAGCCCCTTATTACGCCATCCAGCCAGCCGTTTTGCTTACACAGAAGAAGCACCCGAAATGTGCCGATTATTTATTGATGGCAGTGATTATCTAGTCAGCATACACTTTGCGAAAATACTATGTGCCAAACGTGACGTACCACTTATTGATTTACTTGCTATTGCTAATGAGAATGAACGAGATTTTATAGTCAATCTTTACAATTCAGGTAAGTTATATTTTGAGACTTAGGGCTTATTTATAATAACAGTGCCGTACCACTAAAAAGTAATAAGATACCGATACCTTTTTGAATGCTCTCATGGCTAATATTGGTATGGATACGCCCACCAATCATCATGCCAATGATCATAATAGGAAAACTTAGGGCAATAAGAAGTAGGGTTTGATTATTATAAAAGCCACTGAATGAATAAGCGACAATACGACTGGAACCATCAAGAAAAAATATGGTTGCCACAGTTGCTCTGAATGTGGTTTTTCCTAAGTCTTGTAGCTGTAAATAAATGACATAAAATGGTCCGCCAGTACCAAAAAGCGTCCCCACAAGCCCACCAAACAAACCACTTGGAATTGCCCATAACCGACTATTGTGACTATGGGGTTTAAGGGTAAATAAGGTATATGATGCATAAGTAATAATAAAACCACCCAAGCATTTTTTTAGTAAGAGTGCATCCAGAGTATTAAAAATATACAATGCTAATAATAGCCCGATTAAGGTAAATGGTAAGAGTGGTAGTATTAATTTCCAGCGAATATCACTGCGTAATTTTAAGCCATGAGCCAATGAAGCTGTATAGTCCAATAAGCCCACTAAGGGCACGGCAATGCTAATGGGTAATATAAATGCCAGCAATGGAATGGCTATTAGCCCTGAACCAAAGCCGGTAATACCACGAATGATATAGGCAAAGATCAGTATTAGAGAACTGACAATCATTTCGGCAGGGGTTAGCAGTTCAAGCATTATTCATTTTCATTACTTTGCTCTGTATAACAGACGACTTGGTTTCGCCCCTTGTCTTTGGCTTGGTATAAGGCATTATCTGCAAGCCGCACAAGTGTCTGAATAGACATTTCCTTATTATGATACTGAGCGACACCAAAACTTGCCGTGAGCGTTTTTTCTATAGAAGAAAAGCGATAGTTAGCAATTAAAAAACGAATTTTTTCTGCGAGAATTCCTGCATCTTGGGCGCTACTATGAGGGCAAATAATTAAAAACTCCTCACCACCCCAGCGGCCAACAATATCAGATGTCCGTATGCTGTGTTTGAGTATATCAGAAAATTCAATTAAGACGGAATCACCAACAAGATGCCCATAACGATCATTGACTTGTTTAAAGAAATCAATATCAATAATGATAATACTAAATGTATGGCCGTAACGTTTATTATAGGCGACTTGATATTCTAATGTTTCATCAATTTTTTGGCGATTATAAAGTTGTGTGAGCTTATCAGTCGTGGCTAGTTTTTCTAACTGTTTATTGTATTTTTCAAGGGTATAATTGCGATATAAAATTAATGCGGCAATAACAACAAATAGAGCAATTAACTGAAAAAAGGCTTGGTAGTCCATACCTTTTTCAAAGCGTACGGCGATCCATTTATTAAGGATTTTTTGTTGGCTTTCAGGGTTAATACTGGCAATGGCCTTATTAAAAATATGATTGAGTTGTGGTTGGTCATTGCGGGTGGCAATGCCTAATTGCCAGGTTTCGTCAAACTTACCAGCAATTTTTAGTTCACCAGTAAACTGTTTTTGTATGGTATAGCCTACTGTTGACAAGGTACCGACAAAGCCAAACAGCTGTCCTTTATTGACTTTTTCTAGACCATCTTGCAATGATTTTACCGCCACTATTTGCATTTTTGGGTATCGCTTTTTTAAAATTTCACCAAAGGCATAATCTTGTACAATACCGATTTTTTTATCGGTGATTAAAGTAATATTGGCAATAAAAGGTTCTTTGTTTTGGGTCGCAATGACTAGGGGGATGTCCAGATAAGCATGGGTAAAATTCATATATTTTTTACGTTCATCGGTAGGCATGGCTAAAGAGAATATGTCACAACGTCTTTGTTTGGCAAAGTTGACTGATTCAGACCACGAACCTGTGGGAACCAATGTAATGGGTATTGGGATGATTGCTTTAAATAAATTAAAATAATCGGCAGTCATGCCAATGTGTTTACCTTGCAACAGTTTTTCTAATGGCATCCAGTCAGGGTCAATGCAATAGGTGATCTCTTTTTTAGCTTTTAAATAAGATAATTCTTTGCTGTTAAACAGTGTGTTTGTTATTGCTTTATTTGAGTTTGAGGCTGTTTGCTCTTTTGCGTACTCAAACCATTTTTCTTTAAGCTTGTGTGATTCACTGGCTGTGATGCTGGCCATTGCTTTTTCAAAAATAGGCACAAACATGGCTAAATCTTTACGAAACCCAAGGGATAACAGATTGCTTTGCACTAAACCCTGTTGAATTTTTTTAATGTTTAAATGATTAAGAAATAAACTTTTCTTTAAATAAGTGGCGGTTTGAAAATCATCAATGGCGGCATCAGCCTGACCAAAGGTAACGGCTTCAAGCATTTGTTTTGAGGTATTTACTTCTAAAATTTTAATATCAGGATACTGAGCTTTGATTGCCGTGGTGATACTCCAGTTTTTTCCTAGAGCTAAAATTTTACCATTAAGATTGCTTAAGGATAGTTCTGGATCTAATGAAATTAGTGAATATTGAATACTTAAAATGGGCTTGGTTAATGCCAGATAGCGCTCTCTTTGGCGATTTTTTGAGACTAAGTTAAGGGCATCAATGTCCTTTGTCTGTATCTTATTCAGTAGTTCGTACCAATGAGCACTATAAAACTCCAAGTTAACACCAATACGACTAGCCAATAGTTTTAAATAGTCAACCGAATAGCCCATAGCTAAGCCCGATTTTGTTTCATTATCGGTAAAATCATAAGGATACCAGCCCAACTCATTAGAAACGATAAGTTTAGGATGTTCTGCCAGAAAAGCCTGTTCAGTTGAGTTTAGCTGTAGTTGGGAAGGTGTGTCTTGCTCAAAAAATAAACCATCAAGTGAGTAGGAAGGATCAGCCGTAGAAATGGGAGCGCAATAAAGCATTTGCATCGGTAATAAGAAGAGTAAACAATAGCTCAATCGTAGGAAAAAAGCGCAATAGTCGAATTTTTTTAGAATAATTTTCAATGACATGCTTCTTTGTATAATCCTATCGTACCATTGACTGTACGATTACCGATAATTACTCTATAAAGTCTAGACAGAAACGGTATTATATTCAAGCAAATGAGCAAATCATACTTATTCTTATTCAAATGGGCTTATTTGAGTCTTTTTGTATAATAAAGTTACGATCTTGCAACTATCTTGGGCTAACATGTTTGAGCTATATTGATTTGCTTCACATAGTTGTGGCTACAAATGAAAATAATGTTGAATTAAGGTGAATGAATGGGATAGCATAAGCCTAGGTGTATAAGGATACTATTTCAAAATAGGAATAAAATGAATATAACCTGCCCCAAATGTCAGGCTCGCTATAAAAATATATCTCAGAAATATATGGGGCGTTCGTTGCATTGCAAAAAATGCGATCATCGCTTTATTGCCCAAAAGAGCATGGATGCTCCTAGTGCTCCCCAAGAGACTCAACTGGTACTGCCTGAAAACTTAGGCTCCATAGGCAGCTCTCCCCAAGAGACTCAATTAGCATCGCCTGAAAGTTTAGGCTCCGTAAGTAGCTCTCCCCAAGAGACTCAATTAGCATCGCCTGAAAGCTTAGGCTCCGTAAGTAGCTCTCCCCAAGAGACTCAATTAGCATCGCCTGCAAGCTTAGGCTCAGTAAGTAGCTCTCCCCAAGAGACTCAATTAGCATCGCCTGCAAGCTTAGGCTCAGTAAGTAGCTCTCCCCAAGAGACTCAACTGGCATCGCCTGAAAGCTTAGGCTCAATAAGTAGTTCTCCCCAAGAAACTCAATTAGCATCACCATCAAGCTATAAAACTAAGAAATCAAAAAAATTAAGTGGGCAAAAATCAAGAATTTCTGAAATCATTGGTATGGGATCGGATTATTTAAGCTCACAAATCACCTCATTAGAACACTCTGTTCATGACTGGAAAGTCGGCGATGTATTGCTTGAATTGTATGAGGTGAAAGGCGTTTTGGGTGAGGGACAATTTGGTAAGGTCTTTCAGGTATACCATCGTGACTGGAATATTGATCTAGCACTTAAAACACCGAAACAAAAAGCCCTGCTAGTGGGTTCTGAGACCATTGAAAAAGAAGCCGAAACTTGGGTTAATCTTGATTTACACCCCAATATCGTTAATTGCTATTATGTGAGAAATATTAATGATGTGCCACAGATTTTTAGTGAATATGTTGATGGTGGTGATCTCAAGGGCTTGATTAGCTCTAAACAACTCTATCAACAAGATGACAAACAGGTTTTATTGACGATTTTAGATATTGCCATCCAATTCGCTTGGGGGCTTCATTATGCCCATGAGCAGGGTCTTATCCATCAAGATATTAAGCCTGCTAATGTGATGACCACCCTAGATGGCATTATCAAAATAACCGATTTTGGTTTGGCTAAAGCCGGTGCGATGGCGAATATCAATGAACTCTCTAATGGCTCTGCAAATGATGGCACAATGATTATTGCTGGTATGGGAATGACCCCTGCTTATGCCTCACCCGAACAGTTAGCAGGTAAAGCCTTAACGCGTCGAACGGATTTATGGAGCTGGGGAGTTTGTCTATTAGAAATGATTCTGGGTTATTGCTCATGGGAAGCAGGCGCAGTCGCACCGGGGATTCTAGAAGCCTATAATAGTAATGCCTTAGATGATGAACCTGCCGTGGCGAGTATCCCCAAAGCATTATCTGCTTTATTAGAAGACTGTTTTCAAGAGTCAGAAGAGCAACGCCCAGCTAATTTGAATGAGGTTGCTGAGACCTTATTAAGAATATATTTTGATGAGGCAAAGCAAGAGTACCCAAGACAGCAGCCCAAAGATGGTAATGGTACGGCTTCAAGTTTAAATAATCAGGCAATTTCACTCCTCGATTTGGGTAAATCAGATGAAGCGGTGCAAACATGGCAAAATGCACTTATGATTGACCCTCAACATTTTGAAACAACGTATAATTATTTATGGTTTCAATGGCAATTTCAAGGTTTGCCAGAGGCGGAGCTATTAGCAAAAGTAGAGTCTTACCATCAAAGTTCAGGGTCAGATAGTGCAGGTGATAAAAAAGCTTCAAGGGTTAACTTGGCGTTAGCACAATTATATACACAGTTTTCTCTTTATAATAAAGTGGTTGAAATACTTAACAATGGTCATAAAACACTTTCTGAGATACCAAAGGGACTTGTTGATGAAGCTTATAAGGTTTTAGGTATTGCCCAATGTTCTTTAAAACGCTTAAGTAAAAAAACCAGTTCATGGACAATGGCGGTTGAATGTTTACAAAAAGCAATAGTAAATAATGCCATTGATCCATACCTAAATACCGCTTATACCTTAGCCTTACAACGTAATGGGCAAACAAAAAAAGCGGCTGAATTTTTTAAAGTCAGTAGCACTATTGGTAATGTTCCTAAGAAGCTTAAACAGGCAATAGCCGTTTTTTTACCCGGTTATGAAGTGCTATATCGCATTGCTGACAAAAATATGGATGTGGCTCAGTTTATTCGACAGGGTGATATGATCCTGTTTAACCAGAGAAATGTCATTATTCTTTGGAATGTGAAAGAGAAAAAAATTATTCACAAAATTGAAGGGCATTTAGCAAGAATAACCGCTATTTGTGTCAGTCGTGATGAAAAAATATTAATCTCCGGTACCGAACAAGGAGATATTCGTCTCTGGAATTTATCATCAGGTAATATGATCCATGTTTGGAGTGCGCATAAAGAAAATATAAATAAACTGCAATTATCATCCTGTGGTCGTTATCTTTATAGTGCCTCAAATGAAAAGATTTTATCTAAGTGGGATCTACAAGAAAAAGCAGAGATAAAAAACTTTCATGGTGAAGGACATAGTGCGGCAATAATCGACATACACTTATCACAGGAACAAGAACAATTAGCATCATGCAGTGCCGATAATACCATTCGAGTTTGGGATAATACTACTGGTCGAGTAAAAAAAATATTATCAGGCCATACCATGTCAGTAAGTTGTGTATGTTGGCTGGATGAGCACTATTTGGTGTCAGGAAGCCATGATAAGAGTATACGCTTATGGGATACCTTAACGGGGCAATGTCTTAAGGTTTATCGTGGTCATAAAGGCATGATTAATTCACTTAAAGTGAATGTCGAGCAGGGGTTTATTATTTCTGGTAGCAGTGATGGTATCGTGCGTTTTTGGAATATTGACACAGGGTCATCCTATACAATTACCCAATTACCCAATGCCATACGCAATATTAGTCTGGACAGTGAAGGTTTGTTTGCTTTATTACTCAGTGCTTCTGGTGTGAGTTTAATCGAAGCCAACAATCCCTACCGTTATCGTGCCTCTTATTTATTTTCCTTACCAGAGTCTGCTACAGAAATTGATCAGCTATCAAGGCATTATCAAAATAATATCGATCAGGCCAAAATAGCCCTAAGAGAAAAAATATTTGATACCGCATTAGATAAAATTACTCAGGCACGTTCTATTTCTGGTTATGAACGTGATATCAATGCCTTTAATTATTTAGCAAAATTGTATTTAGTTTTTCCGAAGGTGCAGCTCAAAGATGTCTGGAAACATAAAGAGCTAAAAGAACACACGGATCGTATTACCGCTATTGATGTATCGCCTATTAATAATAAATTTTATTCTGCCAGTAAAGATCATCAAGTGTATCAATGGGATATGAAAACACAAGAAATGAACCGTGTTTTCTCAGTATTTAAGCATCCTATTTCATGCTTGAAAACAACCCATGATGGAGCCGCCATCTTAATTGCCTCAGGTAAAAATATTCTGGTCATGGATATTATTAGTGGCCGACAGCTATCATTATTTTGCCATCATAGTGATGATGTCAATGCTATGGCCATTAGTGCTGATGGGCGTTTTGTACTATCGAGTGATGATAGTGGTAAATTTTATTTATGGCGTTTGTTAACCGGTGAAATAATGACCGATCTAACAGATGAACAGCATGTAGTGACCGTTATTGCAGTCACACCGGATGGCCGTTTTGTGCTAACGGGACAACGTAATAATCATTCCATACTGATCTGGGATATGAGTCAGGGTGAAATTGTATCGACATTAGATGAGCATGAAAATATTGTCACCAGTATTGCCACAACATCTGATGGTCGCTATTTCCTTTCAGGCAGTGCGGATGGTAGCCTACGTTTTTGGAAAGTGCAATCGAGTCGAAATAAATCCATACGGGTGATGCAGGGGCATACTAAACGGGTTAATCAAGTAACGATTGATCAACAAAATAAAATTGCGCTTTCGGTGAGTGATGATAAAACAATAAAATTTTGGGATCTGATGAATGGCCAGTGTCTTTATACCTTTGATAATGCTAATGCCTATTATAGTCGTGTGGTGTTAAGTATGAATGGCCAATATGCTATCTCAGGTGATACCAGCGGTGCCTTACTTGTTTGGTCATTAGATTGGTTGTTAAAGCCGGAAGTTTATCATGAATGGAATAGTGGTGCGGATGTGTATTTAAAAAATTATATGCTGACGCATAAAAAAGAAGAAGCCCATAAATCACTTAAAAATGTTTTTAGAATTTTGAACTATACCGGCTATGGTTGGTTAGATAAAAATGAGGTTGGACCTAGGTTATTAGATTTTTCTAAGGTAAATACCAGTACCATTGCTTCGGGTCGTCAACTAACCCATAGTCATCGAACTCAGACCAAAAAATCATCAAAAACAAAAAATAAATTTTATTTAGTATTAGCCAGTCTTGTTTTTTTGATTATTGTGAGCATCTTTTTTAAAGAAGGAACATCCGATGATGCGGTTGCTAAAAAAGCACCACAAGAGACTGAAAGGCTCGTTATTACGGATGAGATGGAACAACAAACTGTAGATAAAATTCTTAATATTGCCAGTGCGTTAGCAAATTTAAATCAGTCAGTTAAAGTAATTAATACACGCATTAATGTTAAAGCATTATTAGTACCGGCTACACTTCTTGAATTAGAAAATATTTTTCACTTAAGTGAAGAGGAATTAACAGATTCGTGGGGTAAGACATTTCAATATCAAGGAGTGAAATCAGGCACTTTTCAAAATAGAATTATTTTGCGTTCAGCAGGGATTGATCAGCTTTATAAAACAGACGATGATATTGTTCTTAATGGTTATCCTCATTGGCGTTCATTAGTAATAAGGAAAAATAATAGACCGATAATGATGCTCTCGGATTACCAGAATAAAATGGCAGAAAATAATCCTCTAGGAGATGATCAAAGTGATGACTTAAGGTAATTATTATGGTCAAAGCATAATCGGTTAGAGGTAAAAATGAGGTTGAAAATTGAATAAAATAACACTTAAAGTCATTCAAGGAAGCTTGACAGGAAAAACCTATCACTTTGAAGAAAGGGCAACCTGTGTCATTGGGCGAGCCTTGGATTGTAATATCTTATTGCCGGATGATCAGGCGCATAGCACTATTTCACGCTACCATTGTTTACTTGATATTAGCCCACCAGAGCTTTGTATTAGAGACTTTGGTAGTTTAAATGGTACCTATGTCAATGGTGAAAAAATTGGTCAAAGAGACATTGCTTGTGATTTAAATAAAGCAAAACAAATGATTTATCCAGAATATGACTTGCAGCACAATGATTGTTTCAAACTGGGTGAAAGCATCTTTCAAGTGGCTATTGAAAAAGAGGAAACTCCAGAAATAAATCAGCTTAATAATAATTTGAACAATGAGCAGGGCACACAAAAAATAACCACTTCTCAAAGTGTCGACCCTCTGGATAAAATTAACCTATTATTAGGCAAGGCTGATGATGATAATAATGATGAATTAATTGCCATTAAAGGTTATAACATCGTTAGTGAATTAGGCAAGGGAAGCATGGGTGCTGTTTATCTGGCAAAAAAAGAGGATGACGATAAGCAGATTGCCTTAAAGGTAATGCTACCTAAAGTAGAAAGTGACCCCAAAGCTCGGGGGCAATTTATTAGAGAAACTAAAAATACCAAACTACTGGATCATAACAATATTGTTAGAGTGTATGATATTGGTTGTTATGATGATACCTTTTTCTTTACTACGGATTATTGCGAAGCGGGAACATTATCCTCACTTATAAAACAATCTGGGGGTAAACTTCCTTTGTTTGAAGCCCTTAAATTATTACTACAAATTCTTTCGGGTCTTGAGTTTGCGCATACCGTTCCTATCCCTGTTATTGTCTTAGCTAATGGTAAAAAAACATCGGCAACAGGTTTAGTCCATCGAGATTTAAAACCGGGTAATATTATGCTAACCAAAGTGAATGGTGAGCTTTGTGTTAAAATAGCAGACTTTGGTTTGGCAAAAGCGTTTGATGTCGCCGGTTTGAGTGGGCGTACAGCAACAGGTGTCTCTGCGGGGACACCATTTTACATGCCTAGACAACAAGTGATTAATTTTAAGTTTGCAAAACCTGAGGTGGACATTTGGGCAGCTGCGGCAACATTTTATAAAATGGTGACGGGTAAACACCCAAGAAAATACACCAAAGAATCCGATCCATGGTTAACGACACTGAAGTCTCCAGTCATACCTATTCGATCTTATGAGCCATCTATCCCTGAAGTCTTAGCTGAGATTATTGATCAGGCATTGGTTGATCAGCCTGAGATTTATTATAAAAGTGCGGCACAATTCAAAGAAGATTTACTAAAAGTAATTTAATTTATGAGCAATGAAACCGTACTTTATTCTAGTGAAGCATCCTCTCAATACACTGCTATTCAATATGGAGGTCTTTCTGATCAAGGAAAAGTCAGAAAGAAAAATGAGGACAGTTTCGGGTTGTTTCCTCAGCAGGGGTTATTTTTTGTTGCCGATGGTGTCGGTGGTATGCCCGCAGGTGATATTGCCTCCATGCTGATCACTCAAGTATTACCAGAGCTTTTGTTGCAGCGTATTGCTGAACCAGAACTTCTGACCTCAAAAGAATTGATTGATAGACTAAAGCAAGCCATTATTGATTTAAGCAATCGCATACGATTACAAAGCCAAAACAGACCAGAATATGCTGGCATGGGATCGACTCTAGCCCTAGCATTATTAACAAAAAATAAGTGCTATATTGCCAATCTGGGTGATAGTCGGATTTATTTGCATAAAAATAACCAACTCCATCAACTCAGCATTGATCATACCCTAGTGCATCATTTATTAACTAATGATCTAATTAATGAAGAAGAAGCTCTGCATCACCCAGGGAAAAATCAATTAGTCCAATATGTTGGTATGCAACGCTCGCCTATCCCTGATGTTATTTGCCTGCCAAGAACCGCAGGTGATCAATTGCTCCTTTGCTCTGATGGTCTTACGGATATGCTCTCAGAGAGTGAAATTAATCACTATCTAATGAAAGTTATCCCAGCAGAGAAAAAATGCCAAGCATTAGTTAAGGCCGCTAATCTTGCCGGTGGCAAGGATAATGTTACAGTGGTTATTGTCTCTTAAAGCAAGCGTATTGCTTTTATTAATTATTTAGGTTAAATACTCTATTGCTACGATGTAGCTTTAGCATCAAAGATTTTTTACAATAACATGTTAATAACGATAGGAAGCGAAATTTATGTTGATCAGCAATTTAGAAATTATCCCCGGTAAACGCATTGTCAAACATTTAGGTTTGGTACAAGGCAGTACGGTACGAGCCAAGCATGTGGGGCGGGATATTATGGCCGGTTTAAAGAATATCTTTGGTGGTGAACTCAAAGGCTATACCGAATTATTACAAGAGTCCCGCACTGAAGCGGTTGAACGTATGCAGGAACAAGCCAGCGCTATTGGTGCGAATGCGGTACTGAATATTCGTTTTTCAACTTCATCCGTGGCTCAGGGGGCAGCAGAAATTTTTGCTTATGGCACGGCGGTGATTCTGGAGTAAGCATTATGTATGACTTAATTGTACTCTTAGTGTTATTATTAATAGGCTATTTCTTTGGTCGTATGGCAGAAAAAAAGCATTATAAATCCATTATAGAGCGTGAGAAAAAATACGCTAAAATCATCCTCATTGCCACTAAATATGCACCAGCAGAAGTGCTTAACCAACAAAGTAGTTTAGTGTCAGGTAGTGTGGTTATCTCTGTGGATTATTTTAAGCGCTTTTTAGCAGCCTTAAGAAATTTCTTTGGTGGTCGTGTGACCAGTTATGAGAGCTTATTGGATCGTGCCAGACGTGAGGCTATTCTTCGTTTAAAAGAAGAAGCGCATAAGAAAGGCAGTAATATGTTAGTGAATCTGAAACTGGAGACCTCATCAATCAGTAAAGGACGAAAAAATGCCATTGGTTCGGTAGAAATTTTAGCCTATGCAACGGCTTTTTATCCAGATACTAAAGCTTTAGCACAGCCTAATGCAGTATGAAAATCCCCTAGTCCCTGAGGGTATCAATACCACAGATGAACACCCGCTTAAAGAGTTTGCCATTCTTAGTGTGGGGGTTATTCTGGTGGTCGTATTCTTTATGGGCTTAATTACACTAGCCGTTGAATTATCTGCTCGCTTTGTGCCATTTGAATATGAACAACAGATGGTTTCCTCTGTACTTCAAAAAGATCCATCAAAGAGCACGCCACAAGAACGTTATCTACAAGCATTAGCCGATAAAATTGCCCAAGCTCAAGAGTTACCTAAAGAGATGGTTATCACGGTTCATTATGAAGATGATGATATTAAAAATGCCTTTGCCACACTTGGAGGACATGTCTTTATTCATCGTGGTTTGGTTGAACAATTATCAAATGAAAATGCCTTGGAGCTATTATTAGCTCATGAAATTGCTCATATCAAATACCGACATCCCTTAAAAAGTTTAGGCTCAGGCTTATTGATGCAGATATTTTGGGCAATTATTAGTGGCAGTAGTGATCCCTCTGCTTTGGCCAGTATCAGTCAACTGACTTCGCTTAGCTATAGCAGAAGTAATGAAACTCAAGCGGATGAAGAGGGACTTTACTGTGTTTTTCAATTGCATCATGATGTTAATGGTGCCAGTGAGTTATTTCAGGCGTTAATTGATCAACAGAGTGATTCGGACTTTTCACCTCCCAAATACTTAAGTACCCACCCTGATCTAGCAGAGCGTATTATCCACCTTAAAAAATTAGCGATTAAAAAGGGTTGGTCTGCACAAAAAAAAATAAAACCTCTGAACCTTATTTTTAAAAAGGTATCCACTACTTCTGGATCAGAATGATTTTCATAGTGCTTCAATGTATAGCAGACTCTTATCATTATCCTAAGAAAAGCAGTTTAATCTACTGCGAGCATCCAATGCACTGAATCTTCAATACTTTTCAAAATATCTTTCCTTCACCCGTAGGGTGACTACGAATAAAAATAAAATAACTTATAACACCTTGAATCTCCAACACTTTGATCGCTCTCGTTACGATTCAACTAATTTATTTAGGATTATTTGACTCGTCTGCCTTAATATGAAATCATCCCCCCTTCCTTAATTCACTTTTAAATACCTTTTAGATAGATAAAAAATCCTATGGCCAGAAGAAGACGCAGAGCAAAACTCTCCCAAGATCCCGTAGTCGCTACGATTGAATCAGTTAGTCATGATGGTAAAGGGGTGTGTCATATTGATGACTTGACCATATTTGTTGATGGTGCTTTAGAAGGAGAAGAGCTAAGCTTTATTTATACCAATAAACGTAAAAATATTGCCGAAGCTCGGGTGCATGAAATTATTAAGGCATCACCTCTAAGGGTTGAACCTCAATGTGAGCACTTTGCTATTTGTGGTGGTTGTAGCTTGCAGCATTTGGCTGCCGATCAACAGATCCTATTAAAACAGGGTGTCTTGTTGGAAAACCTAAAGCGTTTAGGTAAAGCAGAACCTGAGACTATTTTAGAACCATTGACAGGGCCATATTGGGGCTATCGCCGTAAGGCGCGCTTAGGGGTTCGTTTTGTGGTTAAAAAAGATAAAATGTTGGTTGGTTTTAGAGAAAAACACAGTAATTTTTTAGCAGAGTTGGAAACCTGTCAGGTCTTACATCCCGATATTGGTTTGCATTTACAGGATTTGGCTGGCTTATTACGAGGTCTGTCAATTTATAATCAAATTCCGCAACTTGAAGTGGCCTATGGCGATGAACAGGGTGCTTATATTATCCGTCATCTAGAACCTTTTAGTGATGAAGATAAAGAAAAACTAATCGCCTATGCTCAGAAAATGGGGCTACACTTTTATTTGCAACCCAAGGGGCCGAGTAGCATCACCCGTTTGTATCCGCCTGCAGAGAGTCAAAAATCACTTGATACTGATATCAGTGCAACATTTACTCCATTGAGTTATGCTTTGCCTGAGTATGATATTGTTAATGACTTTAGACCAACCGATTTCACACAAGTGAATATGGACATTAATCGTAAAATGATTGCCCATGCACTGGCCTTATTAGCACCACAACATGATGATAGAGTTTTGGATTTATTCTGTGGTTTGGGTAATTTTACTTTGCCTATTGCCCGTAGTGCTGCTCATGTAACGGGTGTGGAAGGTAGCTCAGAATTAGTGATTCGAGCCAAAGACAATGCCTTAAAAAATGGCATTGAAAATACTGATTATTATGCCGCTGATTTATTTGAAGATTGCTCATCTATGAAATGGGCACAACAAAAATATGATAGAATTTTATTAGATCCTGCTCGTAGTGGTGCAAAAGAGATTATTGAATATTTACCCAAGTTGGGTGCGCATACGGTGGTTTATGTTTCCTGTAATCCATCGACTTTAGCAAGAGATACTGAAATTATGATCCATAAAAATGGCTATCGTTTAGTAAAAGTCGGGGTTATGGATATGTTTCCTCATACCTCTCATGTGGAATCCATCGCGTTATTTGTACATGATAAGTTTGCAGTAAAATAGAGGGTATTATGGCACTTGAAATAGAAAAAAAATTCCTATTGACAAATGATACTTGGCGTCAACAGGTGCATAAAAGTATTGCCTTTAAACAAGGTTATCTGGTCGGTTCTGATAAGTCTTCAGTACGAGTGCGTATACAGGGTGATCAGGCCAATATTAATATCAAAGGTGCTACGCTTGGTATTAGTCGACAGGAATTTGAATATCCGATCCCGATGGATGATGCTCATGAATTATTAGCTACGCTATGCGACAAACCGCTTATTGAAAAGACTCGACACTATGTTTCAGTGGCCGATCATACTTGGGAAATTGATGAGTTCTTTGGTGATAATGCGGGTTTATTCGTGGCTGAAATTGAGTTAAGTCATGAAAATGAAGACTTTGATATGCAGGACTGGCTGGGCAAGGAAGTTTCTGATGATAAGCGCTATTACAATTCCATGTTAATTAAACATCCGTATAAGAACTGGTAGTCTTATTTTTTGTCCTTATCATGACACAAATTCTGGCCACTCAATATAGACCCAAGCAACTTAATAGCTGTCTTTTCAAGTTGTTTGAGTCTAGGCAATTGATGGTGCTAATAAGAATAATAACTCTTGGTACGGTACTGATTCTTAGTGCCTGCTCTGATAATGCCGAGCCACAGTTTAAATCGCTAGAAACCACATCCGCTGTGAGTCAGCCTATTCGTTTTGCCTTGGTCAGTGCTCCCGTGACGCTTTCCCCCCTCTATGCTACCGATGCTACTTCTGTGCGCATTAATCGCCTGCTTTATCAACGTCTGGTTGACTTTGCTGTGGATGGCCATCCTATTCCCAGTCTTGCTTCATGGCAGCGTATTAACTTACGTCATTATCGTTTTACACTTAAGCTGGATGAATACGCACAATTGCCCCGCTTTCATCATAATAAAGAATTAACAGCGCAAGATGTGAAAGCAAGCTATCAGGCGGTACTGGATAAAAAAAACGCTTCACCTCATCGTAAATCATTGGCTCATATTGAGCGTATGGACGTGTTGGATAAGCGCACCATTGATTTTTATTTATCTCGTGACGATGCCTTATTTCCTGCTTTTTTAGTGATAGGCATTATGCCTAAGGACTTGCTAAAGACACATCATCCCTTTAATACTCAGCCTGTTGGCAGTGGGGATTTTGTTTTTTCTCAATGGCCTTTTGAGGGACAGTTATTTCTCAGACGACGCAGTGATAAGCAGTTATTTGAGTTTTTAAAGGTTAAAGACCCGACCTTGCGAGTATTAAAATTGCTCAGAGGCGAGGTGGATATTGTGCAAAATAATTTACCACCGGAACATATCCAATTTTTACAAAAAAGAGCCGAGGATAAGACAAATCCCTTACTGTTTTTGACTAAGAAAGGAGCCAACTACAGTTATTTGGGCTTTAATTTACAGGATAAGGATACGGGTTCCTTATTATTGCGACAGGCTATTGCCTATGCCTTAGATCGAGATAAGATCATTCGTTATGCCTTAGGTAATGCGGCACAAAAAGCCGAGGGGTTTTTCCCAGAATATCATTGGCTAGGTAGCGCTTTAATGCCCTATGATTTTCAGCAGAAAAAGGCCATTGCCCTTATGCATCAACTGGGTTACTCTGAGAAAAAGCGTCTGAGTTTAAGCTATAAAACATCCAGTGATCCCTTTCGCATTCGTATTGCCAGTATTATTCAAAGTCAGTTAAAAGCGGTGTTTATTGATGTGGATATTCGTAGTTATGATTGGGGAACTTTTTATGGGGATATTAAAAAGGGTCATTTTCAAATGTATAGTTTAACGTGGGTGGGGATTAATACCCCAGATATTTTTCGCTATGTGTTTCATAGTGACTCGATTCCCCCCACGGGTGCGAATCGAGGGCGTTTATTGAATGCCTCGATTGATCAATTAATTGAGCAGGCAGAACAAGAGCAGGATATGGCTCACTATGTACAAAACTATCAACGTTTGCAGAAAAAAATACAGCAGGTATTGCCCTATGTTTCCCTTTGGTACGAAGATAATATTGCCTTTTTACGGCGGGACATTATCGGTTACGAGGTTTCTGCTAATGGTAATTATGATGCTTTGCACTTTGTTTCTCGACAGACAGCAACGCATTGATTTCTTATACTTAATGAGTGGCTAAAGATTATGTTGAACAATTCATATAAGGAACAATCAAGGGGGCAATTTTCTTATTTACGCAGTCAGCCTCATATTATTATTAATATTGAACAACAGTCGCTGCAATTACTGGATGCTGAGCAAGTGTTATTTTCAAGCCGTATTGCATCGGCAAAAAATGGCCTTGGAGAACGCTTTGGTAGTGAGTGTACACCAAGGGGCTGGCATTGTATTCGTGCGAAAATAGGTCATGATTGCCCTGAAAATACCGTATTTGTTGGCCGTCGACCGACGGGAGAAATTTTTTCAGAACACCTGCGTGAGCAATACCCAAAGCGGGATTGGATTTTAACGCGTATTTTGTGGCTTAGTGGCTTACAAGTCGGCTTTAATCGCTTGGGTGAGACCGATACCATGCGACGTTATATTTATATTCATGGCTGTCCAGATAGTGATCCCATGGGCATACCCAGTTCTCATGGCTGTATTAAAATGCGTAATGCTCAATTGTTGCAATTATTTTCACTGGTTGATGCGGGCACAGCGGTATTGATTGATGCTTAATTTTATTCTTGCCCGATTACTGAGTGCTTTTGGGGTTATTTTGGGCGTTGTTTTACTGGTTTTTTTATTGATTCATCTGGTGCCGGGTGATCCGATTGAGGTCATGTTAGGAGAATCTGCCAGCGCGGTTGATAAAACATTATTACGCCACTCTTTAGGCTTGGATAAATCATTATCTGAGCAATTCATCCAGTTCCTATATGGTCTTAGCCATTTTGATTTTGGTATGTCATTGCATTCGAAAAAGCCTATTGCAACACTGATTGCACAGCGGATTATGCCGACTGTCGAACTGACACTGGCGGCCTTATTCGTCGCTTGCTTGCTGGCTTTTCCTTTGGGTATTATGGCGGCTTTAAATAAAGATAAGTACCCTGATGGTCTGGCTATGGGCGTTTCCTTAATCGGTGTTTCCATTCCTAATTTCTTAATGGGTCCTTTATTAATTTTACTTTTTTCAGTTGCTTTAGGCTGGTTTCCAGTGAGTGGGCGAAGTGGTTTGGCATCCTTAGTATTACCTGCTCTAACCTTAGGTTCGGCGCTGGCTGCTATTTTGTCACGTATGATCAGAGCCTCTTTATTGGAGGTATTAAATGAAGATTATATCCGCACAGCTAAAGCAAAGGGCTTAAGTAAGACTCGTATTATTGCTGTACATGCCTTGCGTAATGCACTATTGCCAGTGATCACACTTATTGGTTTGCAAATAGGAGCATTGCTCGCAGGGGCGGTGATTACGGAAATGGTTTTTTCTTGGCCGGGACTCGGGCAACTAACCATTGAGTCCATTCAAAAAAGAGATTATCCCGTAGTACAGGTGTGCATTTTATTGATCAGTACCACCTATGTCGTGATTAATACACTAACCGATATTGCCTATGGTTTGCTTGATCCAAGGATACGATTAAGCGAATGAAACAGACTTTTCTCTTGTCAGCAAAAAAATGGCCTGCCAGCCTGTCAGTAAAATCACTATTGGCCTCTGTTATTTTGCTATTATGGTTATTAATGGTGTTATTAGCCCCTTTTTTAGACTTGCATCCGAATGATGTAGTCTTAGAAAAAATCTTATTAAGCTCTGATCAACAGGCATTTTTAGGCTATGATGATTTAGGGCGTCCCTTATTTGATCGCCTTCTTGTCGGTGCCTATACGTCATTTAGTGTCACTTTTGGGGTGATTTTTGTGTCATCATTTGTGGGCACGGGGATCGGCGTGATCAGTGCCTATATCGGGGGGCATTGGGATCATCTTGTGGTGCGTATTATTGATGTTTTTATGGCGTTCCCAGGTATTTTACTGGCCATTGCTTTGTCAGGCTTAATGGCACCAGGTATTGCTAATGTGATCATTGCCCTCAGTGTGGTGAGTTGGGTGGGCTATGCTCGTCTATCTCGTGCGCAAGTATTGGCCATCAAACAAAGAGAACATGTACAATCCGCTCGAGCCTTGGGTGC
Source organism: Gammaproteobacteria bacterium (assembly GCA_015488755.1). Classification (GTDB taxonomy): domain Bacteria; phylum Pseudomonadota; class Gammaproteobacteria; order GRL18; family GRL18; genus GRL18. The sequence continues at coordinate 90,812 of WFNB01000104.1, read as the reverse complement.
ATCTCATGGACGGATTATTTTATGGCATATTCTGCCCTTAATTATGGCTCCCTTGATGATTGAATTTACCTTTGGTATTGCCAGTATTATTATTGCCGAGGCTGGTTTATCATTTCTTGGCCTAGGCGTGCAAGCACCACAGGCCTCATGGGGGAGTATGATCCGTGATGGGACACAATATTTACTGATGGCTCCACACATGGTGCTGGTACCCGGAGTGACATTAATGCTGGTGGTCTTAGCGGTAAACCTCTTAGGGGATGCCTTGCGTGATAAATTGGATGTAAAAGCCAAGAAATAAATCATTTGCCTATGGCAATGGTAGAAAATGGCAATGGTAGAAAATGACAATGAATAGAAAGGAAAAATAATGACATTAGGGCCTGTAATGGTGGATATTGCTGGACAAGAATTAAGCGCAGATGATAAAGCATTGCTGAGCGATCCGGTGGTGGGTGGGGTGATTTTATTCAGTCGAAATTATCATTCTCTGGAACAATTAGAAACTCTAGTGCAGTCTATTCAGGCCATTAAAAAGCCAAGACTCTTGGTTGCTGTGGATCAAGAGGGTGGGCGAGTACAACGCTTTAAAGATGGTTTTACCATTCTACCCGCCATGCGCCATTTTGGTGATATTTATGAGCAGGATCAAAAAAAGGCGTTGGAACTGGCACGCCAATGTGGTTGGCTAATGGCCAGTGAAGTTAATTCAACAGGGGTTGATATTAGTTTTGCTCCAGTATTGGACATTGATAAGGGGATCAGCACGGTGATTGGTGATAGAGCTTTTCATAGTGATCCCTTTGTCGTGGGTAAAATTGCCCAAGCCTTTATTGTTGGTATGGATGAAGCAGGTATGCAAGCAACCGGTAAACATTTTCCCGGTCATGGTTCCATTGCTGCTGATTCGCATGTGGCTATGCCAATAGATGAACGGCCACTACGGGAAATTGAAATGGATGACTTGAAACCCTTTCAATTTATGATTGATGCCGGTATTAATGCGTTAATGATGGCGCATGTGATTTATCCCCGTGTGGATAAACACAGTGCGGGCTTTTCCCATGTTTGGATAAAAACTATATTACGGGAAAAAATGCACTTTCAAGGGGCAATCTTTAGTGATGATCTCAGTATGGAAGGGGCGGTTATTGCAGGTGACTACAAACAACGAGCAAAAGTCTCTCTGGATGCCGGTTGTGATATGATTCTGGTTTGTAATAATCGTACCGCCGCATGGGATGTGGTCAATAGTTTACAAGGTTATAATAACCCAGCATCAAGTTTACGGCTGGCACATTTGCATCAAAAACAAGCCATTAGTCGTGACACCTTGGTTGCTATGCCTCGTTGGCGGGAAGCCAAAAGGCAATTAGCACATTATATTGAAGAACCGTCACTGGATCTCTTAGATCCAACAGATTATATAGCTTAATCCTTTATTTAATGCTGTTTGCACGACTATTTTGATAGTGTTGCTATACTGACAGGCATCTATTTCTAATACAAACAAGAGGGTGATATGGAATCAGCTGAATTTGAATTAAAACAATGGTTATTACAGATCCAGTTTTTGCGTGGTGATGGTTTATGGATTACAGAGGCTTTTTTAATTATTTTATTTGCCTTATTGTTTGATTTTATTCAAAAAAAGATGGTAAAGAAACTACATACTCGCTTAAAGGGTACGCAAAATCCTTGGGATGAAGCCTTTGTTGAGTCATTATCAAAGCCCATTAGTGCCTTTGTTTGGCTTTGGGGTATTTCTTTAGCGGCGGGTGTGATTGCCGATGCCAATGATGTCAGTGTTTATGATTCGCTTATTCATCCAGCTCGACAAGTTGGTGTGATCAGTATTTTGACTTGGTTGGTTTTGCGACTTATTGTTCGTATTGAACGTAATATTATTAAGTTGGGGCGTGTTAGAGAAGATAACTATGATATCACGACCGTTCAGGCGGTGACCAAACTGATCCGGATCTCTGTTTTTATTACCGGTGCTCTGGTGATGTTGCAAGAATTAGGTTTTAGTGTTTCTGGGGTGCTGGCCTTTGGTGGTATTGGTGGTATGGCGGTTGGTTTTGCAGCTAAAGATCTCTTATCTAATTTTTTTGGTGGTTTTATGCTGTACCTAGATCGCCCCTTTGTTGTTGGCAATTGGATACGTTCACCTGATAGGAGCATTGAGGGGACGGTAGAAAATATTGGTTGGCGCTTAACTATGATCCGAACCTTTGATAAACGCCCCTTATATGTACCCAATTCAATTTTTGCCAGTATTGCTGTTGAAAATCCTTCTCGCATGAGTCATAGACGGATAAAAGAAACCATTGGTGTTCGTTATGATGATGCTGACAAGCTGGAACAAATTCTCATTGATATTCGTACCATGTTACGTAATCATGCCGAGATTGATACCACACAGACCCTTATGGTCAATTTTAATAGCTATGCGCCTTCTTCATTGGATTTTTTCATCTATACTTTTACCAAAACAACTAACTGGGTAAAATTTCATGAAGTGAAAGAAGATGTTTTATTCCAGATTTTAACTATTATTGAACAACATGGCGCTGAAGTTGCTTTCCCAACGTCAACCTTACATCTCAATGGTGAGATTGTACAAACTAATAATGGTACAAACTAATAATGGTACAAACTAATAATGGCTCAAATACATAAATAGAGAATACAATGGCTGATAAATTACTGATTATTATGATGAATACCGATCCTAATAGTGGTTCGGAATTGGGTGCCCCGTTTTTTCAAGCGACGGTTGCAGCAGCAATGGAATATGAAGTTGAAGTAATCCTGACAGGGCGTTCAGGTGAGCTTGCTGTACGCGGTGTGGCTGAAAATTTGCATATAAAACCTGGTAGCAAACAAACAGTCTATGACTATATTTGTGAAGCCTATGAAGCGGGGGTAAAGTTTAAAGTATGCACCCCAACATTGGAACTCTGGGGTGATGATCTGATCCCAGAAGTAACCGAAACCATCGGCGGTGCTTATGTTATTTCAGAAGCCATGGATGATAATACAGTAACGTTTACTTATTAAACTCAAGACAAAAGAGCCCTATTAACGTGATGTCAGAATTAGAACAATTAATTATCGAATGTGAGCAGGTAAAAAAAGAAGCAGATTGCATTATTAGTAAAGAAGAAATGCAATTGGCCGTCACAAGCTTAGCGAAACAAATTACTCAGGCTTTAGCTGATCGCTTTCCCATTGTCATTGGTATTATGAATGGTGGCTTGATCCCTATGGGAATGCTCAGCACAGAATTAGATTTTCCCTTACAAATGGATTACCTGCATGCTACCCGTTATCGCAATAAAATCAGTGGTGGGCAATTGCAATGGTTGGTTTCACCTACTATTTCTATGCAGGGAAGAACGGTACTTTTAGTTGATGATATTCATGATGAAGGGGTCACACTGGCAGCAATTAAAGACTATTGCCAGAAAGAAGGAGCAGAGCAAGTGTATAGTGCTGTTTTGGTTAATAAAGTGCATGAGCGAAAAAATAATACCCATGCTGATTTTGTTGCCTTAGACATTCCTGATCGTTATGTTTTTGGTTATGGTATGGACTATAAGGGAATGCTGCGTCATGTTGCCGGAGTTTATGCGGTAAAAGGTTTATAGATGAATACATTAAAACAAAAAATAGCCATTATTGGTGGTACAGGACTTACCTCATTAGCCAATATTGATATTATTCGCCGTGAAATTGTTATGACGCCTTATGGTGAACCATCATCACCGCTTATTTATGGCGTTATAAATCGCCTTGAAACAGAGGGTGCTAAGAATTCGGAGAATAATGAACTTGTTTTTTTAGCACGCCATGGTCATGCGCATAATATTCCTCCTCATAGGGTGAATTATCGAGCTAATTTATTTGCCTTAAAAAAAGTGGGTGTCACCAGTATTATTGCGGTGAATGCCGTCGGTGGTATTCGTCATGATATGAGGCCGGGTAGTTTGGTTGTACCTGATCAAATTATTGATTATACCGCGAAACGGATCAATACCTTTTATGAAGACAATTTGACTCATGTAACTCATATTGATTTTTCTTATCCTTATAATGCAGAGCTTAGCCAGAGTATTATTGAGACAGCCAAACAAGCAAACATTGCTATCATTCAGGGGGCAACCTATGGGGCAACGGAAGGCCCAAGGCTAGAAACTGCTGCAGAAATTCAACGCTTAAAAAATGATGGCTGTGATATTGTCGGTATGACCGGTATGCCAGAAGCCGCCTTAGCACGAGAATTGGGCTTGGACTATGCCTCTATTTGTGTGAATGCCAACTGGGCAGCAGGTTTGAGCGATGACTTAATTAGCATGGAAATTATTGAAGAAAATATTAAAAATGGTATGGCACATGTACTGCAATTACTGGAAAATTTATTAGGCTAACTATTTGTCTATATTATTTGATGCTATGACTATTGAGACAATTTATAACTACCAATATTTAACCAACAAACTAGCAACAAGTGGCCAACCAACAGAAGAAGAACTTATTTGTATTGCCCATTCTGGATATGACATTGTTAGCCCCAAAACAACCACCCGCCAGTAATGAATTAAACAAACGGAGATACAATGGCAAAGCAGAAAGAAATTCAAGAAGAATCACTGGAAAAACAGCTTTGGAAATCGGCTGACAAGCTCAGAAAAAACATTGATGCCGCTGAATACAAGCATGTAGTTTTAGGTTTGATTTTTCTCAAATACATTTCTGATGCCTTTGAGGAGCTATACGACAAACTAAAAGCCGGTGAAGGCGAGTATGCCGGAGCCGACCCTGAAGACAAGGACGAATACAAGGCTGAAAATGTCTTTTTTGTCCCTGCCGATGCCCGTTGGTCGCATCTGCAAGCCCATGCCAAACAACCGACGATTGGCAAAACCGTTGATGAGGCGATGGATGCGATTGAAAAGGAAAACACCTCATTAAAAGGTGTATTGCCTAAAGTCTATGCTCGGCAAAACCTCGACCCAACCAGCTTGGGCGAACTGATTGATCTCATCAGCAATATTGCTTTGGGAGATGCCAAGTCCCGCAGTGCGGATGTGTTGGGGCATGTGTTTGAGTACTTCCTTGGTGAATTTGCCCTAGCAGAAGGTAAAAAAGGTGGCCAATTCTACACCCCAAGAAGCGTGGTTGAATTACTGGTAGAAATGCTCGAACCCTACAAGGGACGGGTGCTTGACCCTTGCTGTGGTTCGGGTGGTATGTTTGTGCAATCGGAAAAATTTGTCACCGAACATCAGGGCAAAATCAACGATATCTCCATTTATGGGCAAGAGAGCAATCAGACCACCTGGCGACTGGCAAAAATGAACCTTGCCATTCGTGGTATTGACAGTTCACAGGTCAAATGGAACAACGAAGGCTCGTTTTTAAACGATGCCCACAAAGACTTAAAAGCCGATTACATCATCGCCAATCCACCCTTTAATGTCAGCGACTGGAGCGGCGATCTGCTGCGCAAGGATGGACGCTGGCAATATGGCACACCACCTACGGGCAATGCCAACTATGCGTGGATACAGCACTTTATCTATCACCTCACCCCCAGTGGACTGGCAGGTTTTGTACTGGCAAAAGGGGCACTTACTTCCAAAACATCGGGCGAAGGCGAGATTAGAAAAGCCCTAGTCGAAGCAGGGTTGATAGATTGCATTGTCAACCTGCCTGCCAAGCTGTTTCTCAATACCCAGATACCTGCCAGCCTGTGGTTTATGAGCCGTAACCGTGCCAATGGTACTCTTTCCAATGGCTCAAGGCTGCGCAATCGCACCAATGAAATTCTGTTTATTGATGCCCGCAATATGGGGCATCTGATTAACCGTCGTACCCGTGAACTCTCCGCAGACGATATACAAACCATTGCCGACACCTACCACAACTGGAGAAATCCAAATGGGGACTATGAGGATATCAAAGGCTTTTGTAACGCCGCACCCATTGAGCGGGTAAAAGAACTGGATTATGTGCTCACACCAGGGCGCTATGTCGGGCTGGCAGAGGAAGAGGATGATTTTGACTTTGCCGAACGCTTTAACAGCCTCAAAGCCGAATTTGAAAGCCAGTTAAAAGAAGAAGCCGAACTTAACCAGCGGATACTGGAGAATCTGGCAAAGGTGAAAATAGATGGCTAGAAAGAATCAAGTTATTGAAGTTCTAAAAGAATCTGTACGGGTGCAAAGAATTCGGGAAGAAGACTATATTTCTCTAACGGATATTGCCAAGCATAAGAACCCTGATGACCCAAGGTTTATTATTCAGAACTGGATGCGAACGCATTTCACCATTGAATTTCTTGGTATATGGGAACAGTTGAATAATCCTGATTTTAACCGTGTCAAATTCGAGGCGGTTAAAAATGAAGCGGGTAGCAACGCTTTTGTTATGACCCCAACTAAGTGGCACAAGCTCACTTGTGCCATTGGCATTATCTCTAAAGCGGGACGCTATGGTGGCACTTATGCCCATAAAGATATTGCCTTCGAGTTTGCCTCATGGATATCAGCTGAATTCAAACTGTATCTGATTAAAGAATTTCAACGACTTAAAGAAAATGAACTGGGCAAGCTCGAATGGAATATCAAACGCCAGCTTACCAAAATCAACTATCGCATCCATACCGATGCTATCAAGGAAAACCTGTTACCACAAAGCTTGAGCAAACAACAGATCAGCCATGTTTATGCCTCAGAAGCCGATGTGCTCAATATGGCACTGTTTGGCAAAACAGCGAAACAATGGCGGGACGAAAACCCCGACAAAGACGGCAATATCCGCGATTACACCAATGTCAGCCAACTGGTCTGCCTCGCTAATCTGGAAAATCTCAATGCGGTTTTTATCAATGAAGGCAATGAGCAAAGCCAGCGATTGGAAAAACTCAACCAGATAGCCATCCAGCAGATGCGGATATTGCTGGATGATGGTGGAATGAAAAAGCTGGAGGTTGGGGGTGAGTGAGATACGACAAGACAATGAATACAAACAATTCATTACGCAGCTTAAATCTCAAATCCAATCCGCCCAAATCAAAGCGGCTGTGTCTGTCAACTGTGAACTGTTACAGCTCTATTGGCAACTGGGTGAACAGATCGTTGAAAAGCAAGCCAAAGCACAATGGGGTGAGGGCCTGATCAAACAAATCAGCAGGGATTTGCAGACTGAATTTCCTGACATGAAGGGCTTTTCCAGCCGTAATATCCATATGATGAGGCAATGGTACCTCTACTGGCATCAGGAGCCAGCAATTGTGCAACAACTTGTTGCACAAATAGACCAAGCACCCATTTTCCAAATCCCCTGGGGGCAGAACCTGCTGATTATCAGTAAAGCAAACTCAAGCGAGGAAGCTTTGTTTTATGTGCAAAAAACCATTGAAAACAACTGGTCAAGAGCCGTTTTGACCCATCAAATTGAGTTGGGATTGTACCAACGTCAGGGCAAAGCCCTGAGCAATTTTGATAACCATCTGCCAAGTCCGCAATCCGATCTTGCTCAACAAACATTGAAAGACCCCTACTGTTTTGATTTTCTTAACCTCACCGAAAAGCACAATGAAAAAGAACTGGAAGCCGCATTAACTGAAAATATCAGTCAGTTCTTACTGGAATTAGGGGCTGGCTTTGCCTTTGTCGGCAAGCAATACAAATTGACGGTGGCTGATAAGGATTTTTATATCGACCTGCTTTTTTATCATATCAAACTGCGTTGCTATGTGGTGATAGAACTCAAAACCACCGAGTTTAAGCCAGAACATGTCGGGCAACTCAATTTTTATATCTCTGCGGTGGACGACATACTGGCAAACGAGCAGGACAACGCCACCATCGGCTTGCTGATTTGCCAATCAAAAAACAAAACCATCGTGGAATACGCACTCAAGGAAACAGGGCAAGCAATGGGCGTCAGTGAATATCAACTCACCCGGCAGTTGCCCAAAGATTATCAATCCAGCTTGCCGAGTATTGAAGCAATAGAAGCGGAAATTGGAGGGCTTGGGGATGAATAAAACCCGTAGGGGCGAACCTTGTGTTCGCCCAATATTCACAGTCATTGACAGCAATGACAATCACAAGAGATTGCCCGTACAAATGGAGGTTGGGGATGAGTGAGTGGCGTGAGGTTGAGATCAATGAAATAGTGGCTTCTGCTAATACAGGATTAGATGCTATAAAACGTGCTCCAATAGTAGAAAATAATACTGGTATTAAATGCATGAGAATACAGGATGTATCTCAGAATAAGGCGTATGAAAATTGGGGGTTTACAAATGTTGAAGAAAAAAACTATAAAAAGTTTCAGTTAAAAAGAAATGACATAATTATAGCTAGAACTGGGGCAACAGTTGGTGTAAATAGCTTTATCTACTCAGACCTAAAGTCCGTTTTTAATAATGGCTTAATTAGAATTAGAACTAATTCAAATGCTTGTATATCTAAATTTCTTTATTATCATTTTCAAACAGGTAACTTTAGAGGTTTTATAGAATCTATTTCAGGCGGTACATCTTCTCAGCCTAATATGCAAATTAATGTATTGCTAAGTTATGATATTTCCCTCCCACCCCTCCTCGAACAAAAAGCCATTGCCGAAGTATTAAGCTCGCTGGATGATAAAATCGACCTGCTCCACCGCCAGAACAAAACCCTTGAACAAATGGCACAAACCCTGTTTCGGCAGTGGTTTGTGGAAGAGGCGGGGGAGGATTGGGGGGAAGTTTTAATAACAGATTTATTTGAGATTAGAGATGGAACGCATGACTCTCCCAAGCAAAAACCATTTGGCAAGCCATTAATTACATCGAAACATATAAAAAACCATAACTTAGACTTTGATAGTGCCTATCTGATTTCTGAAGAAGACGTCATAAAAGTAAACCAAAGGAGTGTTGTGAATCAATTTGATATATTATTTTCAATGATTGGAACAATCGGGCTTGTATATATTGAATCCAACTCAAATATAGACTATGCAATAAAAAATGTTGGTTTGTTTAAAACATCGCAAAATATAACATGGGTTTACTTTACTTATCTTTGGTTAAGAAGTTCTTTGGGTAGGGAGTTTATTTTTGAAAGTAAAAGCGGAAGCACTCAGCAATATATTTCACTTGGTAGCCTACGAAATATAAAATTCACTTTGCCAAAGAATGCTAAAATTGATTTATTCAATAGTGAGGTAAAAACGCTTTTTGACAAGATTTTTTATAACCAAACCCAAATCCACACCCTACAATCCCTCCGCGATACCCTCCTGCCCAAACTGATGAGCGGTGAAGTTCGGGTAGAATATGACAAGGAGACATAAAATATGGACAATAGCCCCATCAAAATCTACCAAACCGATGATGGACAAACGCAGATTGATGTGCGTTTTGAACAAGAGACCGTGTGGTTATCTCAAGCCCAAATGGTTGATTTATTCGGGCGGGATCAATCCGTTGTATCTCGCCATATTCGCAATGCCATAAGTGATGGTGAGGTTAACGAAAAAAGCAATATGCAAAAAATGCATATTGCAAATTCAGATAAGCCTGTCGCATTTTATGATTTAGATGTCATTATTTCTGTGGGTTACCGAATTAAATCACAACAGGGTGTTCAATTTAGACGCTGGGCTACACAGCACTTAAAAAATATCCTGATTCAGGGTTACAGCCTGCATCAACAACGCTTTGAGAAAAACGCCCAAGCCTTGCAACAAGCCTTAAAGCTGATTGAAAAAACCGCCAAATCCCCCGATTTAACGCTGGATGCCGGGCGGGGTTTAACCGAGATTGTCAGCCGTTATACGCAAACCTTTTTATGGCTGCAACGCTATGATGAAGGCTTGCTGGACGAACCCAAAGGGCAAACAGGCGGTGATTTACCCAGCCCTGATGAGGCAATGCAGGCTTTAATGGCATTAAAGCAGGATTTAATCACCCGCAATCAAGCCACCGATTTATTCGCCAGACCGCGTAGTGATGGATTGGCAGGTATTTTTGGTAATTTGAATCAAAGTGTTTTTGGCGAAGCGGCTTATCCGACCATTGAAAGCAAAGCCGCCCATCTACTCTATTTTGTGGTAAAGAATCATCCCTTTTCTGATGGCAATAAACGCAGTGGTGCATTTTTATTTGTCGATTTCCTCAATCGCAATGGACGATTACTCAATCAGCAAGGTAATCCAGTGATTAATGATACAGGCTTGGCGGCGTTGACCCTGCTGGTTGCCGAATCCGACCCTGCACAAAAAGAAACGATTATTCGTTTGATTATGCAGATGTTGAGTGAGGACAGTTTGATATGAGTATTTTAATTAAAACAGTCCGTGTCGCAGGCTTTCGCGGTCTTGAAAATCTGGAAGTGGAGTTAGAGAAAACGACCGTGCTAACAGGCATGAACAATACGGGCAAAACCTCTTTTCTCAAGGCATTGCAAATTGCACTGGGTAATCGCCAGTTTATTTCCCAAGATGATTTTTTCATCAAAGACAACCGCTGTGCCGAGCATATAACGATTGATGTATTGATTGTGCCTGTTGATGCTGAGGGTAAACAAAGCAATGATTTTACTGAAGATTGGGAGGTCTTATTTACCACTGACCGCATTCGCACCGATGGTATAAAAAGTTTTTTACCACTTAGAACCATCGTCACCTTTGATGCCATAAAAAACAGCTATAAAGTACAACAAACCATTCTTAGAGAATGGCCTGCTTATAAAGCGGGCGAAAAGGATTGGTTTAATGCAGATAAAGGTAATAAAACCACTTTTCGTTTTGATGAACTACCTTTTTTCTATATGGATGCCCAGCGCGATATATTGGAAGATACTAAATTACGCAGCTCTTATCTGGGCAAGATGTTATCTAAAATTGAATATTCAGCCGGTGATATTAAAGCCATTGAGCAACAAATCGAACAGTTGAATAACAAAGCGGTGAGTAGCAGTGATGTCCTCAGTAATATCAAAGAGACCTTAAAAGGCTTGGATTCTGCTCTGGACAATCAAAGTAGTGGTATTGAAATTACGCCTTTTACTAAAAAAATCCGTGATTTGAATAAGGGATTGACAATTTATTATGGTGATAGTCAGGACAGCTTTTCTATGGAATACCACGGCATGGGAACCCGTAGCTGGTCTTCTTTATTAACCTTGAAGTCATTTATCAGTTTGTTGGCAGCGAATGCCGAAACAGAACAAACTGTATTTTTTCCCATTCTGGCAATAGAAGAACCCGAAGCTCATCTTCATCCCAATGCTCAAAAACAACTCTATGGTCAAATCAACAGTATTGCAGGGCAAAAGATTATTTCTACTCATTCACCTTATATTGCGGCAGCGGCAGAACTGGGACAAATTCGTAATTTTTACAAAGATCAGCAGGTACGCTGTGGCAAAGTGGCTATTGACACATTAAATGATGAAGCACAACGAAAAATCGAGCGCCAAGTGGTCAGTAGTCGAGGTGAAATCTTTTTTTCCAAGCTAATGGTGTTTTTTGAAGGTGAAACCGAAGAACAGGCTTTACCTATATTTTCCAAATATCATTTTGGACAATCTGCGGTTGAGATAGGGATAGATTTTGTGGGGGTAGGTAGTTGTAACAGTTATTTACCTTTTTTAAGGTTTGCTGAATCATTAAATATTCCGTGGTTGATATTGAGTGACGCAGAAGACCTGACGGTGAATCGAGTCAAAGGACAATTTAATAAATGTAATTCACCAAAGGATGAATCTGATTTAATAGTTTTTTTAGATACTGGTAATGACTTTGAGAAACAACTTATAGCAGATGGCTTTCAAAATGAAATTAAAAAATCTATCGCTGTTTTTGATATTTACAATAATGAGCAACATAAGCAAGCTAAAGAGCCTCAAAGGTTAGCAGAAATTGAGCAATACAGTGATGAGAACTTATATACAGAAATAACCAAGAAGAAAACCCAATTCGCCCCAGTTATTGCTGAGCAAATTGTAATGAGTGGTAAAGCACTTCCACCTAAAGTTATGGAACTGTTTAATAAAATAAAGTCTATTTTGAATACCACCGAGGTGAGATCATGAGTACCCTAGTGGAGCTTTCGAAAATGCAACAATCCATTGTTGATGCCCCCAATGGTGCTTTGTATGTTAAAGCCAGTGCGGGGAGTGGCAAGACTCGTGTGCTCACTGAGCGTATTCGCGTTTTATTGTCTCGCAGTAATAAAAAAGTCCTGGCATTGACCTTTACCAATAAGGCGGGGCAAGAAATAAAAGACCGATTGGCTGATATTGAAGAGATTGATCAAAGAACATTTGTGGGGACGTTTCATGGTTTTTGTCAGTCAGTTTTGGAAAACCACGGTCATTTAATCGGTTATGCTGAAATGCCACATATTTTTGAGGATGAAAGCGACCGCATGGAATTGATTGGGCAAGCGATTAATTTAATACCATCTTATGTAATGAGGTATGAACAACTTGACAATAAAAAACAAAAGGCATTTGCTTATCGAGCATTAAATTTTATCGCAGATGTAAAACGAAAATTAATTAATGAATTAAACATTTCGGAACAAACAGAAGATGAAAATATTATTCTACTTTATCGAAATTACCAAGATATTCTTAGGTTGCAGAATGCTATAGATTTTGATGACTTATTATTAAAAGTCTACGGACTATTTGTTGACTATCCCAAGATAGCTGCATTGTATCGTCGCAGTTTCTCAGCAATATGTATTGATGAAGCACAAGATATGAATAACGCCCAGTATCAATTATTGAAATCATTGGCAAATGGCGAGTTTAATCATATTTTAATGGTGGGTGATCCAAACCAGTCTATCTTTCATTTTAACGGGTCATCTCCCGACTATATGGATAAGGACTTCATCAAAGACTTTAATCCAACTATTATTGAGTTGAATGAAAACTACCGCTCTTCAATTGCGGTATTGCAGGCGGCGCAACAACTTATTCCTGATGCGAGTCAGATAGAGCATACAGTCAAACAGGGTGTTTTTGAATTATATAAGGTTAAGAATGAGACCAGTGAAGCACAATGGGTGGCCAATAAAATCCAAGAGATTGTTTCATTGAAAAAGCACGACGATATTGAAGGTGAGTTAAATTATGAAAAAATAGCCGTATTGGCAAGAAATAAATATCTATTTAATCCAGTGGAAGAGGCGTTGCAATCTGCCAATATTCCCCATTACTACAAAATGACACCAGGTGTCTTGAAATTTGAATCATCCTTGATGCAACTTTTTGACTTGGCATTAAGAGTCAAGCTCAATTCACAAGATGAGCTTCATAAAAAGCGTTTATTGGGTGCGCTCTCTTTAACCCATGAATATGCCGATTTATCTGAAATTGTAACAAGTCTTGATGATAACAATCAAAAAGCGGTCATTTACTTGGTTATTTCGCTTAGCGATAACGGCAGTAATATCAAAAGTAAGCTAGAAGCCTATAAGGCACAAATAGCTATTAGCGATGATGACGAAAAGAATATGTTGTTCAGGGACGTTGATGAGTTGCTGATTCATTGGCATAACTACGCCAAAACAACCGATCATAAATCACTGCATCAGTTTAAGAATGCAATGGCGTTAGGGCAAACACATCCATTGGCACAACATACTGGCGTGACACTCAGTACAGTGCATACGATGAAAGGGCAAGAGTTTGATATTGTTTTTATTATCGGTATGGATGATGAGACATTTCCAGATTATCGTGCGGTTCGTAGTGGTGGCGTAGAATTAACACAAGAAAAAAACAATCTGTATGTGGCATTTACCCGATCAAAACGCTGGTTATACGTCACTTGGCCTGAAAAAAGAACCATGCCTTGGGGGGATTCAAAGCATCGTAAGATATCACGGTTTCTTGCTGGTTTTTCATATAATGAAATCGTTGAGGATGTGAAAGGTGATATTTTATGAGCAAAATCACCGAAAACGCCATCGAAACCTTTTGCATAGAGCTGCTGGAAAAACAGGGTTACGAATACATCTACGCCCCTGATATTGCCCCCGATAGCGACAACCCGCAACGTAGCAGTTTTGAAGAGGTATTATTGCTCAGTCGATTGAATGAGGCTATTGCCCGAATCAATCCAAGTATTCCGCACGATGCCCAGCAAGAGGCAATTAAAGAAATCAGTCGCATTCACTCCCCCGAATTACTGAGCAATAACGAGACTTTTCACCGAATGCTCACCGAAGGGGTTAAGGTTAGCTACCAAAAAAACGGCAGCCAGCGGGGTGATCTGGTTTGGCTGGTGGATTTTACCCATCCTGAAAATAATGATTTTGTAGTCGCCAATCAGTTGACTGTGATTGAAAACGGAGTAAATAAACGCCCTGATGTGGTGTTGTTCGTCAATGGTTTGCCGCTGGTGGTGATTGAGCTTAAAAATGCAGCGGATGAAAACGCCTCGGTTAAATCGGCTTATAAACAGCTACAAACCTACAAGGCGACGATTCCCAGCCTGTTTACCTATAACGGCTTGATGATTATTTCCGATGGTTTGGAAGCTAAGGCAGGTTCACTCTCAGCGGGGTTGAGCCGTTTTATGGCGTGGAAAACGGCTGATGGTAAAGAGGAAGCCTCGCATTTGGTCAGTCAGCTTGAAACGCTGATTAAAGGGATGCTTGATCAGGCAACCCTGCTGGATTTGATTCGACATTTTATTGTGTTTGAAAAATCCAAAACCGAAGACCCAAAAACGGGCGTGATGACGATTGAAACAGTAAAAAAACTGGCAGCCTACCATCAATACTATGCGGTGAATCGTGCGGTGGAATCGACCCTGCGGGCAACGGGGCATGGTAGGGGCGATACCTTGTGTTCGCCCAATAGGGTCATGGAAGACCCTGCCAGTTATGGTGTGGCTGGCGTAAAGAATCAACCCAAAGGCGACCGTAAAGGCGGCGTGGTCTGGCATACCCAAGGCAGTGGCAAGTCGCTGTCGATGGTGTTTTTTACAGGGAAAATTGTACTGGCACTGGATAACCCCACTATTCTGGTGATTACCGACCGCAATGATCTGGATGATCAATTATTCGATACCTTTGCCGCTTCGACCCAACTATTACGGCAAGAACCCAAGCAGGTCGAAAGTCGAGATCAATTAAAGGATTTATTACAGGTTGCCTCGGGCGGGGTGATTTTTTCCACCATTCAAAAGTTTCAACCCGCCTCTTTACCTGATGGAACAAGGGGCAATGTATTTGATACCTTGTCACAGCGGGAAAATATCGTGGTGATCGCCGATGAAGCGCATCGTACCCAGTATGGTTTTAAGGCAAAAACCATTGATGACAAAGACGAGCAAGGCAATGTGGTGGGTAAAAAGGTGGTGTATGGTTTCGCCAAATACATGCGTGATGCTCTGCCCAATGCGACTTATCTTGGCTTTACGGGTACGCCAATCGAAAGCACCGATACCAACACCCCCGCCGTTTTTGGCAATTATATTGATGTTTATGATATAGCCCAAGCCGTTGAAGATGGCGCAACGGTGCGTATTTATTATGAAAGCCGTTTGGCTAAAGTGAATTTAAGCGAGGAAGGCAAACAACTGGTTGAAAAACTGGATGATGAGCTGGCACAGGATGATTTGACCGATACGCAAAAAGCCAAGGCAAAATGGACGCAGTTAGAAGCGTTAATTGGCAGTGAAAACCGCATCAAAAATATTGCTCAGGATATTGTCAGCCACTTTGAACAACGCCAGGCAGTGTTTGATGGTAAGGGCATGATTGTTGCCATGAGTCGCCGCATTGCGGCTGAACTTTACGCTGAAATTATCAAGATAAAATCTGACTGGCATTCCGATGATCTGGACAAAGGTGTGATTAAAGTGGTGATGACTTCCAGCTCATCCGATGGCCCTGAAATTGCCAAGCACCATACCACCAAGGCACAAAGAAAAATGCTGGCAGATAGAATGAAACACCCTGATGATGAACTTAAATTGGTGATTGTGCGAGATATGTGGCTAACGGGCTTTGATGCGCCCAGTTTGCACACGCTGTATATCGACAAGCCAATGAAAGGGCATAACCTGATGCAGGCGATTGCACGGGTGAATCGTGTTTATAAAGACAAGCCCGGTGGTTTGATTGTTGATTATTTGGGGATTGCATCTGATCTGAAAAAAGCCCTCTCTTTTTATTCGGATGCAGGTGGAAAAGGCGACCCTACTATTTTACAGGAGCAAGCTGTTGAACTGATGTTGGAGAAGTTGGAAGTGGTTTCTCAGCTTTTTCATGGCTTTGCTTATGAACAATATTTTTCCGCAGATACCGCACAAAAGCTGTCACTGATTCTGGCGGCGGAAGATCATATTCTAGGCTTGGAAGATGGTAAAAAACGCTTTATCAATGAAGTGACTGCTTTATCCAAAGCTTTTGCCATTGCCATTCCACACGAACAAGCGATGGATGTTAAAGAAGAAGTTGCCTTTTTTCAGGCGGTGAAAGCCCGTTTGATCAAATTTGATGCCACTGGTACGGGTCGAACTGACGAAGAAATAGAAACCACTATTCGTCAAGTGATTGATCAAGCTCTAGTTTCTGAACAAGTGATTGATGTCTTTGATGCCGCAGGCATAAAAAAGCCTGATATTTCCATTCTTTCCGAAGAGTTCTTACTGGAACTCAAAGGCATGGAGCATAAAAATGTTGCCTTGGAGGTGTTGAAAAAGTTACTCAATGATGAATTAAAATCCCGCTCCAGAAAAAATCTGGTCAAAAGTAAGTCGCTGATGGAAATGCTGGAAAATGCTATCAAGAAATATCATAACAAGGTGTTGACTGCTGCTGAAGTCATGGATGAGCTAATTAAGCTAAGTAAAGAAATCATTAGTATGGACGATGAAGCCAGTGAACTTGGCTTAACCGAATTTGAGTATGCCTTTTATACCGCCGTTGCGGATAATAAAAGTGCTAAAGAATTGATGCAGCATGATAAATTGCGAGAATTGGCGGTTGTACTTACAGAGCGAGTTAAGCAAAACGCCTCAATAGATTGGACAATAAAAGAGAGTGTACGAGCTAAGTTGAAAGTCATTATCAAGCGCACACTCAGACAATATGGCTATCCGCCCGACATGCAAAAACTAGCCACAGAAACGGTGCTGAAACAAGCAGAACTTATTGCAAATGAGTTCACAGCTGAGGTATAGAAGGGCTAACGAATAAGATACAAGGTTAGATTGTGTGAGGAACGAACCACAATCTGAACCGTTTGTTGCACCTGTTTGTTTAACTGCCGTTCAATCCACTGCTGAGACTCATGCGCCTGACAATGCATCTGGGACTTGCTGATACAGACTATGCAGTAAAAAATGAGGCATTATTTTTTGCTGAACAAGGGATAAACTATATCCATATCCCTGTTTTATTTGATCAACCTGAGCATGATGATTTTATTCAATTTACAGAAATTATGGAGCGTTATAAAAAACAAAAAATATTTATTCATTGTGCGGCAAACAAAAGAGTCTCCGTCTTTATTGCTCTTTATCGAATAAAAAAACTGGGCTACTCAGAAGAGCAAGCATTAATAGAGCTGCATCAGATATGGGAACCGAATAAAGTTTGGCAATCATTTATGAAGCTCATCTCT
The DNA here is from genome assembly GCA_015488755.1 of Gammaproteobacteria bacterium. Taxonomy (GTDB): domain Bacteria; phylum Pseudomonadota; class Gammaproteobacteria; order GRL18; family GRL18; genus GRL18. The sequence goes on along the minus strand of WFNB01000104.1, from coordinate 73,152 downwards.
TTGTGAAAAAATGTTTGTGAAAGAATGTTTGGGAGAGACAAAATCCCAAACGTTAGAGAAATTAGGTGATATTGCTTTTATTGTCCGTAATGTATAGAATGCTCTGTGAATCTGATAGACAAGACGTTGCTTACCATGCTTTTTGCACAACAATCTTTAAAAACAGCCAAGAGATTATATATAATCAATCTTGTTGGCCTTTTTTTTCTGAGCTATCAGTTTGTCATATTACACCATTGCACAGAACATTTTTTTCACGATCATGCGGACTATTATTTAAGCTATGATGAAACAGATGACTCTTCTTATGCTATAGTTTCAACCTTCAGCTTTCAATTGCTGAATAATAAATTTGAACTTATCAGTGATCCAGTTTATTACTCTATTCTATCTTATCTTAAGAACTACTTTACTCCTAGAGCCCCCCCTTACTTTTTCCTTAAGTTATTTTGTCGCTATTGAGTTAAATTCTATTTGCTTAACCTGAGTTCCGATTACTTAGAACGTTTGCCTTTGCGAAATATTTGTCTGGTATTTCTGTGACTTTAGGCACTTGTGAAATATTTATTACCAGACTGAATAGCTATGTTATTTTTGTATATTTCTGTATTTTGAATACTGTTTTTCTGCTAAGAGTATGTACTTTACACTGTTTGCTGAAACTTATTAGTATTCTTAAATATTTTTTTGGTGCTTTTAGGTAGAGGTTTTCCTATGTTGTTTCGTTTATTTATTGTCTTATTGTGTTGTTTTGGTACCCAAAGTTCGTTTGCGTTTAAACTACCCATAGAAATTATTGATTCTATGGATGATTCAACCATTATTATTTTTGCAGATAAAGATGATATTAATCAATCGTCTACTTGGATACCAACCAAGGGTAACTTACCTTTGACGATCCCTGCAATGTTAGAAAAGGTTTATGTTTGGCTAGAGACAAAAGAGGAACTAAAAAACTTAGAAGTGAATGAAATTGAGTTGAAAAAAATTCACAATCATAGCAAAGAAAATTATTGGTATTATCTTGTGCAATTAAGTGGGGTAGAGAAATTAGCGAATAAAAAAACTCATTATATTGCGGTTCTTATGAGTGGAAAAATTCTATCCGCAATTAAAGAGCCAAAATCGTATAAATAAAAATTTCTATATTTTCAAGCAGTCTGGGTGCAGGGTGATTATTAAGCACGCTTTCTTTATTATTATGAGCCTTTATTATGAATTTACTTTCTATCTTTCCTTTTCTTAAGTGGTTTCGTTTTGTTACTAAGGAGACACTTAAAGCCGACCTTATGGCAGGTCTCACAGGCGCTGTGATTGTCTTGCCTCAAGGTGTTGCTTTTGCCACGATTGCGGGTTTACCACCACAATATGGACTCTATACTGCAATGGTGACACCTATTATTGCCGCCTTATTTGGTTCTTCTTACCATCTTGTGTCTGGACCGACAACAGCAATATCCATTGTTATTTTTTCGACTATTAGCAACCATGCGGTTCCAGGGACTCCAGAGTTTATCTCATTAGCGCTGACACTTACATTTCTTGCGGGTGTTTATCAGTTTGCATTTGGTATTGGGCGTTTGGGTTCTTTAGTTAATTTTGTCTCTCATACCGTTGTCATTGGTTTTACTGCGGGTGCAGCGATTCTTATTGCGACCAGTCAAATAAAACATATTACTGGAATTGCGATTCCAAAAGGTGAGTCTTTTTTACATACATGGGTCGATATTTATCAACATATTGAGTTGATAAACCCTTATTTAATGACCATTGCGCTGGTCACGTTAGTCACCGCCTTAGTAATAAAAAAATATTTCCCTAAAATCCCTAACCTGCTTATTGGTATGATTGTGGGTGCTGTGCTTGCGATGTATTTTAAGCAAAGTACAGATACTATTAAATTAGTGGGCGAGATCCCTTCCCAACTGCCACCAATTTCCACCCCTAATTTTTCTTGGGAGATCATTAAAGACCTTGCTCCAGAAGGCTTTGCAGTTGCTTTGTTAGGTTTAATTGAAGCGGTGTCAATCAGTCGTGCGGTGGCTAATAAATCCAATCAACGTATTGATGCCAACCAAGAATTTATAGGGCAAGGCTTATCCAATATGGTAGGCAGTTTTTTCTCCAGTTATGCCGGTTCAGGATCATTTACCCGCTCAGGGATTAACTATGAGGCCGGGGCAAAAACGCCTATGTCAGCAATATTTGCAGCCATTATTTTAATGTGTATTGTATTATTAATTGCTCCTTTAACCGCTTATCTTCCCGTTGCTGCTATGGGTGGTGTGATTCTTTTGGTAGCCTATAATTTGGTGGATTTTCACCACATCAAACAAGTTTTGCTGATGAGTAAATCAGAAACAGCCATTCTTTTGACGACATTTTTTGCTACGTTATTTTTAGAGTTAGAATTTGCCATTTACTTGGGCGTTATTTTGTCATTGGTGTTTTTTCTGGCAAAGACATCAACGCCTCATATTCCAACGCTATCAGTTGACTTGGCTACCGAACATAGAAAACTCGTTAATATTGATAAAAAGCCTCTAAAACAATGTCCAAAAATAAAAATTATACGAATTGATATGTCGATATATTTTGGTTCGATTAATTTTATTCAAAATAGAATTGCTCGTATTGTCGATAATGAGCGCATTAATCACATATTAATTGTTTCTAGTGGGATCAACTTTATTGATCTGGCAGGAGCAGAAGCTCTGGTTATTGAAAATAGACGCATGCATAAAAAAGGTGGTGGTTTGTATTTTGTCGGGCTTAAATCCTCGGTTTATGAATTTGCGGCAAAATCATGCTTTATTCAAAATATTGGTGCGGATCATTTTTTTGATAGTAAGAAAGAAGCCATAAGTAGCCTTTATAAAAAAATAGATGCGGACTATTGTCATCAATGTAATGCATTGGTTTTTAAAGAATGTGAATAAAGCTAAATAAATTGATAATATATCTCTGTGTTGTTTTTTTGATTTGTCATTTCACAAGAACCTCCTCTGGTAGTCCAAGAAACCTTCAGCTGGAAGTCAAATTGCCAATCCCGTATTTTAAATGCTTATGGGTATAGATTTTGGAATGCCCGTACGGACTTAAGTTTAAAATAGGTGAAATAAAAACCTATTTTTGTTATATTAATACCCGAGTTTATTAGTCGGGTATTTGGCTGAATAGCTTTCTATTTTAATATTAAATAAATCGGCTCTAATTTAAGGACGTATATTGCAATGAACCCAAGTGAAACTGCTCCACCAATTAACAAAGACAAACACGATAGTAATATTGCAATTTTAGCTGAAACCTTATTTCTTGCTAATCTATTGCTTATCCCTATTATTCCTTTTTTGGTTTTGTTCTATTTGTATCAAAAATATTCAAGCAAGCCAGATACGATTGCTTATAATCATTTAAGACAAACCTTAATTGCCAGTGTCCTTGCCGGTGTTTTTATTGTTCTTATTGCCGGTGTCTTTTATTTTTTTAGTAGCACCAGTGCAGCCATTACTTGGACGATTATTATTACCTATCTCACTTGTGTGCATAGTGTGTTTGTTATGCTAGGGATTTATGGCTTATCCAAAGCAATGGTAGGGCAAAAAGTTAAGTTTCCATTAATTGCCTAGTTGAGACTAGAGAATAACTCATTTTTTGCAAAAATTGAGTGTTTTTAATTGATAGGAATGAAACTATAAACTTATAAATCAATAAGTTGAGATCAATAAATAAAATATAATTTTAAAAATTAATAAAAAACGAGTTATTCTACATCCTCGTTATAAACTCAATCACTTTTCCTACAGCATTGAAACAAGCTAAAAATAAGAATACTATGTAGTACATAGTATTCAAAAGTAAAGGTGAAATAATGAGTGTCACAAGCATTCGGCTACGACCTGAGATTGAAAATCCACTTGAAGCTTTAGCAAAAAAACTTGATAGAAGCAAAAATTATATTATCAATCAAGCGATTAAAGAATTTTTAGAAAGAAAGTCGCTAGATGAGCAACGCTGGTCAGAAACAATTGAGGCAATTGATTCTGTAAAGTATAGTAACGTTATCAGCGCAGGGGAAGTCGATGACTGGCTAGATAGCTGGGGTTCAGAAAATGAGCTTAAACCACCCCAAATATGAAGCTTTTCTACTCCCAAGAATCAATAAATGATCTTATTCGTTTGAGAGAATTTATAGAAATTAAGAATCCACAAGCGGCCAAACGTATTGCACAATCAATAAAAAAAGGTATTAATCAATTAAAGTCTTTTCCATATCTGGGCGTTAAAGTTGAACAAGCGCCTGACCCAGAGATCATCCGAGATATAATTATTGGCAATTATACAGTTCGATACTTAATACGACCAAAAGAAATTACAGTGTTACGAATCTGGCATCAGAAGGAACAAGAAAATCGTTTGTAAAAAATGTATCTGAGGTAATAAAAATGTTCTGATAATTTAAGCGTCAAGTCATCAACTTGTATAAAAAGCATTCTAGTGGGTCAGATTCCGTTGCTTATAATCACTTAAGACAAGCATTCATAGCCTAGTTGGTCTAATACCTCAGTTTTCTTCTTTAGAGACTTTACGCAATACCCAATCCATACCCTTAGCTGGTAGTATTCTTTTTAACGTGCCAAATAAATGAGTTGGAAAAGTCACATAATAATGGGCTTTTGGGTGTTTGCTTTGCAAGGCGTGTTCGAGTTTTTTATAAACGGCTTCAGGGGGAAGGGTAAACGGCACTGCTACTCCTTGCTTTTTCAGTCGATTTTCCATCCCCTCGTAATTACGTTTAAAAAAACTAGCCTCTTTATTAATGTTTTCCTGATATTTTTTATATGAATTCTTTCTAAAGGCACTGATAATCGGGCCAGGTTCAATAATGGATACACCGATACCACTACCATACAGCTCCAGTCGTAACGTGTCAGCCAAGCCTTCCAAAGCATATTTTGAGGCATTATAAGCCCCTCTGAATGGTAGCGAAATAATACCTAATACCGAGCCATTGTAGATAATACGCCCATAACCTTGTTGGCGCATAATGGGAATAATTCGATTAGTTAGCTCTTGCGTACCAAAGACATTGGTTTCAAATTGTTCTATTAAAACAGAGCGTTGCAAATCTTCTACTGCACCAGGTTGACCGTAGGCAGCATTGTTAAAAAGACCATATAACTGTCCCTCGGTACGGTTTAGTAGTTCTTCAACTGCATTTTGTATGGATTGGCTACTGGCTAAATCCAGTTGTAAGCTATTTAGACCTTGGCTTTTTAGCCAGATAACATCCTTTTTATTTCGGGCACTGGCAAAAACCTGATAGCCTTTATTGTTTAATTCATGGGCACAACAGAGGCCGATGCCACTTGAGCATCCAGTAATTAGTATTGCTTTGTTTTTTGACATATAATCTTCACTATTGAGAGTTAACTGATTTATTTAGGTTTAAATTATTTAAAATAATAGCTAATATTATTAGCAACTAATTATAGGCAAGTTTGAGTCGATTGTCGCAGGCTCTAACTTAAATTAAAGAATCTATTTTAAAGGTAGTAATTGAGTGGATATAGCAACGGTTATTGGGATTGTTGGAGCCTTAGGTATTGTTGCGGTAGCAATGGTACTCAGTGGTGGCATTATGTTGTTTGTGAATGTACCATCCGTCTTAGTCGTTTTTGGTGGCGCATCCTTTGCAGTGGTTGCTATGTTTCCATTAAAAACAACCATAGGTTCATTTAAGGTTGTTTTAAAAGCGGTATTAAATAAGTCTGAAGATCCTAATGAGTTGATTGAAAAAGGGGTTGAACTGGCAACAATTGCTCGTAAAGAAGGGATTTTGGGACTAGAAGGTCAAGAAATACCGAATGCCTTTTTACAAAAGGGGATCAGCCTTTGTGTTGATGGTCATGAGCCGGATTTTGTCCAGCGTATGCTGTCCAAGGATATTAACCTTGCGGTAGAGCGTCATGAACTGGGGCAAAAATTTCTTATGAAACTGGCTGATATGGGGCCAGCAATGGGGATGATTGGTACCTTAATTGGTTTGGTTGGTATGCTAGCTAATATGGATGACCCAAAAACGATTGGCCCTTCCATGGCAGTGGCCTTATTAACAACACTTTATGGTGCTGTACTAGCCAATGCGTTATGTATTCCATTAGCAGATAAACTGGCTTATATTGCTGATCAGCAGCGCTTAAATCGGTCACTGATTTTAGAAATTATTGGTGCGATTCAAGAAGGCATTAATCCTAAAGTAATGGGTGAAATGTTGCAGACTTATTTGCCTGAGGGCAAACGTGCTGTGGCCGCAGACTAATTGATTAATGATGACTCATAACATATTTTTCATCATTGTAGGTGCTTTCTAATGGATGATGAACAACCATGTAAATGCCCGGCAGGTATTCCTGCTTGGGTTCTTACCTTTGCCGACCTCATGTCACTTCTGATGTGCTTTTTTGTACTTTTATTGTCATTTGCCTCGATGGATGTACAAAAATTTAAGCAAATAGCCGGTTCTATGAAAACCGCCTTTGGCGTACAAAGAGACATTAAAGCAGTGGAAATTCCTAAGGGGGTTAATATTGTTGCCAAAGAGTTTAGCCCAGCACCGCCTCAACCAACGGTGATTAATGAAGTCAGACAAGTAACCAGTGATGATACCCAGCAAGAATTAAAGCTGATTAATAAGCTTGAACGCTTACAAAGTGAAGAGAATGTTCTTAAAGATAAAATGGAGAATATGTCAGAAGCTCAGGCAGAGTCTGAAGGTTTGAATAAGCAATTACAAGAGATACAAGCTGAGAAAGCAGAAGTTGAACAAGAGTTAGCTAGACTTCGTGAACAAATGGATCAACTTCAGGAATCTCAAATCAGTGCAAAGGCGGCCTTGCTTAGTGAAGCATTAAAAGAAGAAATTGATGCCCAAATGATTGAAGTTGAATCAGGTAAAAACAGCATTACTATTCGTATTCGAGATAAGGGTTCTTTTGCTTCAGGTACCGCAAAGCTGACAGACGATTTTGTGGATATATTAGAGATTATTGCTGAGGAGCTGGTAAAAACCAATGGTAATATTATTGTTGCTGGTCATACCGATGATATTCCTATTAATACGGCTCGCTTTCGTTCTAATTGGGAGTTATCATCAGCACGTTCAGCCGCTGTCGTACATGAACTCTTGCGCGATGATCGTTTGGATAAGTCGCGCTTTAGTTTACAAGCCTTTGCTGATGCCAAACCCTTAGTGGCCAATGACTCCCCCGAAAACAGAGCTAAAAATCGTCGTGTGGAAATTATTATTTCTCAGGGCAAGGCTGATTTAGGGATCACACTGGATACAGAGGCTAAAAGATATAATAAAGCGTCATCAGATAATAAATTGATAGCGCCAAGCAAAGAGGCTCCTAAAAAAGCAGAGCCAATTAAGCGACCAAGTAATAATAGGCAAGCGAATAATAATGCACCTGTGCAAAGAACATCTGAGCGGACAATAAATAAGCCTGTAGCTAATGATGCCTATACACCACCAGATAATACAGAAGATACACCAAGCTTTATTCAATTTTAAGAGATACATTTAAGGGCAATTATGAGTAGTGAAAATTATACGGATGAACGCAGACAATATTACCGTATTGATGATAGTGCAATTTTTTCCTACCGTAAATTGCCTGAGGGTGTCTTAGCGGATCAGAAAGCTTCTTCTAATACCTTTGAAATGGTTGAACTTTTCAGTCAAATTAATCGGCAAATGAGTACCTCTCTGGGACGTATTTGTGATCATTCAGCAGATATTGCCAGCTACTTAAAGGGTATGGATAAAAAGATTGAATTGTTGGTACAAATGTATCTTTTTAATGATACCCCCCTAACTAACGGTTCTCGAAGACAATTAAATCTTGGTGCTGGTGGTCTAGCCTTTGGCACAGATGAAAAGTTAGAACAAGATACGCTGATTGCTATGGATTTGATCCTCTCAACGGATCTGTTGTGTTTGCATTTAACGGGCAAGGTTCTTAATATTAGTGATAATGAGAGCGGTGATTTTGCTTATCGTGCTTCGGTCAGTTTTACCAATATCAGTGATATTGAAGCTGATCAAATTATGAAACACATTATGCGCATTCAGGCTGAGCGTTTACGCCTAGAAAAAAATCTTTAAATGTGATTAACAATACTTGCTTGAATCTGCATGTTAACTCCCCCATATTGTCCTCATGTTTTTACTTAGCTATTGTCTGTAATTGATTAAAAATTAGGAGAAACCATGCCAATTTATGAATATCGTTGTGGTGCTTGTGGCCATGAAATGGAACAGATGCAGAAAATGTCTGATGAGCCATTAACAGAGTGTCCTGTTTGTCAAGAAGCCAAATTAAAAAAACTCATATCGGCTGCTGGCTTTCGTCTTAAAGGCAGTGGTTGGTATGAAACGGACTTTAAAAATACTAAGAAAAAGGCGACCAGCAAGCATTCCACCGGTTCTTGTGGTGGTGGAAGTTGTGGTTGCGGTTAGTGGGTTTGCATTCAAGCCTTGTAGTCTGGACGCAGACGGCTTAAAATTAGCGGTTTTTTAATATATAAACTTGAACTGGGGCTTTCTCGGGTTCAAAATGGGACTAAACAGGGATCTTGGGTATGCGAAGCCATTATTGTGGGCACTTAACAGAAGAAAATATTGATCAAGAAATTACTTTAAGTGGCTGGGTGCATCGTCGCCGAGATCATGGCGGCGTAATTTTTGTTGACTTGCGGGATCGTGAAGGCATTTCACAAATTGTGTTTGATCCTGATATTCCTGAAATGTTTATGTTGGCAGAAAAAATACGTAATGAATTTGTTCTGCAAGTAAAAGGCAAGGTTCGCCAACGTCCAGAGGGTACAGAAAACCCTGAAATGCCGACTGGGCAGGTTGAAGTGCTGGCTCTAGAGTTGAAGGTATTAAATGCCTCAGAAACTCCTCCTTTTCAATTGGATGATGATGATGTTTCAGAAGAGCATCGTTTACGCTATCGTTACATTGATCTACGCCGTCCAGAAATGCAGCAGCGCTTAATGTTGCGCTCAAAAATCACTCGTATGCTACGCAACTATCTGGATGATAATGGCTTTTTGGATATTGAAACCCCCATCCTTACCAAAGCAACACCAGAAGGCGCACGAGATTACTTAGTGCCTAGCCGAACTCATCAGGGTGAGTTTTTTGCTTTGCCACAGTCGCCACAATTATTTAAGCAACTATTAATGATGTCGGGTATGGATCGTTATTATCAAGTCACCCGTTGCTTCCGTGATGAAGATTTGCGCGCTGATCGTCAGCCAGAATTTACCCAATTGGATATTGAAACTTCTTTTATGCAAGAAGATCAATTAATGGACATGATGGAAGATATGATCCGCACTGTCTTTGCTAAGTCATTAGAGCAACAATTACCCAATCCATTTCCACGTATGACCTATGCCGAAGCGATGAATCGCTATGGTAGTGATAAGCCTGATTTACGTATTGATTTAGAATTAGTTGAAGTGGCTGATGTACTAACGGATGTTGATTTTAAAGTGTTCTCAGCACCGGCTAAAAATCCAGACTGCCGAGTAACGGCTTTGCGCATCCCTAATGGCTCTGCGTTAACCCGTAAGCAAATTGATGAATACACCAAATATGTCGCTATTTATGGTGCTCGTGGCTTGGCTTACATTAAAGTGAATGACAAGGCAGCAGGGCGTGAAGGCTTGCAATCGCCGATTGTTAAATTCATTCCAGATGAATCATTAACTATTATTTTAGAGCGCACCGGTGCTCAAGATGGCGATCTAATTTTCTTTGGGGCAGACAAAACTAAAGTGGTTAATGAAGCCTTAGGCGCATTGCGTATTAAAGTGGCGCAAGACCTTGATTTGGTCAAACATGGCTGGCAGCCATTATGGGTAGTTGACTTCCCTATGTTTGAATACGATGAAGGTGCTCAGCGTTGGAATGCCTTACACCACCCATTTACCTCGCCTAATAGCGACAAGCCTCAGGATTTACTCGACAATCCAGGTGAGAGCTTATCCAGAGCCTATGATATGATTCTAAATGGTACTGAACTAGGCGGTGGCTCGGTGCGTATTCATAAGCAAGAAATGCAAACCAGCGTGTTCAAATTACTCGGCATCAGTGATAAAGAAGCAGAAGATAAATTTGGTTTCTTATTAGATGCTTTAAAATTTGGTTGTCCGCCTCATGCAGGGATTGCCTTTGGTTTGGATCGTTTGATCATGTTGATGACCGGCGCTAGTTCGATTCGTGAAGTCATGGCATTTCCAAAGACACAATCAGCTGCCTGTTTGCTGACATCAGCCCCCTCAGACGTGAGTGCGGCACAGTTAAAAGAATTAGGCATTAAAAAACGTGAAATTCCCAGTACCGTTACTGAATCCTAGTAAGTAATGAGTAATAATCGTGTGTATTAACTGAGCCAGTTAATTAAGACAATCAATAAATGAGGTTTCTATGGCGGGTCATAGTAAATGGGCAAACATCCAACATCGTAAAAAAGGTCAGGATGCCAAGCGAGGAAAATTATTCACCAAACTTATCCGTGAAATTACGGTAGCTGCTCGTTTAGGCGGTGGTGATGCCGATGCCAATCCACGTTTACGGGCAATTGTTGATAAATCATTACGTGCCAATATGACACGAGATACCGTTGAACGTGCTATTAAGCGTGGTGCAGGTGATACCGATGGTGATAACTTTGATGAAATTCGTTATGAAGGCTATGGTCCCAATGGTGTTGCGGTGATGGTCGATTGTCTGACCGATAATCGTAATCGCACCGTTGCCGAAGTTCGTCATGCCTTTACTAAGTCAGGTGGTAACCTAGGCACAGATGGCTCGGTTTCTTATCTATTTAGTAAAATTGGTATTTTAAGCTACCCCACGGGCAGTGATGAAGATGCCATTATGGAAGCGGCTTTAGATGCCGGTGCTGAGGATGTTGAAAGCAATGATGATGGTTCCATTGACGTCATCACTTCGGCTGATGATTTTATGGATGTTAAAGATGCTATGGTAGCCGCAGGTTTTGAACCTGAAATGGCAGAAGTAACCATGAAGGCTTCCACCAGTGTTGATCTCAGTATTGATGATGCCCAAAAAGTGATGCGTTTAGTGGATATGCTTGAAGACTTAGACGATGTGCAAAATGTTTATTCAAATTCTGAATTTTCAGATGAGGTTATGGCGCAACTAGCGCAAGAATAAAAACAGCTTACAAGAAACAGTTATTAGTTACATCTGATTTAGAAGTGCCACAGCCAAAAAAATTAGCACGAATGGTTTTAAATAACATAAAAAATACTTTAAAATCATTTGTGCTAATTTTTTGTTATTCAAGAGTTATCGTATCAGGGGTTGATCGTTATTAGCCAGCCCCCTTTGCATTAGCAAGGAAAACCTCATTAGCTTAAGTACGCCAAGCACCGCTATTATACTGGGTATTGATCCCGGTTCCTTAAAAACAGGCTATGGTCTCATAGAATCCTCAGGTAATCGGCTTCGTTTTTTAGAATGTGGCACGATTAAAACAGGTGGTGGCGCCTTGCCCCCCCGATTAAAAATTATTTTTGATGATGTCCGAATGGTGGTACAACAATGGTCACCCGATGAAATGGCCATTGAAAATGTATTTTTAGCACGTAACCCCGATTCAGCCTTAAAACTTGGACAAGCGCGGGGAGCAGCTATTTGTGCGGTGACTATGGATAATATTCCGGTGGCAGAATATACCGCCAATCAGGTTAAGCAAGCTATTGTGGGCAAAGGTCATGCAGCCAAGGCTCAAGTTCAGCACATGGTCAAAATTTTATTGAACTTAAACGAGATGCCACAATCTGATGCGGCCGATGCCTTGGCGATTGCTCTATGCCATGCCAATACCAGAAAAACCATGACCGAGCTAACAAGCAAAGCCAGTGAACGCTATCCGGCTGACGTGTTAGGTGCTATTCGGGGTCGGCGTAAAAAACGCTTCACCCTATAAGTTAATTCAATGAATCAGGACAGACTATGATTGGGCGCTTATCCGGTATATTAATTCACAAACAACCGCCTTTATTAATGATAGATATTCATGGTGTGGGCTATGAAGTGCAAGCCCCTATGAGCACCTTTTATCAATTGCCTGAGTTAGAACAACCCGTTGTTCTACTTATTCACATGATCGTCCGTGAAGATGCCCAATTATTGTATGGTTTTTTTAGTGAGTCTGAACGCCTACTCTTTAGAAGTTTGATTAAAGTCAATGGTGTTGGCCCTAAGCTTGCTATTACCATTCTTTCAGGGATCAGTGCCGATGAATTTGTGCAAGTGGTGAATAATAACGATGAAAGTGGTTTGATACGTTTACCCGGTATTGGTAAAAAAACCGCACAGCGATTGATTATTGAAATGAAAGATCGCCTTAAAGACTGGCAGAGCAATGAATCATTAGAAACCACTAAAACCTCGACTGGTTCAGACTATATTAATACAGAACAGGATATTATAAGCGAAGCCACCAGCGCCTTAATTGCTCTGGGTTATAAGCCAGTAGAGGCCAGTAAAATGATCAGCAAATTAGATACCAATGCCCAAAGCAGTGAATCGCTTATTAAACAAGCATTAAAAAATACAGTTAGATAAGCTATGCTAGATAGTGAACGTATTATTTCTGCCATAGAGACACAACATGAAGATCAAGCGGATCGTGCCATCCGCCCTAAAACGCTAAAAGAGTATGTTGGCCAACCGGCAGTTTGTGAGCAAATGGAAATTTTTATTCCAGCCGCCAGAAAACGCAATGAGGCCTTGGATCATGTCTTAATTTTTGGTCCACCGGGTTTGGGTAAAACCACACTCTCTAATATCATCGCCAATGAAATGGGCGTTAATTTACGTCAGACTTCTGGACCCGTATTAGAACGACCTGGTGATTTAGCCGCCTTATTGACCAACCTTGAAGAAGGTGATGTACTCTTTATTGATGAAATTCACCGCCTCAGTGCCATTGTTGAAGAAGTCTTATACCCAGCAATGGAAGACAATCAATTAGATATAATGATTGGTGAAGGACCTGCTGCCCGTTCTATCAAACTGGACTTACCCCCTTTTACCCTAATTGGTGCGACCACTCGGGCAGGTTTATTAACCTCGCCTTTACGGGATCGTTTTGGCATTGTGCAACGGCTAGAATTTTACTCAACAGACGACTTAACCCATATTGTTTCTCGTTCAGCCAGTATTATGGGTATTGAAATTGAAGCCCAAGGTGCCCAAGAAATTGCCAAACGCTCTCGTGGCACACCACGCATTGCCAATCGACTGCTCAGACGAGTAAGAGACTATGCACAAATAAAGGCCGATGGCGTGGTTGATAGTGTTGTTGCTGATAGCGCCTTAACCATGCTTGAAGTAGACCCCATGGGCTTTGATATGATGGATCGCAAATTATTATTAAGTATCATCGAAAAATTTGATGGTGGGCCTGTGGGTGTGGATAATCTAGCGGCGGCTATTAGTGAAGAAAAAGGCACGATTGAAGATGTTTTAGAGCCTTTTTTAATTCAACAAGGCTATATTATGCGCACCCCGAGAGGTCGTATTGCCACAGATTTAGCGTATTTACACTTTGGTTCGGTGGCTAAAAAATCCTAAACTATTCTATTAAAGGTTAAGACATTGAATGAATTTATTTGGCCAATTAGAGTCTACTATGAGGATACAGATAGTGGTGGGGTTGTTTATCACTCAAACTATTTAAACTTCATGGAACGGGCAAGGACAGAATGGCTACGTGCTATGGGCTTAGAACAAGATGATATTATTAAGCAACATAGTCTTGTGTTTGTCGTGCATTCCTTGTCGATTGACTATATTAAACCAGCCTTATTTAATGAGGCCTTAGTGGTGAAAACTCATATTGAAAAATTAGCCAGAGCCAGCATTATTTTTAAGCAAGTGATTGTTAAGCAAGGCACAGATGCAGACAATGAACAAATACTGACTCAGGCAACGGTGAAAATTGTTAGTTTGAGTTTGGCAAAAAAGCGACCAAGTCCACTGCCTAAAGTCATTTATGAAAAATTTTCCCAATCACTTTTATCTTAGCGCTTATTATCTAATGGAATACTTTTAATGCACTCTGAAATGTCAATTCTTTCTCTTGTTCTCAATGCCAGTGCCGTGGTACAGATTGTGATGTTGGGCTTATTATTAGCTTCACTCATTGCTTGGACCATGATCATTCAAAAATGGAAACTATTAAAAAAAGCCAAGGATGAAGCCAATTTATTTGAACGTCGTTTTTGGTCGGGTGCCGATTTGGTTGATTTATATAAAGCCTTGTCTCAACGCAAAGATGCTCAAGGAATGGCCAGTATTTTTGAGGCCGGCTTTCGTGAATACGCCAAACTGCATAAACAACCGGGCATGGATGGTGATGCCGTACTAGAAGGCTCGCAGCGTGCGATGCGGGTTACCCTTAATCGTGAAGTGGATCGAGTTGAATCCGGTTTGGCTTTTCTGGCAACTGTGGGTTCTACTAGCCCTTATGTTGGTTTATTTGGTACCGTTTGGGGGATCATGAACGCCTTTATTGCCTTGGGACAGGTTGAACAGGCGACTATGGCTATGGTCGCACCGGGTATTGCAGAGGCGTTAATTGCTACCGCCATGGGTCTATTTGCCGCTATTCCTGCGGTGATTGCCTATAACCGTTTTTCCTACGGTGTGGAGCGGTTAGAAGCTCGCTATGATGGTTTTATGGAAGAATTTTCTAACCTGCTTAACCGTCAGGTACGTACCTAATGGCACGCAAACGCCGCAAACCAATGGCCGAGATCAATGTAGTGCCCTATATTGATGTCATGATGGTCTTATTAGTCATCTTTATGATTTCTACCCCCTTACTCACACAAGGGGTTAAGGTTGATTTGCCACAGACCGATGAGTCAAATTTAGCGCCACCAAAACCAACCGAAACAGTCATTGTTAAAGTGGATGTTGATGGCAATCTTTATTTGACTATCGGTACGGGTAAAGAAAAGGCAGTGGCTCGTAACGAACTTTTAGCACAAATAAAAAATAAGTTACTGGAGTTGCCAAAATTATCTGTTTTAGTTGCTGGTGATAAAGAAGTAAAATACCTCTACATTATGGATGCGTTAACTTTATTAAGTCGAGCGGGTATTCCTAATGTGGGTCTGATGACCCAATCGTTAGATGAACAGAGCAATAAAAACTAAATGCTGTGTGGGGTAAATAGCCGATATGCTTAATTGGATAACAGAAAATAAACGAGCCTTTTTGGGTGCTGTTATGTTGCATATTGTGTTATTTAGTGCCTTATTTATGAGCTGGCAGAGCAATAAAGTAGAGAAAATTGTTGCTGAGCAAGGAGAGATCATTCAAGTCTCTTCAGTGGATGCGAATAGCTATCAGGCAGAAATTGATAAAATTGCTGAAAAAAAACGTGCTCAGAAACGCAAAATAGCGCAACAACAAGCACGTAAAAAAGCACAACAAGAAAAGAAAAAGCAATTAGAAATTCAAAAAAAGAAAGACAAAAAACGTCAAGCAGAAGCACTAAAACGTAAACAGGCCGCTGAGCTTAAGGCTAAAAAGGCGGCTGAAGCAAACAAAAGAGCACTAGCCAAGAAAAAGGCAGAGGCAGCTAAGGCAAAGAAAATTGCCGAAGCCAAGAAGCTGAAGGCCAAAAAATTAGCGGCTCAAAAAGCGGAACTCAAGAAAAAAGCAGAGCTTAAAAGAAAAGCAGAGCAAGAAAAGCAACGTATCAAAGAAGCGAAGCAAAAAAAAGCCCAACAAGAAGCACAGAGAAAACAGCGTCAAGCAGAACAAAAACGTCAGGCTGAACTCAAACGTCAGCAAGAGCGTGATGAAGAGGCATTTAAACGCCGTAGTAAAGGGGTAATTAATCGCCACGTAGCTATGATAGTACAAAAAATAGAACGTAACTGGCGACAACCCTTAAATGCCCCCTCCGGTTTGCAATGTACGATACATATTACTGTGTTACCCAATGGTCGAGTGTTATCGGCTAAGGTAATAAAAAGTAGCGGCAACTTATTATTTGATCGCTCAGTAGAAATCGCAGTGAGCAAGGCAGAACCATTGCCTGTGCCCTCAGAGCGTGCTATTTTTGAAGAATTTAAAGAAATGAATTTACGATTTGAACCAGGAAGTAACTAAATGCCATGTACTAAGCCCATACCTTATCTTATCTATGTTTTGTTAGGCTTGTTATTATTATCTGAACGAGCCTTAGCGGTGTTGGATGTTGAAATTACACATGGTTTTCAAAGTGCTGATCCCATTGCTATCGTACCTTTTTCATGGCCTGAATCGGGGCAACCACCGGTGGATATTGCTCATATTGTGCGTACTGATCTGGCTCGAAGTGGTGCCTTTTCCCCCTTAGAACCCAAACAATTACCAGAGAGACCCACATTTAATGGGCCAATAAATTATCCTCGTTGGAAAAATACCAATGCTGAAAATCTGGTGATAGGTGAAATAAAAGCCATTGATCAGGGACATTATGAAGTGGTCTTTAAAATGCTGGATATTTTTACGGGTAAAAAAAACCTTGAATATCGCTTTACTGTTAAACAAAGCAATTTGCGCAGACTGGCACACCAAATCAGTGATAAAATTTTTTTAGCATTAACTCATACTCGTGGTGCCTTTGATACCCTGATTGCTTATGTCTCAGTGAATAATAATAATAGTAATAGTAAAAAAAGAATTTATACCTTAGCCGTTGCCGACTCAGATGGCTTTAATGAGCAAATCATCCTGCGTTCTAAAAAGCCCATTATGTCACCTAGTTGGTCGCCTAATAGCAAGCGCCTAGCTTATGTGTCATTTGAGAAAAATCGTTCAATGGTGTATATACAGGAATTGTCTTCGGGTAAACGGCAAATTGTTGCTCAATACAAGGGAATAAATAGTGCACCGGTGTGGTCACCTGATGGCCAACGCCTAGCAATGACACTCTCTAAAGATGGTAATTCAGAAATTTATGTCTTACACATTGCTAGTGGTATTTTGCAACGTGTGACAGAACATTATAGTATTGATACCGAGCCTGCTTGGTCTCCTGATGGGCGTTCGCTCGTTTTTACCTCAGATAGGGCAGGAAAACCGCAAATCTACCAAGTGTCGATTGCTCAGCAGGGTCGTTCAGGAACACCGAGACGCTTAACTTATGAGGGGGATTATAATGCCGGTGCCAGTTTTTCACCGGATGGCAAGCAATTAGTGTTAATTACTCGCATTAGTGGGCAATTTCGGGTTGCTGTTTTAGACTTAGGCTCTCGCCAACTGCGAGTGATGACTCACTCACGTTTGGATGAATCCCCTTCTTTTTCACCCAATGGTAAAATGCTGCTATATGCTACAGAATTACGAGGTCGGGGCATATTAGAAGCCATTGCTGTCGATGGTAGCAATTCACCACAACGTTTACGTGTCTTAAACGGTGATGTTAGAGAACCGGCTTGGTCAGCGTATCGGAATTAAGCTAATTGCTTTACAAATGTTCTAAATTAAAAGGATAACAAAATGATTTTACAAAAAATGCCAGTATTATTGCTCATTGCTGCCCTGTCTTTTTTAAGCGCATGCACCACAACGGGCGATGCACAGACAGGTGATGCCAGTGTTGAAGATAGAACGGGTGAGGCGGGCAATGCGACAGGAGAAAATACGCAAGGCTATGAAGGTCAAACCGGTGGTTATAGTGAGTCAGGTATGGATAATGGCACATCAGTAAGTGGTACTCAGGGTGGTAATGGCTCCTTATCTGACCCTAATAGCCCGTTGTCAGTCAGAACGATTTACTTTGATTATGATAGCACAACAATTAATGCCGAAGGACAATCGGCTCTCAATGCCCATGCTGAATATTTATCTCTAAACCCAAATAAAAACATGATTATCGAAGGCCATACCGATGAGCGAGGCACTCGAGAGTACAACTTATCCTTAGGAGAGCGACGCGGACGAGCCGTGGCTGATTTTCTTATCGCCTCAGGTGTTTCTGCTCAGCAGATAGAAGTGAGAAGCTATGGTGAAGAAAACCCCATTGCCTTAGAACATAATGAATCAGCGTGGCAGCTAAATCGCCGTGCAGAATTGCTTTATTAGTTTTTACTTTCAGCTAATTGTTAATGGTTTGTCTTATGACTAAAAAATATTCACCTACTAAATGGCGATTGTTAGCGATCATTCTGGTGCTATGCAATACTTCTTCGAGCGTTGTTTTTGCGGGATCAGAAAATGAGTATAAAAGTCGTCCTGTTTCTGTACGACTTGATCGTTTAGAACGTTTGATGAGTTCCCAAAAACAATTAGAAATGCTCTATCGAATCAAGCAATTACAGAAAGAAAATCAACAGCTCAGAGCTTTGTTAGAAGAGCAAGGTCATGAAATCGATCGACTTAAAGAGCAACAAAAAGATCTGTATAGTGATCTGAATCGACGTCTAAATCAGATGGAGCAGGATGGTTCTTTAGCTAAGCCACTAGAGCCTGATATGACCGTGCAGGAACCAACTCAACAACCTATGGTAATTGACAAATCCAGCACTCAGAATAAAATCACTCAGCCAAAGCTGATGAATAACACGCCTGTCGTTAAAGCAAAAGCAAAATCCAAACCAAAAGTGGCTACGATTAAGCCAATGTCCAAAAAAGAGCGTCAGCAAGAGCAAGCCGCTTACCAAAAAGCCTATAATGAGCTGACAGCACGCCGTTATGCCAAGGCTAGAGACTCTTTCAGTGCCTTTGTTCAGCGTTATCCTAGTGGTCGCTATGCGCATATTGCTCAATACTGGATTGCCGAATCCAGCTATGCACAACACCATTATGAACAGGCTGTGCAAGACTACCAGCTATTAGTAGATGTGTATCCCTTTAGCCCTAAAAAAGCAGAAGCAGAATTAAAAAAGGCCTATAGCTATAATAAGTTAACTAATAAAAAAGCAGCCCGAGAAACGCTTAATCAGCTATTACGACACTACCCCAATACCACAGAAGCTGGCCAAGCAAAACGTCTATTAAAACAATTATAACCATTTGCAAAAAAAACCATGGAAAGTAATAAAAAAAGCTTGCCATAAAAATTAAAAACGGTAGAATATGCGCATCTTAAACGAGTCGGCATTAAGCGATAATATTTAAGATAGCTAACTCAGCTTATGCTGAGGGCCTTTAGCTCAGTTGGTAGAGCAGTGGACTTTTAATCCATTTGTCGTGAGTTCGAGTCTCACAAGGCCCACCATACATAGAACCCCTGTATATCTTTTGATTACAGGGGTTTTTTTATGTCAGTACTTTTTTGGGGAAGAGTTTTTTTGGAACAGGGATGAGATGTTTTTCTAAATCTGTCCAGTAAACATAAAAAATAAGAACACAATAAATAAAATAAAATGTATCGCACCTTCTAGCACATTGGATTTACCATCATTGAAATGAATGATGCTCACCCAAAAGGTAATGGTTAATAACGTGATCTGTATGGGGTTTAGAGCAAAATTAATATCATGGTGGGTAATTAAAGATAAGGCAATCATTGCTGGAATGGTTAAAAGAACCGTTGCCAATGAAGCGCCTAAGGCAATATTAATGACGGTTTGCATTCTGTTTTCAGCCGCCGATTTAATGGCGGTAATCAGTTCAGGTGAGGCTGAAATGATAGCGACCGCCAATGCGCCTAAGGCGATAGGTAGGCCGCTATTGCTTAATGAACGGCTCATAAATGCGGATAATAATTCAGATAAAAAACCAATTAAGACAATCGCAATAATGAGCATACAAGCATGGTAAAAACCGTTTATTTTCTTATGGCTTGAATGAGTGTCCTGCTGCTGTGCGGTTTTTCTTTTATAGCCATACTGAAAAAAGTAATTATGCTCTTTGATTTGAACCCGAGTAAAAATAACAAACATAATGACAAACAAAATAGCAAGGAAGATTAAGTAACTTTCTTGCCACTGCTCATCAATAAATATGGGCATAACCATTGAAATACCAACAGCAACAATGATCATGGAAATAAATGAATTGGTTGAATTAATATTATAATCTTGCACGCCATGCTTAATGCCACCAATAATGGCTGCAATACCGAGTAAGCCATTAATATCTAAAATAATAGCCGCCACAATGGTGTCACGGGCAAGGTTGATATTAGCCGAGTGTGCCATCATGATGCCAATAATCAAAACCTCTACAACGACGGCTGATAAGGTCAGGATCATTGTTCCATAAGGTTCACCGTATTTTTCTGCCAGCGCTTCTGCATGGTGGGCAACAGTTAATGCACTGTACATAATAATCATAAAAACGGCACTTAAAGCCAATAGGTTAAAAACACGACTGGCAAGAATGGTCTGCTCAAGAGGGATTAATACAGCTAAAGACAATAGCGAAATAAGAATGGATTTTTCTTGTTGCAGAAACTCTTTCATACGATCACTTTGGTGATAATTTAATGGTTCTGGATACAGATTTTGGTATTTGGAATGCTTTTGGCAATGGCGTATCAGTAAACCAGCTATTGCTTGGCTTATGATACCACCAATGTACCTTATGTCGAATCGTATGGACTCTAACGCTGGATGCTTTATGATAGACAATTTCATAGAGTGTTTTTCCAGAGCCTTGATCTTCTTTTACATCAGACATTCCAGAGCTAAGCACTTTTACTTCATTAACCTTAATGGTTTCTAAATAAGCCAACATTGCTTCAGTGGGTGTTGTTAATATATTTAATTTGCCACCAGAGCTACCATTCATGCTTCCTAATGCCCGATGATCATCATAAATTGATTTTTTTTCTGAGGCTGCTTGCTCGGTATCCGTTTTTTGAGGTTTGTTTTTTATCAGTTGTAATAAGGTTGACCAGTCACCCCAACGCATGGATGCACTATAGAGACTTTCTGATTTTTGGAAACGACTGATAATACTATGCTTATCCAATTCTTTTATCTGACCGCAGGATACGAGAAGAAATGACAGTAAAGATAGTAAAATAAGGCTAGTGAATTTGGCTGTTTTAATAGTTTGCAAAAGTATGACTCCATTTACATAAATCTAAAATCATTTTAGATTATTTTTATACAGAGATAGTAAATCAAGACAAATTTGAATTCAAATAGAATATGGCATTGTGTCATCATATTAGTTGAATTACCGCTAACTAGCCTTATATTGTCACCTACAAGAAGTTTTATTGCGTAAATTTAAGGGAGTCATAGTGTATGTCAGCTTTTAAGGCCGAAAATGAACTAGAAAAAAAACTAATAGACGCTCAAAGCGGACTAATAGAAGGTGAAACGTTTCTAAAAGAAATGTTAGACATGCAAGTATTTATGCCTATTATGGACAAGCATAGTATTGCCGGTTTCCAAGAATCTAAGCAGGCTATGCCATTATCATTTAAAGATGAAGAGGGTGTTGAAATGGTGGTTTTATTCACCAGTCCGGAGCGCGCTAAAGAATTTGTTAAAGACTATCCTGGTTATGAGGGTGGCTTACTGGAAGATTTTAAATGGATTATTGAAAAAATTGGTGGTGGTTATGGCGTGATTTTAAACCCTGGTTTTGATGTGGGTTTAGAGTTAGAGGCTGATATGCTAGAAAATATGACCAAGCAATAAATAATTTTGCTTATTTGATAAAACAGCTAAAGCACTGTAGAATTATTGTCATTGATATAGATCAAACAAATAGACTCATTAACTCAGTGTGATAAAAGGATATTCATAATGAATCTTGATAGGGTGACCACGGGCAAACATGTGCCTAATGAATTTAATGTAATTATTGAAATTCCTTCTCATAGTGATCCAGTGAAGTATGAAGTAGACAAAGAAACGGGTGCCATGTTTGTGGATCGGTTTATTGGTACGGCAATGGTTTATCCTTGTAATTATGGTTATGTTCCGCACACGCTATCGGATGATGGCGATGCTGTTGATGTTTTAGTTGTTACCCCTATGCCATTACAATTTGGTTCTGTTATTCAATGTCGTCCAATCGGTATGTTGCAAATGGAAGACGAAGCGGGTACGGATGCAAAAGTACTGGCTGTGCCGATTGATAAACTCACCGGAATGTACTCAAAGGTGAGTTCATTTCGAGATATGCCTGCAACCTTGCTAGATACCATTGCACATTTTTTTGAACATTATAAAGATTTAGAAGCTGGTAAATGGGTAAAAATATCTGGCTGGGTGGGTGTTGAAGAAGCAAAAACAGAAATAGTCAGCAGTATCGAACGTTTTCAGAATGCGCCTAAAAAGCCTTGCTTCTAGTTTTTTTATAAGTAAATTATTTGCTACAACTGTAATTTATCAGAATTGTTTTGGCGTTCAAAATAGCCTATTTTAGACTAAATTACACGGTTATTACTCTTCTTTATTTTATTGATCTTGCTCATGTTTTTATGATATTTAATTGCTGTTTAATGCCACTAAATAGTGTGTTTACAATGAGTTGCAATTCTCTTCAAATGACCTACCCCATGTTGGATATTTACACACTATAGGGCATAGGTGTTAGTATGCACCCACTTAAAAAGTTTTCATATAGATAGTAAGGCTTAAGCTTAGTTTCAGCTCTGCTTTTAAACTGGGTTTAATCGCTAACTTTTTTATACTTTTTTCTATTACTTTTTTCTATCAACAATAAGGAAAAACCATGCCAACATTCGTACGCACAGAAAAGTGTGATGGCTGTAAAGGTCAGGACAGAACAGCATGTATGTACATCTGCCCACACGACTTGATGAAACTGGACAAAGACGGTTCAGAGACTGGCCACGCCATGAAATCATTCAACCAAGAGCCAGAGCAGTGCTGGGAATGCTATTCCTGCATTAAAATCTGTCCCCAAAATGCCATTGAAGCACGCGCTTACGCAGACATCGTACCGATGGGTGGTTCAGTACAGCCCTTACGTGGCACAGACTCAATCATGTGGACCATCAAATTCAGAAATGGCACTATGAAACGTTTCAAATTCCCCATACGTACCACGCCAGAAGGTTCCATCCAACCTTATGAAGGCAAGCCTAAAGCAGACATGGCGAACATTAAAGAAGACAAAGGCTTCTTTAATAACGAAGGCAAACTCCCTTACGAGGGTAATCGAGATGAGCTAATCCTTTTAAAATAAAAGGCCTAGCTTAATTAAGCTTTCAAACAAGCCTTGTTTTTAAAAAGGCACTAGAGCAAACAGTCTCGAAAAAGCTTAACACCTTCAAAATACAAACATATACAAACAGAGGTTATCCGAATGTCAGGAACATTTGAAAATCCAGAAGTCATCGAAGAATCGTGTGACATTCTACTTATCGGTGGCGGTATGGGCGCATGTGGCGCAGCATACGAACTAGGACCATGGATCGAAGCATCAGGCGAAAACATTAGCGTAAAACTGGTTGACAAAGCCGCCATGGATCGCTCAGGCGCCGTTGCACAAGGTTTATCCGCGATTAACACCTACATTGGTACCGAACAAGACCCAGCAGACTATGCCCGTATGGTCTCAAACGACCTAATGGGTATTACCCGTGATGATTTAGCCTACGACCTAGGCCGTCACGTAGACGATTCAGTCCACCTATTCGAAGAATGGGGTCTACCGATTTGGAAACAACCCGGTGATGAGAACAAGCCACTAGCAGAAGGCGGCATGCCCGTACGTTCAGGTAAATGGCAGATCATGATCAATGGTGAGAGCTACAAATGGATTGTTGCCGAAGCGGCCAAAAAAGCCCTAGGCACCGAAAACATCCAAGAACGTGTCTTCATCGTAAAACTGGTTAACGACAAAAACGACCCAAGTCGTATTGCCGGAGCCGTTGGTTTCTCAACTCGGGAAAACAAAATCCATGTATACACCTTCAAAGCCTGCTTATTGGTTTGTGGTGGCGCAGTCAACATCTTCCGTCCTCGTTCTGTAGGAGAAGGTACTGGTCGTGCATGGTATCCTGTCTGGAATGCCGGTTCCACCTACTCAATGGCAGCAGAAGCTGGCGCCGAGTTAACCATGATGGAAAACCGCTTCGTACCCGCTCGTTTCAAAGACGGTTACGGTCCAGTTGGCGCATGGTTCCTACTTTTTAAAGCCAAAGCAACCAACGCTTTTGGCGAAGTTTACATGGACAAGAACAAAGAACTACTGAACGACTATCCTCCTTACGGACTAGCCAAAGTACCTGCCTCTTGCCTACGTAACCACCTAATGATGAAAGAAATGCGTGAAGGTCGTGGTCCAATTTATATGGACACAGTGACTGCATTAGGCGACTTAGCAAAAACAATGACCCCAAAAGAAATCAAACACCTAGAAGCAGAAGCGTGGGAAGATTTCCTAGACATGTGTATTGGTCAAGCGGGCGTATGGGCTGGTGAGAACATCGAACCAGAAAAAACCAACTCAGAACTCATGCCCACAGAGCCATACCTACTGGGTTCACACTCCGGTTGTTGTGGTATTTGGGTATCAGGACCAACTGACATCGGTGCACCTGAGTCATGGAGCTGGGGCTATCGTTCAATGACTACAGTCAAAGGCTTATTTACCGCCGCTGACGGTGTTGGCGCATCAGGTCACAAATTCTCCTCAGGTTCACACGCAGAAGGACGTTTAGCGGCCAAAGCAATGGTACAGTATGTTCTTGATAACAAAGACTGGACACCTGAGCTGGACACCCCAGTAGAAGAATTAACCTCTGATATTTATGCACCTGTGCGTACCTATTTAGAGCACAAAGATTACTCCACAGCAATCGATGTGAATCCTAACTACATTACTCCTAGAATGCTTCAGTTCCGTTTACAGAAGATGATGGATGAGTACGTAGCCGGTGTTGCGACACACTACCAGACCAATGCAAAAATGCTTGATGTTGCTGAGCACAAACTGGGCATGCTAAAAGAAGATGCCAAGAAAATGCGTGCTAAAGACCTACACGAATTATTACGTGCATGGGAAAACTATCACCGCATTTTGACTGCTGAAGCGCATATGAAGCACATCCAGTTCCGTGAAGAATCACGTTACCCTGGATTCTACTATCGTATGGACTTCAATATTGTTGACGAAGAAAACTGGAAATGTTTTGTGAACTCAACCTATGACAAAGCGACTCAAACTTGGAACTGTTTCAAGGTTGAGCACGTTGATGTGGTTGATAAGACACAATTAATGAAGTAAATCCGACTCATTAAACAAGGTGTTTTACCTAACTGGGTGAAATGCCTTGAAATGACAAGGTGTACTTATAGTGTTACAGAAAAGCCCGAATATTAAATAATATTCGGGCTTTTTTTATTAAAATATAGAGTAAAAATCTTGCTTTAGAGTTAATTAGCCTTGACTTTAAGCTCTGACATAACCACATCTATAATAAGTAAATAAAAATAAGGGCTTTTAAATGGATGAATATAATCAAATAATAACGTTGATTTCGATGAGTATGGGTGTTGCGTGGGCAAGTGGTATTAATCTCTATGCCACTATTTTAATGCTTGGTCTTATGGGAACAACTGGTAATATTGATCTACCCCCTGATCTACAGGTATTGAGCAACCCTCTGGTTATTGGGGCTGCTGGTTTTATGTATTGTGTTGAATTTTTTGCAGATAAAATTCCTGGCGTGGACTCAGGTTGGGATGCAATACATACCTTTATCCGAGTACCAGCAGGTGCTGTGTTAGCTGCAGGTGCTGTCGGTGATGTATCCTCAGCGGCTGCTATTGCCTCAGCTATTTTAGGTGGAGGGATGGCTCTTACGACACATTCATTGAAATCGGGTTCACGTGTTTTGATTAATACTTCTCCAGAGCCTGTTACTAATTGGACGGCATCGGTTGCTGAGGATATTGCTGTTGTTGTTGCTTTATGGGGAGCCTTAAATCATCCCATTCTTTTTATTGTGGCTTTGATTTTGTTTATTTTATTAATGATTTGGTTATTGCCTAAATTATGGACTGGAATTAAAACAATTTTCAGTGCTTTAAGACGGTTTTTTTCAGCTGAAAAAGAAGAGGATAATAGTGGTTTAAATTTGGATTATGATAAAAGTACCATTGATCAATCTGTTTTGAAAATGGACTATAAAGATAAAAAATAAACCATGCTATTTGCATGATAAATATCAATGTATTGACAAACAAGTATAGGCTTTTCTTATTATATTGGCTATAGTCTCAGGGTAAGTACTTAGTTTTTTCCTCTATCAGCAAGGGGGTGTTGTAAGAACTAGGGTTAATGAGTATAACCAAAACGGGAAAACCATGACTAATTCGTTTATTAAGCTATTTGAAATTGGAATCTTTGTCTTGTCAGTATCAACAATTGTTTTTGGTGCCTATTCAATTTACACCTTGTAATCACTGCAATAAAAAGTATTTTATTTGTAAGGTTAAACAACAGAAAACACGACTTCATGTGTTTTCTGTTGTAACTGCTCCTTAAGCCTCAATCTTATAATTTTTAATGCTGACAGGCTTGTAATTGTTGATTAATCTTTGGGATCATAACTGCAACTAAAGTACCTATAAGGCCTACAACACCAATAAAAATTGCCATTACCCCAGCATAAGCAAAAAAGATAGGTAGCATGTTTTCAAGTGTTAGAAGTTGTGCTGCTGTCTCTAAAATAGCGCCAATAGCTAAGAAGGAGGCAGATGCTAGAGCCGATTTTTTTATAATATCACACGCTGATTTAAACATAATTACTCCTAAATATATTTTTTGTTTCTTATATTATAATATGCTTATATTTAAAGTCAATTAAGAAATGAAACTTTTTAAATTTATTTAGGTTCAAGGCATGTAGAAAGAGTATAAATATATTGATATTTAGTCATATCTGTTCTACTTTTAAATACAATCTTAGAAAATTAGTGACCAGTTCTTTGCGCCATAATACGTTCCACTGTTTCAACAATAGCCTGTGTTTGAGGGTCTATTTCGATATTAATGCGATCCCCTACTTGACGGCTGCCTATATTGGTACGTTGCAGTGTTTCGGGGATCAAATTAACATTGAAATAATTATTTTTAACCTTACCAATGGTTAAACTAATGCCATCAATACCAATATAGCCCTTTGTAAAAATAAAGTGCTTAAATTGCTCAGGGATTTGCAGCCAAAGCTGGCAATTATTTGGGCTTGTGATGATCTCTGTAACATGGGCAACACATAAGATGTGTCCTGACATTTGGTGACCACCAATATCATCACCAAAACGGGCAGCCCGTTCAATGTTAACCCGATCGCCAGTTGTTAATTCACCAAGATTGGTTACTGTTAATGTCTCTTGCATTAAATCAAATGATACTTGATTGCCTGCTATCTTAGTCACACTCAGGCAACAGCCATTATGGGCGACAGATGCACCTATTTCTAAGTTTGTTATTAATGAGGCTTCCAACTCAATAATATGAGTCTGAAAATTTTCTTTCTTAATAATACGAATAATGGGTGCAGTGCTTTGCACAATGCCTGTAAACATAGTTATTGTTGCCTGTTTTATCTAGCTGAATGATATTATGTAATAACAGTAGGCTCAGTGCGTCCTGTTAATACCTGTAAGTCACTAATAATAAGAGACTGTTCAATTAACTCACTCAGAGCTTCTTGTGTGTCCTGATTAAGCTGTTGTGGATCACTTGTATAACTTTCATAATAAATACGTAAAGTTGCTCCACTGGTGCCGGTGCCGGATAAACGGAAGATAATACGGGAGCCATTATCGAAGCCAATACGGATCCCTTGTTGTTTGCTAACACTTTTATCAATCGGATCGGTGTAACAAAAGTCATCGCTATAACTGACGGCCTGTGTGCCTAATTGTGTACCACAGAGTGTTTTTACCTTATCTCGTAGGTTATTCATGAGCTGATTGGCCTTAGCACTTTCAATGGCCTCATAATCATGACGTGAATAATAATTACGACCATACTCTAGCCAATGTTGTTGCACAATCTTTGCAACGGATTCTTGGCGGCTTGCCAAAATATTGAGCCAAAATAATACCGCCCATAGGCCATCTTTTTCACGAATATGGTTGGAACCTGTGCCAAAGCTTTCTTCACCACAAAGTGTCACTTTATCGGCATCCATTAAATTACCAAAAAACTTCCAGCCAGTGGGTGTTTCATAATAATTAATCCCCAGTTTTTTGGCGACTTGATCCGCTGCCTGGCTGGTTGGCATTGAACGTGCGATACCACTGATCTTGCCTTTATAAGCCGGTACATGGTCGGCATTGGCGGCTAAAATAGCCAGACTATCACTGGGTGTGACAAAAATATTATTACCAATAATCATATTTCTATCACCATCACCATCAGAGGCAGCACCGAAATCAGGTGATTGTTCAGAAAACATAAGCTGTGCTAGGTGATGGGCATGAACTAGGTTGGGATCGGGGTGCCCACCACCAAAATCTTCTTGAGGAATACCATTGATCACTGAGCCTTTGGCCGCTCCTAATTGGTTTTCTAAAATTTCAATGGCATAGGGTCCTGTGACAGCATGCATGGCATCAAAACATAGAGTAAAACCATGACTTATGAGCTTTTTGATGGCTGAAAAGTCAAATAAGTCATTCATTAGTAACGCATAATCACTGACTGAATCAATAATTTCAACACTCATGCCTGCTAAATCATAATGTGCCAATTGGCTTAAATCAATCAACTCATTCGTATCAATGCTTAAATAATGAGAAATTTCCTTAGTCTTGGCATAAATAGCATCGGTTATTTTTTCTGGAGCAGGGCCACCATTATTCGTATTATATTTAATACCAAAGTCTTTATCAGCCCCCCCAGGATTATGGCTAGCAGAGAGGATGATCCCCCCATAAGCCTGTGCTTTACGGATAATAACGGAAGCGGCAGGTGTGGATAAAATGCCATTTTGACCGACCAGTACCTTAGCAAAGCCATTAGCTGCCGCCATTTTTAAAATAATTTGTATGGCATCTTGGTTATAATAGCGGCCATCACCCCCTAAAACCAGTGTTTTTCCCTTAAAATCACCAATAGAATCAAAAATTGATTGGACAAAATTTTCCAGATAATGTTCTTGTTTGAAATGGGCGACTTTCTTTCGCAGTCCGGAAGTACCGGGTTTTTGATCATCAAAAGGCTGGGTGTTAATGGTAATAATTGACATGAATGGTTTCCTTATTGATTGCCGATTTGTGGAGCAATAAAGTGAAGTGGCAACTATATGTTGTGAGTCTATAGAAGCTATTTTAACTGATTCGTTAAAACTATTCGAGAGCCCCTTGAAAGTCTAATTTTCAGCCCCACATTTTCTAGCATTATTATCTTAATTTAATCATCAACTACTGAGGAAATATGAATGAGTGTTGAAGCACATAAGGAAACATTAGGCTTTCAGACAGAAGTGAACCAATTATTAAAACTAATGATTCATTCTTTGTATAGTAATAAAGAAATTTTTCTAAGAGAGTTGGTCTCCAATGCCTCCGATGCCATTGATAAACTGCGTTTTGAAGCCATTAGCGAAAGCAAACTCTATGAAAATGATACCGACCTAAAGATATCTCTGTCATTTGATAAAGAAGCACGTACCATTACGATATCAGATAATGGTATCGGTATGTCACGAGATGAAGTGGTGGAAAATATTGGTACTATTGCTAAGTCAGGTACTCGCCAATTTTTAGACTCATTAACTGGCGATCAAAAGAAAGATGCCAATGCCATTGGTCAATTTGGTGTGGGCTTTTATTCTTCTTTTATTATTGCTGATAAAGTCAGTTTATGTACTCGTCGCGCCGGTACTGCGAGTGATCAAGCCGTATTATGGGTGTCAGCCGGTGAAGGAGACTTTAGCATTGAAACAGTGGAAAAAGCTTCTCGCGGCACAGAAATTATTTTGCACCTTAAAGAAGGTGAAGATGAGTTTCTTGATGGTATGCGCCTAAGAAATATTGTCCGTAAATATTCTGATCATATTACCGTACCCATTGAAATGCTCAAAGAAGCCACTCCTCCTATGCCAACGGAAGAGGGTGAAGAGCCAGAAGAAATTGAAGATGTCATTGAGTATGAAGTGGTTAATAGTGCTTCAGCCTTATGGACTCGTGCAAAAAATGATATTTCAGAAGAAGAATACACTGAATTTTATAAGCATGTTGGTCATGATTTTGAAGAACCATTAGCGCGTTCTCATAATCGTGTAGAAGGTAAGTATGAATATACCTCACTACTATTTATCCCTAAACGTGCGCCTTTTGATCTATGGGATCGTGATCGCCAACATGGTATCAAACTTTATGTCCGTCGTGTTTTCATTATGGATGAAACTGAAAAACTCATGCCGAATTATCTGCGTTTTGTTAAAGGCATAATTGATTCTAATGATCTTCCATTAAACGTTTCGCGTGAAATTTTACAAAATTCCAAAGTCTTGGATAATATTCGCTCTGGATCGGTGAAAAAGATTTTAGGCTTATTGCAAAAGATGGCCAATAACGACAAAGAAAATTATCAGATATTTTGGAAAGAATTTGGTCGGGTGATGAAAGAAGGTCCTGGAGAAGACTTTGCTAATCGGGATAAAATCGCCAAGTTGCTTCGTTTTTCTAGCACTATAGATGATAAAGAAGAACAAGAAGTCTCTCTTGATGACTATATTTCCCGCATGAAAGAAGGGCAGAAGGACATTTATTATATTACCGCAGACAGCTTTGCTGCCGCTAAGAACAGCCCTCATCTTGAAGTGTTCCGTAAAAAGGGCATCGAAGTCATTTTATTACATGATAGAGTGGATGAATTCCTAATGTCTTCTCTACCCATGTATGAAGAAAAGAACATTGTTTCAGTGGCTCGTGGTGAACTTGACCTTGGTGAGATGGAAGATGAGGAAGAGAAAAAAGAGCATGAAAAAACTCAGGAAGAATACAAAGATTTCTTGGAAAAAGTAAAAACCTCAATGGGTGATGATGTTAAAGAAGTTCGCATGACACACCGCCTGACTGATTCCCCCGCGTGTTTGGTCACTGGGGAGCATGACATGAGTGCTAACCTTGAACGCTTATTACAGCAAGCGGGTCAGGATGTTATGGGGCACAAGCCCATCTTTGAACTAAATCCTGAACATCCACTGATCAAGCGTTTAAGCAAAGATACCGATGGTGAACGTTTTGATGACTGGACACGTATTTTATTTGAACAAGCTTTATTGAGTGAAGGCGGCCAGCTTGATGATCCGGCCACTTTTGTGAGCCGTTTAAATAAAATGTTGCTCGAATTGACCAGTTAAGCATACTTCTTTGTAGCGTACCTATAATGCTTGGAATGCCTTGTCGCATTGCCAAGCATTATGAGTAACTATTCTATGCAACGATCTGCAGTCAGATTTATTTCCCCACCTTTGATACAAAAGGAATCTTGCTTTTCTCACCCGGTAGCTCTGTCACCAAGCGAGGCAATAAATAACCCGGAAGCGTATTTCTAAGCGCTTGATAAATTGTTTCAATTTCTGTTTCGGAGACACAAAAATGCTGGCTACCACGAACTTTATCCAGAGTGTGAAGATAGTAAGGAATAATCTGATATTGTATCAATTGTTCACTTAACTCAACGAGGGTGTCGACATTATCATTAACCCCTTTGAGCAATACCGATTGATTAAATAATGTGATCCCTTGTTGGTGAAGCTTAGCAATGCTTGCCTGATTATCTAAGCCAAGTTCCTGAGCATGATTAATGTGCAAAACCATAATAATCTGTAGATGAGTATTACTGATAAGTTTAATAAACTTAGGGTTAATCCGTGTCGGCTCCACAATAGGGAAGCGGGTATGAATGCGTAAGCGTTTTATATGGGGAATAGCTGCTATTAGAGTAAATAATTCTGCTAGTTTGCTATTGCTTAATGACAGAGGGTCGCCACCACTGAGAATGATTTCACTGATACTACTATCTCGGGCAATTAATTGTAGATTTTTTTTGATCTGCTCTCCTAAGTGGCCTTTGTCTTCATAAGGGTAATGCCTGCGAAAACAATAACGACAATTAATAGCACAGCTTGGGGTAACAAGTAGTAATGCCCGAGCGTGATATTTTCTCAATAAGCCCGGTTGTGATAGGCTTTTGGCTTCCTCTAAAGGATCATCACTAAAGCCCACCTGTGCGTGTGTTTCATTAATAATAGGCAATATTTGTTTAAGCAGTGGGTCATCTTTATCCCCTATACGAATTTTATCTGCATAAGCCTGTGGTACTTTAAAATGAAAATCATCACAGGCCTGTTTTGAAAAGTTAACTTGCTCAGTGCTTAAATGCAGTTTATCCAATAAGGTCAAAGGATTAGTAAAATAGGTTCTTGTCTGGTTTCTGGGCTTATTTCGGGGTATCATAGCGAATTATTTTTACCTTATCCTATTTAAATAAAAGCATTTCTATTTTAACGGTTTCTTACCAAGAAAAGCTTTATTTTTTCTGTATATTATAAAAGAGTGAATTATGGCAAGCTATAGCACTAATGAATTTCGTTCTGGCATGAAATTAATGATTGATGGCGATCCTTGTGCCATTGTTGAAAATGAAGTGGTTAAGCCTGGCAAAGGGCAGGCATTTAATCGCATTAAAATCCGTAATTTAAAAACCGGACGGGTGGTTGAGCGTACCTATAAATCAGGTGAGTCAGTTGAAGCAGCCGATGTTATGGATACCGAATTACAGTATTTATATAATGATGGTGAGCAATGGCATTTTATGCACCCGGAAACATTTGAACAAATGGCAGCGGATAAAACCGCAGTAGGGGATGCGCATCTCTGGCTAAAAGAACAGGATGTTTGCACGGTTACTTTATGGAATGGTAATCCACTGGCGGTAACCCCACCTAACTTTGTAGTTTTAAAAGTAACCGATACGGATCCTGGTCTAAAAGGCGATACTTCTGGCGGTGGTGGTAAGCCCGCGACGCTAGAAACAGGTGCCGTCGTACAAGTACCTTTATTTGTTGCCATCGGTGAAGACCTAAAAATAGATACTCGCAATGGTAAATATGTCTCCCGTGCTAAAGATTAAGACTCAGTATTAAGATCAGTCGCACTCTATTTATTTGTTATGTCAGCTCCTTCTGATAACCCCCTCTGGCAAGCGTCAGCCTCTTTTGAGTTAATAAAACTCAGGGCTGATACGCTTAGAGCCATACGTGCTTTCTTTGATACGAAGAACGTTCTTGAGGTTGACACACCTATTTTGTCACATGCCAGTATTACAGACCCATTTATTGAAAGCTTTCAAACACGTTACCTCCCATTGACAAAAAAAATTCATACTGAGAATTTTTATTTGCATACCTCGCCTGAATTTCCTATGAAACGTCTACTGGCATCGGGTATTGGCTCTATCTTTCAAATAGCTAAAGTCTTTCGCCAAGGGGAAATCGGCCACCAGCATAACCCTGAATTTACTTTGCTTGAATGGTATCGCCTCGATTGGGATCACCATCAATTAATGAAAGAAGTGGAACAACTCTTATCGTCGTTATTATTGCCTTATATTGACTTGGCTGAAACACACTTTCTTAGTTATAAGCATGCCTTTATAAATACCTTGGGTATTAATCCACATACCGCACAAAGAAAAGAATTATTAGTCTGTCTTAACCAAGTAGGTTTGGCGGGTGTGCTTGATGAAAATGAGGATAAAGATCGGTATTTGGAACTACTTTTTAGCCATGTTATTGAACCCACTTTAGGAATAGCAGAAAATAACAAAGCCTGTCTATGTTTCTTATACCATTACCCAGCATCACAGGCATCACTTGCACGCCTAGGGAATGATGAGGGTCAGATAGTAGCAGAGCGTTTTGAAGTTTTTATTAATGGTATGGAATTAGGTAATGGCTTTCATGAACTCAATAATGCTCAGGAACAACGGCAACGTTTTGTTCAAGATAATAAAGCACGTAAAAAGTTGGGTTATCCACAAGTCTTAATAGATGAATATTTTCTTGCATCAGTGGATGCTTTGTCTGATTGTGCGGGGGTTGCCATAGGTATAGAGCGCTTGCTTATGGTGATGAGTCAGTCCGAGCACATTGATAAAGTGCTTGCCTTTCCTTTTGAGCGAGCATAAAGATAAATATAAGTAATTTTGCATTTGACCACTAAAAAAATGTGTGTTATCTTTAGCCGAAATGAGGTGTTGCTCATCTGTGCAATCAGAACATAGCTCTAATAATTAGATTCAAAAAGATGATGATAATTATTAGGCTTGAAACAACTGAGAAAACGGACAGAAGCACAAGTAAACACCCGAAGCGACGTTAGATCGCATGTGTTCAAAACAATACTTTTCTGATAACTAAAATTCATTACCAATGAGTAGCTGCTTTAGTAAAGCTTGGTGCATTGTTACGTCCTGTTGCCTATTACTTTTTTAATCGGCATCAGTATTAATTGCAGTGTTTTAGTTTTTATGAATATAAGCATGTTTTTATGCATTGGAATGAAATTTTTTATCAAATCATAATAAAGGTGATAAAAGGAGAATGTTCTAATGCTAAAGCCCATGCTTAGCGCCACCATTGCAGCGCTTGCTGTTCTATCAGTTGGTTGTATGTCATCCCAGACATCCACTCCAGAAGCAAAGGTAGATAAAGCAACAGCCAGTAAACCAAAAAATGACTATAACATTACTGTAAATTATGAGCTGGGTATGCATTGTACCGGCTTTGATTTTACTTATTGTTGTGTGTTGCCACCCTATAACTCAGTACAATCACAAGTTATAAAAACAGCCACAGGTAAGAAAAAATATCCTGAACTACTTGAGTCTGATGAAGAAGACCATGGTATTTTAGTGGATGGTAAAAAACGCATGAAGCTGGCTTACGGCTTTGTCAATAATACCTACTCAGAAGGTAATAAGCTGGCTTATTGGTCAGTACCCTATGATGTGAATGGTGATGGTAAATACTCAAAAGATGAAAATGTTGCCAATGCTTATTGGACACACCTTTATGTATATAAAGATCTAAAAGGTACCAATCCAACCGGTGGTAGTAAAGATTCTGATAAGAAGTATGTCGGCTTACAAATCCCTGTACCAATGGACAATGGTCCTGCTGGTGCAGCTGTTCCTAGTCCAATGAAAGATGGTTTTTTACATTATACGGGTGAGCATGGTACACAGGTTTATACTAAATCACCGGTGTTAGATAATGTGCCCATTCTATTAACTAATCCAGGTATTTGGGATGCGCTTGGTTTACCACTGACGCCATTTACAGACAGAGGTGTTGCTAAAAGTCCTCTAACCTTGGTGGAAAGTGATATTCGCCCATTCCAAGAGAACTGGGTTGCCTTGGTTAATGAAAAAGATGGCAAGCCAGTATTAGATAGCCATACGGGTGAACCTGTGCGCTTTGTCGGTACCAATCCTATTGACGTACCTGCTTGCTCAAGATGTCACTCTAATGAAACGGCTAACGGTAAAAAGTTTAATCTGTATAAGCAAGAGAGAGCCTTTTGGAAAGGTCTTGGTGCATCAGATTGGATTGCTAACTTAAAAGCAACGTCTGTTTCTGTATTAGAAATGCATGATGATAAAAACGGCACAGACTTTTTGAAAAACTATAAGCCTAATGGTCGTGAAGTAAGCAATCGTATTGGCCGTGACCCAGTCTTATGTCAAAAGTGTCATGCAGATAATGTCATAGGCGTATTACAGTCTGAAATGCATAAGGGCAAAGACGGCAAAGAAAAGCCCATTCAACCATTAACTCAGGCCTTGCACTTTTCTCATTTGAAAAAAGCGCCTTTGCCTGATTCTCATGGCCGTGCTGGTGCTTGTCAAGCCTGTCACCCCTCACATCGTCAAGATGGTGGTTTAGATGGCTTATTGATCACCAAAGATGGTAAAAATGCTTTTGCTGATGGTGATAATCGTGATGCTAAAGGATGTTTTGCGGGTCGTGATGTTCATACCAATCAGAACAAGGACACCGATGGTGCCGAAACTAAAGAGCACTTAAATGCGATTGGTAACTGGCTACAAGAAAATGTGACTCAAATAGGTAATGATAAAGGGGGTAAAGGTTTATGGTGTACTAACTGTCATAGCCAGATTTCTCGTGAGCTTTATCAGCGCGATAATATTACCCAAGCCTTTAAACAAGAAGGGGTTACTTTACGCAATAAATCCATTGAAGCCATTGCTAAAGCTTTGGGCATGAAAAATGTTCAGGAATTAGCGGATACTTATCTTGATCCTAAGATTGTATTAAATAGCAAAGGTGAATCAGATGTAGAGAAATCACATGTATTGGATTTCTGGAACCCTGATCATATGACGCCTGATATTGCTGTGATTGCTCTTAAGGGCAATGGTCCATTGGTGACTAAAGATGCTGATGGTGATATTAATGTCAGTATTTTATCCGCCAATCCTATGACTAAGATCAGTAAGGCTA
The DNA here is from genome assembly GCA_015488755.1 of Gammaproteobacteria bacterium. Classification (GTDB taxonomy): domain Bacteria; phylum Pseudomonadota; class Gammaproteobacteria; order GRL18; family GRL18; genus GRL18. Next base: position 36,607 of record WFNB01000104.1, on the reverse strand, counting down.
ATCTACCTAAGGGTGCTACTGGTTCAACAGCTGTCCCTTATAGTGCAGCCAGTCATGGTAAAGAATATTGGTTGTCAGCAGGTGAGCCTCATTGTGCTAACTGTCATGCTGCCCCTTATGTTGAAGGACAAGGTGGTGCTGCCTTCCCAATTAACCAACCAGGAAAATACAGTCTGATGCGTTATTCAAAAGGCCATGCAGGTATTGCTTGTCAAGCTTGTCACCAGTCAATACATGGTTTATATCCAGTTGACCCTGGTACAGACAGCACGGCTTATAAGCAAGCTGCAATGTATAATCCTGATGGTTCCCATGGTCCTATTAAGTGTGCCGCCTGCCATGAAGTGAATGATAGTGGTGTGCCTTTCTTAGTGAAAAAAGATGATGATGACTATCTATTTAAAGGTAAGTCCATTATTAATGATTATGATGCGGCCGTTTCTTGGATGCACGAAAGTGCCCCTGACTTAGGTGGTAAAATTCCTGAAGAGGATGATGATTAAGATCAAAGCTTAGTTTGAGCATGATACTTGATTATAAAAGAGGGGGGGCATTTATGCCCCCCGACTTTTTTATAGAGAATATTTGAATATTAACATAAGCTGGTTTAGTGAAATCTGTTTATTTTAATGTTTGATTCAACTGATTTATTTAGCTTCAAGCATTTATTGCAATCGTACACGACACTTATTTAATCCAAAATGGACATCGAGTAATAATGAAACATTTAACTTCTTATTTAATTAAAGCTACTTTTTTCTTGGCTATTATTTTTCCCTATACTGTATTTGCAGATACGGTTACTACAGATGTAAGTGCCGAAACGAATGAAATATTAGTTACTATCAATAATGAACTCACTGTTACTGATAAAGATTTAGAGCAAGCATTACGAAGTTCTCCTTTTTATACTCAGTTTAATGCTATGGGAGAAAAACAACAGGCTTCATTGCGAGGTAATATTTTAAAGCGTTTGGTGATTGCCCGTCTGTTAAGCCTAGAAGCAGAGAAAGAAAAATTACAAGAAAGTGCTGAGTTTATTAAGGAGGTTGATATTTTTCGTAAAGGTTTATTATACCGTTATTATATGTCCAATCTAAAAGATAAGATAAAAATACCTGAAGAAAAACAAGCACAAATGAAACAGCAATTTAAAGGTAATCGGGATGCCTATGTTGCAGCTAAAGCCGCATTTGTTACTAAGCAATACAATGATTTATACCAACTTACTATTAAAAGCCTGCAACAGCGCTATCATGTGAAGTTGCATAATGATCAGATCTCAGCAGATGCTAAACCAGGAACTATTCTTTTAGAAGGTGACAAAGGTATTGTCATTACTATGGCTGATATTTATAAAGAAGATAAAAATACCACCAAAAAGCCCCATAAAGATGAGTTATTAGATAAAACCATCCAATTAGCCGAATTACTCCTAGTGGCTAAAATAGCTGATGAAGAGGGGATTGATGTCACTGCTCAAGTTGATGGTTTTAAAAGGGAACGTTTGCCCGCTATGTATCTTGAAAATAAACAAAAACAATGGACAGGTAGTCATAAAGTATTAAGAGATTATTATGTCAAGCATCCAGAAGCTTCTTTTATCCCACAGCGCTGGCATTTAGGTATGATTGTATTAAAAACAGAAAATGAAGCTAAAATGGTATTAGATCGGATTAAAAAAGGTGAAAGTTTATTTAAACTAGCGGGTGAATTAAGTATTGATCCTTATGGGCGTGAACATAAGGGTGATATGGGTTGGGTTAGGGAGCAATCAGGTGATCCTATTATTGAAAATGCCATTAAAAATTTACCAGATGGTCAAATCAGTGATGTTATAAAAACCCATAAAGGCTATTTAATTGCCACCATATTAGATCGCCGTCCAGGTGGTAAAAGAAAATTTATCAGTATGCAAGATAAAATTGCACAATTGGTTATTAATGAAAAAATGCACAACTTTCTGCAAGATTTACAAAGCAAATATGATGTGCAATGGTCTGTTCTGAAAAAACAGAATAAGACACAAGAAAGTGCTCAAAATAAAACACAAAAAAAAACGATTAAGTCATGAAGCAGAATAATAAAATTTCATTATTAAAAATTTTGACTGTATTTTCATCTATTGTTGCTGTGTTTGCCTACGCTTATAGTCATCAAGCAATAGATGTAAAGCAATTCACTGCATCAGATGTCTCATCTGAAACACCATTGAACCCAAAAACTACCCAGTTAACATTGCCAGAGCGAACCAATAATGTCTGGCAGATGAAGCCCTTTACTTTACCTGATACTAAAGGGAACAGTCACACTTTAAAAGATTGGCAAGGCAAGGTAATTATGCTTAACTTCTGGGCTAGTTGGTGTTCCCCCTGCCAATTTGAGATCCCCCGATTTGTCAACTACCAAAAACATTATGCCCAACAGGGTTTGCAAATTATTGGTATAGGCTTAGATGAGCAAAAAAAACTGGCCAATGTTGAACGCTCATTAGAAATGAACTACCCCACCTTAGTTATTTCTCAGCAAGAAGGCGGCAAGCTACTAGAAAAATGGGGTAATGATCAAGGTATTGTTCCTTATACTGCCGTTATTGCAACTGATGGTACTATTGTTTATATCCATAGAGGCAGTATGGAAGATGAAGATTTTAATGAGTTTGTTTTGCCTTTGCTCAGCAAAAAATAATCTAGGTACTTTTTGAAAAATAATCATGTCAGTATGTTTTATTCTGCCTTTACTGACTGAGTGCTTGTGTTTTTGCTTATCAAGTATTAATGTTACCTTTTTTATAAATTTTAAATTAGGCAATTCTATGTTAATGCGTTTTTTTCAATTACCTGAAAACAAATGGTTTTGGTTGGTTTTTATCGGGCTGGGTTTAGGGCTTGATGGAATGGCTTTGTTTTATCAGTATGTCTTAGACTATATGCCTTGTGTGCTCTGTATTCATACTCGTATATGGGTTGTGGGTATGGTTTTAGTCTCGTTACTGGCTTTGGCTGTGTATCAGTCTAAATGGCCTTTACGGGGGATGCAGTTTCTTTTGCTAGTGATTAGTGTTGGTTTATTGGATCGGGCTTATCAGTTGTTAGGGGTTGAGAGAGGCTTTATTTTTGGGAATTGCTCTATGGCATCAGGCTTGCCTTCATGGTTTGCTTTGGATGAATGGTTTCCCGCCGTATTTCAGGTACAAGAGCCTTGTGGCTATACGCCAGAGTTATTGTTTGGAATAACGATGGCTGAGGCTTTAATGGTGTTGTCTGTTGCTTTAGTTATGCTCAATACTTTGTGGTTTATCGGACTTTTTTTAAACGTTAAAAAATGATTTAAGCTTATAGCTGAGGCGTTTTTTTTCTGTGCTTTCTTGTTCAGCCGTTTCTCTGATATGAGCGTCTTTTAACTCTTGGTCGCGTTGTTGTTTTTGTGCTTCTAATTGTTGGCGGATCTGTTTTTTATGAGTGTCATCAATATCGATGCGTAAAAAGTCCGTATCTTTTCTTAAGATATAACGTGCCAGCTTGTCCATATAGGCTTCATTGATGTTCTTAGGTTCTATGGTCTGGGTACGTTGTTCAAAATCTTCATGATTATTAATCTGTAACCTGATCACTGAATGCTCATAATCGACCTCAAATTTAAATAAAACAGGAATTTTTTTAGTGATAAAGAGGGTGATTGCACCTTCTTTCGTATTGCCTAGATTTTTATTGTAATGAAACTTAAGTTTATTTTTAAAAAGAAAATGTTTTTCTTGATCGGCTTCAATTTTATTTTTTGCATGATAAATAAATTCCTGATCATCGTCACTATGTCCAAGACAGGTAAATCGTAAGGTAATTTCTGTGAGTTTATCATGGTGAGTGATGCCGCCATATTGATCGGTGCTGAGTTTGTAATCCTGTTGGTATAAAGTACCTAGTTCGCTATAGCGCTTAGTGTAATCAGTGACTTCAATAGGGGATTCTATAATCTCTAAATAGGCTAATAACTCTTTAAAATAGGCAAAGAGTTGTTGCATCTTAGGTAAAATTAAGACTTGATAATTATGTTCTAATTGTTCATTAAGGCGAGTGTCTTCCTGCTGTTGAGCGTCTTTTTGGCTAGCTTCTTCTCTTAAATCGTCAAGTATTCCCATATTTTTCCCATTGCGTCTTATTAATAACCCATGTACTGAGCGATAGCCAAGCCTATTTTTTGATTTAAGTGTTCTTCAAATTCGTGGAGGGTTTTACCAAAGAGGCTTAGATATTTTTTAGCTTGATCGTTAGATAAGGTTTTATTGTTGATTTGGTATTGCATTTCAGGTAGTGATTTATCATGCCTAGGGGTTATTTCCCAGTGAATAAAGTCGGCATCAATTACAATAAACTCTTTTTGCATTTTAGTGCAAAAATCATCAATATGCCTTGCACCTTCGGGACCTAAACAACCCGCTTCAACCCTAAAAATCATGGTTAACTTTTTTTCTTGTGGTAGTGGCAACTTTATGGTCATCAATGCGTTTCTCTATAAAAATACAATGGGCTAATAATATATCGAAATGATCCTTTAGGAAAGTTTTTTACAGCTAAATTTATTGGGGTTTAAGATAAAAATTAAGGTGATTTTATATATATAGGCTACTATTATAAAAAGTGAACTTGATATTATGGGGGTCCATTAATGTTAACTACTTCTTTTCTGCAAGCTCTATTTTGCCGGTTTTTCCTGCTTGCATTATTTATTAGTCAGCTCTTTACTTGCGATAATACCCTAGAAAATCAAAAATTGTTAATTTATTGTGGCTTTGTATCACCCGATAATGAGGTTTGTTAAATGTTCCATGCTCCTATTGTCACTTCAGAATTTTTAAGTGAACAGCCTATAAAGGTCATAAAATCAAGTCGAATTTATTTACAGCTTGTCATTTATTTACTGGGTTTTATATCAGTAGCCATCTTACAATATGTGTTTGCCAATCTGGATAATGAGCTTAGGGATAATATTAATAAAGAAAATATAAGGTTAGAAATTGGCAGTATTATTATTGATGATATCCGCCGTATTGAGACTTTAGGCTATAAACTGGCCACCTCAAGCAATGAGCAACGGCAAAATAATTTAAAAAAGAAGCTGGATATTCAAGCGAAACGTTTAAATCATGCTCTTGATGTTTTGGCATCAGGGGGAGAAATTAAACGCATAAAGCATCTTAATCAATTAGATAAAGAATTTGTAGAACAAAAAATAATCTATCATAAAAATCAAGAATCGAGTCTCTATGTTCTAGAAATTATTGAACTAAGACCCAATATTGAAAAACTCAGTGCTATGTTGGATGAACTCTTTGTTTTGGTACAGAAGCGAGACACTAAAGATCATAAGACTAACTACAAAAGTAAGGCTGTGAAGGTAAAAAAATATCTTCAACTGATGTCACCGCTCTATGAACGCATTATTGAGAATGCTAATCGCTTATTTTATGAAGGCCAGCAACGCTTAAGTGATTTAGAAGAAAGTTTCTCCCAACGTAAAAAAATATTAACTATTGTCCAAATTGCACTCTCTTTGTTTATTACTTTTTTAGTCTTATTCGTTGGTTATTTTATTTTAAGACAAGTTAAAAATGCTAATGATAATTTAATAAAAACGTCTCAAGAATTAGGTTTTCAAATTAAAGCCTTAAATGCTCATGCGATTGTCAGTGGTACAGATGTTAAAGGAAATATTACCCATGTTAATCAACGTTTTTGTGAGCTCAGTGGTTACTCAGAGGAAGAATTATTAGGCAGTAACCATCGCCTAGTAAAATCAGATGAACACTCAAAAGCTTTTTTTAAGGAATTATGGGCGACCATTGCTGCCGGTAAGGTCTGGCATGGGGAAATTAAAAATAGAGCAAAAAATGGTCATTTTTATTGGGTAAATTCGACCATTGTTCCTTTGTTAAATGAGCATCATAAACCGTTTCGATATATTTCAATACGCACCGATATTACGCAGCGAAAACTTATGGAAGCGGAGATAAATAAAAGTCATCGTTTCTTGCAAAGTATGACTGATTCTATGGGTGAGGCTGTTTATACCCTGAATGAAAAAGGTTTATGTACTTCAATTAATCCTGAATTTGAGCGTTTAACAGGGTGGCTTAAGGAAGAGATTTTGCAACGAAATCTACATGAAATTATTCACTTTCAGACCTTTGATGGTACCTTTGTGCCAACATCAGAATGCCCAACACATAAGAGTATTAAGCAGGGTAAAAAATACATATCTGATAATGAATACTTTACCCATAAAGATGGTACTATTTTCCCTGTTTCAATCATTTCAGTACCACTATATGAAGATGGTAATATTGTTGGTTCAGTGGCTATTTTTCAGGATATTTCACAACGTAAGCAAACAGAAAAGGCTTTACGTGATGCCAAATCTCAGGCCGAGCAAGCCAGTAAAGAGAAAAGTAATTTTTTAGCTAATATGAGTCATGAGATCCGTACACCGATGAATGCAATTATTGGTATGTCTTATTTAGCATTGCAGACAGACTTAAGCGCAGAGCAACATAATTATATAAGAAAAGTGCATTATTCAGCTGAAGCACTACTAAAAATTATTAATGATATTTTAGATTTTTCTAAGATTGAAGCAGGCAAATTGGAAGTTGAAGCGATTGAGTTTGAGTTTCATAATATTATTGATAACATCCAAACTCTATTAAGTGATAAAGCACAAGCTCAAGGGGTTGATTTACTTTTTGATATTGATAATCATATTCCTGCTGTGCTTATTGGTGATGAACTGCGCTTAAACCAGATTTTAACAAATCTGACTAATAATGCTTTAAAGTTTACCGAAAAAGGAGCGGTTAAAATTTCTGCTAGAATTGAGAATGTTGATGATGATGGCTCATTGTGTTTGCATTTTTCTGTACAGGACAGTGGTATAGGCATCAGCTTAGATGCCCAGAAAAAGTTGTTTCAATCTTTCAGTCAAGCAGATACCTCAACAACTCGTAAATATGGGGGTACAGGTCTGGGCTTGGCTATATCACAACAATTAACACATTTAATGGGCGGTAAAATCTGGTTGGAAAGTGAGTTAGGGGAAGGAAGTATTTTTCACTTTACTGCCTGCCTTGCTCAAGTTGATGATATAGCACAAAGCCAAAAAGCTCTAAATGCTAATAAATCGGGGCAACCTCAGTATCAGAGCCTTATTAATAAATTGCAGGGTGCTCAGGTGTTATTAGTTGAAGATAACGCCCTAAATCAAGAATTAGCGATGCAATTATTAACCTCTCATCATATTAATGTGACACTGGCAAATAATGGTAGAGAGGCATTAGAGTGTTTGGAATTAACACATTTTGATGGTGTTCTCATGGACATTCAAATGCCTCTAATGGATGGTTATGAGGCCACTAGGAAAATAAGATCACATAAGAAATTTAATCAGATGCCTATTATTGCAATGACGGCAAGTACTATGTTCGGTGATGAAGAAAAAGCCAAAGAAGCCGGTATGAATGCACATATATCCAAACCCATTAATGTCCATGAAATGTTTGCTACGATGGCTCAGTGGATCACCCCACAAGAACCCCCAGAGGAATCGAATACATTAGTTAGCAATAGTGGGACTAAAAATAGTGGCACAAGTGATCCTAAGGCATTATCAGTTCTGGATTATTCCTTATTAGAGGGTATTGATCATCAACAAGCACTATTACGAATAGATGGTAATGGCGAATTATATATAAACATTCTGCAAACCTTTATGGCTGATCATCAGTATGATCCAAGGGCTATTGCAGAAGCGCTTGATAAAAATAATACCAAACAGGCTTTATTATTAATTCATACTCTTAAAGGAGTTGCAGGGAATGTTGGTGCCCAAGAGTTATATCATTTATCTATGGAATTGGAAGAATGTGTTAAGTCAAATAAAAACTGTGTCTCGTTAGTTGAGAAAACAAAAGAATGCTTAGACACTATTTGCTTGAAGATAGAACAATTTATTGCTCATTTTGAGCGATTAGATGAGTCTGCTTTATCAGCTGAACAGAATGCTGAGATGACTCAAGAAGAAATTGTTACATTGCTCAATGAGTTACTATTATTACTAGAGTCATACGATACCAAAGCAAGTAGTCTGCTTATGGAGATAAGAAAAATGACCTTTACGTCTGACTATAATAATGATTTTACGAAAATTGAGACAGCGCTTAATCAATATGATTTTGAACAGGCTACTGAATTATTAACAAAGTTATTAAAACAAATTGTCAATTAATTACATAGGTGTGTATGACAAATCTCGAAAATGATAAAATGGTTGTTCTTACAGTCGATGATACTCCAATTAATCTGGATGTATTAAAAGGAATTTTAGCAGATGAATATAATGTAAAAGCCGCAATTAATGGTCATATAGCCTTAAAAATAGCAGAGAAGCAAAAACCGGATATTATTTTACTGGATGTTATGATGCCTGAGCTAGATGGTTATGAAGTCTGTAAAAAGTTAAAAGCAAATCCATTGACTGCCACTATTCCTGTTATTTTTGTTACAGCTATGCAGGCATCAGAAGATGAGCAAAAAGGTTTTGATGTTGGGGCTGTAGATTATATTACTAAACCTGTGAACCCGAGTATTGTAAAAGCACGGGTTAAAACGCATTTGGCATTAGCCAATCAACAAAAAGCCTGCCAGCGTATTATTGAGCAACAGACGTATGACTTACAGGCGAACCAAAAGGCTGCCATTCACATGCTCAGTGAAGCAGGGCATTATAATGATACCGATACCGGCGCACATATTTGGCGTATGGCAGCCTATAGTGCGGCCTTAGCTGAGGCGGCTGACTGGAGTGTTGAACAGGTTGAAATGTTAAAATTATCTGCCCCCATGCATGATACGGGGAAAATAGGCATTCCAGATAACATTCTTAAAGCACCAAGAAAGCTAACGCCTGATGAATGGCAGGTAATGAAAACCCATACCTGTATCGGGCATAAGATTTTAAGTCAGAGTCAGACCCCTATTTTTATTATGGCACAAGAAATTGCCCTATCTCACCATGAAAAATGGGATGGTAATGGTTATCCTGAAGGTCTTATTGCAGAAGATATTCCGGAGTCTGCTCGCATTGTTGCTATTGCCGATGTCTTTGATGCCTTAACAATGAAACGCCCTTATAAAAAAGCATGGCCAGTTGATGAGGCTTTTGGCCTCATTGAAGAAAATGGTGGTACTCACTTCGATCCAAAATTGGTGCAATTATTTCTTGCTATAAAAGAGAATATTATTCAACTTAGGAATAATTGGGAAAGTAAAACTTTATCCGATAATGTGTGAAAATATCTACTTAACCTGAACTCAGGTTACTTAGGGTAATTTTTTGACCCAAGGATTTTGTTTTTTAAATTCTATGGGCAAGTATTGCAAGGCCTTTTTAGCTTGTGAAAAACTAGCATAGTGTCCCTGTATTAAAATATACCAAGCGTGCTTATTTCGTTGTGTTTTAATAATTTCATGGTCAGTAGATAGGGCATGTTTGCCAATAAAATCTTTTATTGACGCTTCACTTAGAGCACCGGTTAATTGGATGCCATAATAGGTTTGTCTGATTGTATTCACATCAACAATGGTCAAGGATGGTTTGCTCTTCTTGAGGGCATTATTATTTTTAGCCTTTTGCCATTGTGATATTATCGTGTGAACGGAGTCTGATAGTTGAACAAACTTTTTTTGCAATTTTTGTTGCTCAATTTGTGTACTCTCTAAGGACTTTTTAAGGATTTCTTGTTGGCTTTTCCAATCTGATTGTACGAATTCTTTCTTTGTTTCTTGTTTGCCTATAACAGGATCGAGTTGTTTTTTAATGATCTCCATTTGAGTTTGGTTGGTTTTCTTAATATCAGTTTTGAGTTGTAAAAGGCGTTTTTCCTGCTGATTAATTTGTCTTTTTACTTTATCAAATTGCGCTGTTTGCACTAAGTTGGCAGTAGGTTTACTTTCTTGTTGTGTTGTTTGTGTATCGCTTAATTGATTATGTGTAAAACTGATTAAGCTGGATAGAGCAAGTACGGTAATTAAGCCAAAAGCTAAGAGTTTATGGCGTTTCTGAATGGCTTGGCTGAGCTGTTCTAAGGTGTTTTTTTGATCATCACATTGCAATTCAACATCTGTTAAATTTTCTTGTTGTTCCGTGCTGGTCTTGTGTAATTGCTTTGCTAGTGTTAGTACATTAGAATGCAGAGACTCTTCTTTAGCCTTTAATTGTTTAACAGTGCGAGTGAGTTCAGTGAGTTGCTGGGTATTTACTTTAGCTCCTCCTGTTACTTCATGGATAATAGGCTTTAAATGGGCTAATTGTGCATGGTGTTTTTCAAGTTGCTGTTGCTGGACTAAAAACTGTTTACTTAACTTCGTGTGTTGTTCATTACCATTATCGTATTGTTCTTGTAGACTGATAAATGAGTTAAGAAGATGCTTTGATTGTTCATCAGTATCCGATAATTGCTGTGACAGGGCATCTAAAAGGTCACTAAATTGTTGTAATTGCCGTGTGTTATTCTCTTGCTCATTATTGTGTAATGTTTGAATATGCTGCTTAATCTCTTGTTGAGATTGTTCTAATTGCTTATTGAATTGTTCGCTTTTATTATTTAATTGTTGAGTGAGATCAATAATGCTCTGTGTATTAGTTTGACCTGTATCAGCAATAGCCTGTATTTGCTCCTTTAAGCTACTACGAAGAGCGTTTATGGTGGTTTCTAGCTCTCGTTCTAATGTTTCTATTTGTTTATTAATAGGGCTTATTAATGCCTGTTGTTGTTTTTCGTGGGTTGAAATTTTACTATCAAGTTTATTGAGCTCTTTTTTGTGTGTATTAGCATGCTGTTTTAGGCGATCTTCAAAGGCTAATTGCTGTTTTGCTAGGGGAAGAGTTACTTTTTCTGTAAAATGCTTGTTGAGCTGTTGTTCAACAAACTGTTCCTGCTCCTTTTTTGCACGTAGAAGTGTGGCAGAGGCCTGAGTTGTAATGTTTTCTTTTAATTCTTGCTGTAATTCCTGTTTGAAAGCCTGTGTTTTTTTCTCTAAATTACTGACGGCTTCTGAGGTTTTACTGACTTGATCACCTAGGATCAAATGTTTATTTTCTGAATTGTCCAATCGTGGGACTAGAGCTTCTACTAAGCTAAGAGCGCTATCATTGGTGCTACTTTGCTGTGTGATCTCGGCTTGTTGTTCTTTAATGGTTTGTTGAAGATCGCTAATATCCAGCTGATTATTAGCAATATCGTGTTTATGATTGCTAAGTTGCTGCTCAATGTCAGCTATTATTGTGTGCTGTTCAGAGTGAGCATTTTTCAGTTGAGAAATTTCTTTTTTGTGCTCAGCACTATCTGTTTTTAGGTTTATGCTGTCTTGCTGAAGGCTTTTTGTATCAAGCTGAAGGCTCTCAACACCACTTTGTAGATTCTTTACCCCTTGAAAATTATGTCCTTCCTGCTCTAATAGATGGTGAATATTGTTACTATTGGCTTGTAGTAAGTTAATCTGGATGTCTTGGCTTTGTTGTGTTTTACGGCTTTGTTTGGTAATTTTTCTTAGCTTCTTTAATTGCCTTTCAAAGCTTTGCAGGGCATATTCTGGGTTGACAAAAGTATCGCTAAACTGGTTTAGTTCTTCTTCAAAAGACTTTATTCTTTTGAGGAGTTTTTTATTACTAGGGGAGCTATCTTGCTCTAAAGTTGTTATCTTATGCTCAACACGATGAGTGAGATCGGCTAGTAAGCTGATTTCCTTATCGAGCCTATCGGTATTTTTATGCCATTGGCTGTCTTTTTGCTTAAGATCGTTTTTTATTTTTTGTAGATCATCTTTGGAAGCAGACTGCCCTAGTTGCGCTTCAGTCTCTTTGATGTATTGTTTCAGTTTTTTTGTTTTAGACTTTAAATTATCTAAAAAAACTTTTTCTTCATCTCGCTGTGAAAGAATCGTATCTAATTTATGCTGTATTTTTTTTAAATAATCTAATGACTTATCTCTAGATTCGATAGCTGTTTTCTGATCGGCAGAGAGGCTTTTCAGTGATGATGGATTGTTTCTAGAGGTTTTGCCTTTAGCTCTTTTTTTATCACCATTAGCCTTATCCTGGCCTTTAGATCGTTGTTGGGTTGGTTTGTTTTTAGGCATTTTTTTCTGTGCGCTAGCCTTGCTCATAATTACATCCTAGCAATTACTTTAATAAGTTTTCTTAAGTATATAATAACTATGTGAAATATTCTAGTTTAGCTATAAACTTACTTATAATTTAAAAAAATAATAAATACAAAGCATGATAGGCATTGCTATTGTTACTTGTAATGTGTATAAAAAACCCCATACACATTATGTATGGGATGCATTTATGCTTTTTACCCATGATCTTGATAATAGGATTCAAAGATGAGGTAAGCATCTCATTTAAGCAAAATAAACAGAGCATTCTTAGCAATTTTGACTAAGCTTAGTATAACTATGATTAAAATTAACAACTCAGGCGACTGGTCTGATGACGACCTCCATGATGAACATGGGGGAGATACCGCCGTAGAAACGGCACAGCCAAAATTAAAAAAACCACGTATGTATCGGGTGATCATTAATAATGATGACTATACGCCAATGGAATTTGTCGTGCATGTGCTAGAAAACTTTTTTGCTATGGATCGCGCCAAAGCAACCCGAGTTATGATGGATGTGCATAATAGTGGCAAAGGTGTCTGTGGCTTGTTTACCAGAGATACGGCAGAAACAAAAATAATGCAGGTGAATAGTTATTCAAAAAAGAATGAGCATCCATTATTGTGCTCTATGGAAGTTGAATAAAAAAATTGAATAAAATTAGCTGGATAGCTAAATACATGGCTTTATGAGATAGGAAATAGATATTGTGTTAAGCAAAGAACTCGAATTTACCCTGAATCTGGCGTTTAAAGAAGCACGGGAACAACATCATGAATTTATGACGGTTGAGCACTTATTGCTGGCTTTATTGGATAATCCGGCTGCGGCAGAAGTGCTTGGCGCTTGTTCCGTTGATTTACAACGCTTACGCAGTGAATTACTGGCCTTTCTTGAAACCACCCCGATGCTATCTGAAATTGATGAACGAGATACCCAGCCCACTCTTGGTTTTCAACGGGTATTACAACGGGCTATTTTTCAGGCTCAATCCTCAGATAAAAAAGAAGTAAATGGTGCCAATGTTCTCGTTGCTATTTTTAATGAACAAGAATCACAGGCTGTTTACTTATTAGGTAAGCAAAATGTTTCACGTCTGGATGTGGTGAGTTTTATTTCTCATGGCCTTAGCAAGACAGATGATGAGGCAGATGCTACATCAGAACAACACAATGACTTAGGTGAAGAACAAGCTGCTAAGGCGACCCAAAAGCCTTTAGAATTATATGCGGTGAATCTTAATGAGCGGGCTAGTGAAGGGAAAATTGATCCTCTTATTGGTCGTAGCGAAGAAGTCAATCGTACCATTCAGATATTATGCCGGCGCAGAAAAAATAACCCTTTGTTTGTGGGTGAGTCAGGGGTTGGAAAAACAGCCTTAGCAGAAGGACTGGCAAAGAAAATTGTGGATGATGAAGTGCCAGAAGTATTGCATGATAACACCATTTACTCTTTAGATTTAGGAGCATTATTAGCGGGAACCAAGTATCGAGGTGATTTTGAAAAACGTCTCAAAGCCGTGCTAAATCAATTAAAAACAGAACCCAATTCCATCCTTTTTATTGATGAAATTCATACCATTATTGGTGCTGGTGCGGCTTCAGGTGGTGCGATGGATGCTTCAAATTTGATTAAACCTGCTTTGTCTACCAGTGATTTACGTTGTATTGGCTCGACCACTTATCAGGAATATCGAGGAATTTTTGAAAAAGATCATGCTTTAGCAAGGCGCTTTCAAAAAATTGATGTTTCAGAACCTTCTGCTGACGAAACCTATTTAATTTTAGAAGGTTTGCGTTCCCGTTTTGAAGATTATCATCATATTAAATACACTCAACAAGCATTACGCAGTGCTGCTGAATTGTCTGAACGCTATATTAATGATCGCCACCTCCCAGATAAGGCGATTGATGTCATTGATGAGGCAGGAGCTAATCAGCAACTTACAGAAGCATCAAAACGTAAAACCACCATTGATGTAGAAGAAATTGAAGCTATTATTGCCTCAATTGCCCGAATTCCAACCAAGACGGTCAGTACCAATGATAAGAATTCTTTGAAGAAACTGGCTCGTAATCTTAAATTAGTCATTCATGGTCAGGACAGTGCTATCGAAATATTGGATGATGCCATTAAAATGGCTCGTGCTGGCATTGGTCGGGACAATCAGCCCATTGGCTCATTCTTGTTTGCCGGCCCTACAGGAGTAGGTAAGACCGAAGTATCAACACAATTGGCTAAATTAATGGGCATTGAGCTGATACGCTTTGATATGTCTGAATATATGGAACGCCATACCGTATCACGTTTGATTGGTGCGCCTCCGGGTTATGTGGGCTATGATCAAGGTGGTTTACTAACCGAAGAGATCAATAAGCATCCTCATTGCGTACTCTTATTAGATGAAATTGAGAAAGCTCATCCAGATGTCTTTAATCTATTATTGCAAGTCATGGATAATGGCTCGTTGACCGATAATAATGGCCGTAAAGCAGATTTTCGTAATGTGATCCTTATTATGACCACTAATATGGGGGCAGAAGCGATGTCTCGCTCATCTATGGGCTTTACGACACAGGATCATGCTAGTGATGGTATGGAGGCTATTAAACGGGGCTTTACACCAGAATTTCGTAATCGTCTTGATGCGGTCGTACAGTTTGACTCACTCTCAACAGAGGTCATGGAACGAGTAGTTGATAAGTTTATTTTTGAGCTTGAGAATCAATTAGCACAAAAGAGTGTGGAACTTTATGTTGAGCCAAGTGCCCGAAAATGGCTGGCAAGAAAAGGCTATGACCCTAAAATGGGTGCTCGTCCTATGGCACGCTTAATCCAAGATAGTATTAAAAAACCATTGGCTGAAGCACTCTTATTTGGTGAGTTAGAACATGGTGGTAAAGTGGTTGTTTCGGAAGAAAATGATGAGTTGAAATTTGATTTAAAGAGTGAAGTGGCAAAAGTTGACACTGTGCATTAACGAAATTTAACCCTATATTAGGTTTCGTATTAATTTCTTTGTCTTTTGCTCGGGGTCAAATGGTTTGTTAGAGCATGGTGATAATTAAATTCACTGCCTACGCCATTTGACTCTGTTGCTAATATCGTCTCTAATATTTAACTAAGAGCTAAAAGCTTCTCACCTAAAGCACTATTTAGCACGATAAGTAATACGGCCTTTACTTAAGTCATACGGTGTTAACTGGACAGTCACTTTATCACCCGTAAGAATACGAATGTAATTTTTTCTCATTTTTCCAGAAATGTGAGCGGTAACGATGTGACCATTCTCAAGTTCTACGCGAAACATGGTATTGGGTAATGTGTCGACCACAGTACCATCCATTTCAATGCCTTCTTCTTTTGCCATAATGACTACTAATACTCTTAATTAACAATTAAATAAACGGAAATTTATAAGGCGTGAATAGTGCCCGAATTAGAAAAAATTAGCAATAGCTAATGGGCATTTAACGTGAAAAAAGTAGGATCAGGCTGTTTTAGAGTGTTTCCAAGTGATTTGTGCCCAAGAAACTTTGCTTTTTGAATGGCTATCGATGAGTATAATTTCCATACCGATTAACTGACTTAAAATTTCAATATCGGGTTCTGATAATTGTTCTTTAAGCAGTTCTAATTGATCCGCATTAACATAAAGCAGGTTGGGTCTAAAACCATTTTTCTGCTCATACTGGCTCGTTAATTGGTTGATAACGCTTAGCATAGTTTACTTGTCCCAATGCGGAATAATCACTGAATAGAGTTACTTGTACCTCGATTAACCTTATTATCGTCCCTAGGGATGAAACCTTTAATAAAATAGTGCGTAAACTTTATATATTATTATTTAAAATCATAAGCTTATATGAGTTTTTTGCAAAAACTGAAACTAATACAGTGGCTTATGATGGATAGTTAAAAAATAATTTATAGTTTATCAAGCTTATATTTGGCTAAGTAAGTGGTTAAACAATGGACTGGGGCGCATTATTTGTTGAGCCAGTGTTTCATCCGGTAAATAATAGCCATTGAGATCAACTGATTTTCCTTGTACGACACTTAATTGATGAACAATATCAGACTCTTTAGCTATTAATTGCTGTGCCAAAGAAGAAAATTGTTGTTGCAGTATTTTATCATCTGTTTGCTCAGCCAGTGCCTTAGCCCAATAAAGAGTGAGGTAAAAGTGGCTGCCTCGATTATCTAATTCACCTGTTTTTCTTGATGGGGATTTATTATTGTGTAAATAGGCGGCGGTAGCTTGATCCAACGTGTCAGCTAATAGTTGAGCCTTATTATTGCTAAACGTGTTAGCCATATATTCTAGTGATACCGTCAGAGCAAGAAACTCACCCAAAGAATCCCAGCGTAAGTGATTATCGCTGAGTAATTGTTGTACATGTTTAGGTGCAGAGCCACCGGCTCCTGTTTCAAATAAGCCACCACCTTTCATTAATGGCACAATGGAAAGCATTTTTGCACTGGTACCTAATTCAAGAATAGGAAATAGATCGGTTAAATAATCACGCAATACATTACCTGTGACAGAGATACAATCCTTACCCTCTTTGATCTGAGCCAGAGAAAATTGCATGGCTTCTTTTGGAGATAAAATGCGGATATCTAAGCCAGAACAGTCATGATCCTTAAGGAAAGAATTCACTTGCTTTATTAATTGGGCATCATGTGCCCGCTGTTCATCCAGCCAGAAGATTGTGCTTAATTGGGTGCTCCGAGCACGGTTAACGGCAAGTTTTACCCAGTCCTGAATAGGTGCTTGCTTGACTTGACACATACGCCAAATGTCACCCTGTGCAACGTTTTGCTCTAATAAACAGTGCCCCTTGTCATCAATGACTCGCACTACTCCTTGCTCAGCAATCTCAAAAGTTTTATCATGCGAGCCATATTCTTCTGCTTTTTGTGCCATAAGTCCCACGTTTTGTACCGTGCCCATGCTGGTGGGATCAAAGGCACCATGATGTTTGCAAAAGTTAATAGTTTCTTGATAAATCCCAGCATAACAACGATCGGGAATAATGGCTTTAGTATCGTGTAATTGACCATCTTTACCCCACATTTTCCCTGATGAGCGAATGGCTGCAGGCATGGATGCATCAATAATAACATCGCTGGGAACATGTAAATTAGTAATACCGGCATCGGAATTTACCATGGCTAAGTCAGGCTGGCTGTTATAACAGGCTTGAATATCATTTAGTATGGTTTGTTCTTGATCATGGGGCAATTGCTTCAGTTTACTGAGTAAGTCTGCTAGGCCATTATTGGGATTAATGTCAAGATCAGCCAATATCTTTTGATGTTTTTCAAAGACGCTTTGAAAATAAACAGCCACGGCATGACCAAAAATAATAGGGTCAGAGACCTTCATCATCGTGGCCTTTAAATGTATGGACACTAAAATATGATTGTCTTTGGCCTGTTTGAATTGCTGTGTTAAAAAGTCACATAGGGCATTTTTACTCATCACAGCGGTGTCAATAATTTCCCCTTTTAGCAGTGGAGCATAGTCTTTTAATAGGTGTATTTGACCATTATCACTGTGTAACTCAATTTTAAACTGACTGTCTTGTTCAAGAGTCGTAGCGTTTTCACTGCCGTAAAAATCACCCTGAGCCATACTGGCAACATGCGTGTTAGAACTACTGTGCCATTCCCCCATGCTATGAGGATGAGTTTGTGCGTATTGCTTAACGGCTTTGGGTGCTCTTCGATCGGAATTGCCTTCACGCAGTACGGGGTTAACGGCACTGCCTTTGACTGAATCATAGCGTTTTTTTATGTCTGCTTGTTGCTCATAATCAGGATCGCCGGGGGCAATGGTTTCAGGATAGTCGGGTAGGGGATAGCCCTGATCTTGCAGTTCTTTAATGGCTGCTTGTAGTTGGGGGATAGAAGCACTGATATTCGGTAGTTTAATAATATTGGTGTGTGGCTGTGTTACTTGTTTGCCTAGTTCGGCCAAGCTATTGGTTACGTGTTGCTCGGTGCTTAAATAATCGGGAAAAACTGCTAATAATCGTTTGGCCAGAGAAATGTCCTGAGTCTCTATATTGATGCCAGCCTGTTTACTAAAGGCACGAACAATGGGTAAAAAAGAGCGAGTTGCCAATGCCGGAGCTTCATCGGTTAAGGTGTAAATAATGGTTTGTGGCCGTGTTGCTGTGCTCATAATATAAAATTCCTGCTATTGGCTATTTAGGTTTAAGCGACGGTTGTTATTGGCAAATTAGAGTTCAATCTTTTGCTGTTTAATAAAGACTCGTTGTATTGGCGGTTCATTCTTGAGTGAGAATTTATCTTTTAAACGTGCTAATGAACGCTCAGTCATAATATGATAGCTGGCATCAACGTAGAGTGTGCCTGATTCAGAAGGGGCTATGACACTCAGCTGTGTACTGGCTCCCGGTGCTAGGCGATTATCTGAGAGCACAAACATAATGGGTTGCCAGATCACTTGGCGTTTAAATTCAATGGTGTCCAAAGCGATGTGTTTGCCTTTATCGGTGCGCCAATAAAAATCCAAAACAATAAAACGATCGGTATCACCCGTAGGTGCTTTATGTCCAGCACCACTATTGGTGATAGTGATTTGAATCGTGTCATCAATTTTGTGTGCCTTAAAGGTAAAGACTTTTTGCAATTGGTGGTTTGAATAACCACCAGGCCAAAGGTGTTGTTTACCCTCACGACTGGGGTAGCCTGCCATAAGAGGTCGTTTTATTTGTGGCATATGACAGTCTTGACAAATAAAGCCCTTAGCCGCCCAGATACCACTGTCTGATTCCATACCGGTACTACAAATCCCATCATTCATAAGTGAAAAGTCTTTACTTGGAACTTCATGACATTGCTTACATAATGTTTTTTGACGAAATTTTTTATCGTAGGCAACGGGATGTGGGGCATTAAGCTCTGTTTTTTTATAAGGTCCGTAAATAATACCCTCTCGAAGGTGACAGCCTGCACAAGTGACGCCTTCTTGTTGTAGTTGTGCATCAAAATGTGGGTTGTCGGTACTGGTGAGATCATCGTATTGACCAGATGCAGAAGAGAGTATAACAGGGCTTTGATTCAGTAAAGGCGTGTGACACACCAAACAGGTGGGGTCGTCCTTATCCTTTTTTAGGTAGGCCTGAAAAAAGGGATCACGATAGGCTCTTGAATGTAAGGACGTTTGCCATTCCTGATAAATTTCCTGATGACAAATACCACAATCTTTTGCTTTTAAGGAAATAAGTCCTTTGGGTATGCTTTGTAAGGGAGCAAACTGGGCTGTTTTTTGGTTGATCTGGTAAATGGAATTGGGGTTAAGGAGAAATAAAATAAAAATAATAGTGGCGAGCAGGCCAAGAGTGATTAAAAGTTGTTTTATCATAGTCTCAGCCAGCTAAAGGGATTTTTTACTGCTTTATCGTCTGTCTACGACGCTCAGGTAATACGGGCTGTAAACGTTCAGCCATATCACGTAAGAGTGTTTCGGTTGTTGCCCAATCAATGCAGGCATCGGTTAGCGATACACCGTATTGTAATTGTGACAGATCTTCTGGAATGGCTTGATTACCCTTGTGTAAATGACTTTCGAGCATGATACCGATAATGGATTGATTGCCTTCTAATATTTGCTGTACGACATCGTTAGCCACTAGAGGTTGTAATTCAGGTTGCTTATTTGAATTGCCATGACTGCAATCCACCATTAGGTTTTTTGCCAATTCGGCATCCGCTAATGCTTGTTCACCCAAGGCAATACTAACGGAATCGTAGTTGGATGTTTTACCACCTCGTAAAATAATATGGCCACAGGTATTGCCTTTAGTGGTTAATTGTACCACCTGACCTTGTTGGTTAATACCTAGAAAATGATGAGTAGCAGAAACGGAATGTAAGGCATTGATAGCAACGCCTAAGTTACCATCAGTGCCATTTTTAAAACCAACAGGGGTGGATAAACCACTAGCCATTTCTCTATGGGTTTGTGACTCGGTAGTACGAGCACCAATGGCTGTCCAAGAAAACAAATCAGATAAATATTGCGGTGTTACAGGATCCAGAGCTTCTGTACCAACCGGTAAGCCTAATTCAGCCATCCAGAGCAATAATTCACGCGCCTGATGCAAGCCTTCAGTCACATTAAAGCTGCCATTGAGATCAGGGTCATTGATCATACCCTTCCAACCCACAGTGGTACGGGGTTTTTCAAAGTAAATACGCATGACAATGAGTAAGGTATCACTGAGTTCATCACTGATTTTTTTTAGCCGTTGGGCGTATTCTTTGGCAGAGTGACTATCATGAATCGAACAGGGGCCTGTGACTACAATGAGGCGGTGATCATCCCCTCTAAGAATATTACGAATGGCCTGACGGCCATTCAATATGGTTTGTTCAGCACGTTCGCTAATGGGCAGTTGTTTTTTTAACTCGATAGGTGGCGTTAAAATTTTTTCTGCAATAATATTGGTATTATCAATAGGAGGTTTACTCATGCTCATTGTCTGGCTCATTGTCTGATTTGTGCCTTATTGTTAGTTAGTGGCGTATTATGCTAATAATTAGGCCATCAATCAAGTCACAATAATGGCTCGCAGAGCATCTAAGCTTGGTTTTATGCTAGTAAAGAAGTCATCAAGAGAGGTGAGTTGTTGGGCAAAAAAATCAATTTCTTCATCACGAATATTCGGGTTGACCTGAGCCAATGCTTTGAGACGGTCAACTTCATTCATTAAGACCGCTTCACTGGCTTTCTTGGCTGCATCAAGTAATTTTGGGCTGCGTTGTAAGCATAGTTGCTCTGCATGGGCGATCATCTTTTTTAAGTTTTCTTCTTTTACTTGAATGATCTGCTGAGCAATGTTTTTCTTAATTCTCTGGCTATTGGCTTCACCAATATGAATGTCATGGTGGCTGATGTGCTCACTGAGATCGCAATGGTGCTCATCAACAAGAATACGAATACTATTGGCTGGCAGATAACGATTAACGTGTAAGGATTTATGGGCACGGGTTGGTAATATAAATAGACACTCTAATAATAAACTGCCAGGCTTAAGCATTGTGTCATTAATCTCACTAAGCTGGGCGCTATCTATCGTCGTCATGGCGGTATTACCCAGTTCATTACTGAGGATCATATCCATTGCCGTTCTGACGATGGGGTGCTCCCAAGTAAAAAATTGTATGTCTTCATTGGCCAGTGCTATGGAACGATCATAGGTGATTGTCATGCCATCATCAGGCAAGCCGGGAAACTGATGTATCATGTGTTCGCTGGGGGCAATAATATAACAGCGATCACTGTGCTCACTATGTTCAATACCAAAGGCATCAAAAGCACTTTGCATATAGTGGCGCAGTTCAGAAGGTGAGTGATTTTGTTCGGCCAGTAAGCAGAGTTGATCTGCCTGAGGTTGACGGCAGGAATTATATTCTAATAATTGATCCCGTCCTTCATGCAATGCGCTATTGAGCTTGCTATGTAAGTGTTGAGTTTGTTCTATCAGTGAGTGCAGTGTTTTGTTTGTATGAGTCGCTTTAGAAACCATTGCATCCGGTTGCATTAATAAAGACATTAATTGGCTTTGTAGCTGGGTAAATACATTATGTCCAGCAGGGCAGGTTTGCTCAAAGGCATTAAGCCCCTGATGATACCAGTGAAATAAGCTTTCTTGTGCACTGCCTTGTAAATAGGGAACATGAATGCTAATAGCCTTTGTTTGACCAATACGATCCAAACGGCCAATACGTTGCTCAAGTAAATCAGGATTAAGAGGCAGATCAAATAATACCATCTGATGGGCAAATTGAAAATTACGTCCTTCACTGCCAATTTCAGAGCAAATTAAGACCGATGCCCCGTTTTCAGTATCAGCAAAAAATGCGGCAAAACGATCTCGCTCTATCAGACTCAAGTCTTCATGAAAGATGGCGGCATGAATACCAAACTTTATTTTTAAGGTCTCGGCCAGTTCAATTGCGGTGGATGCATGCGCTGTGATCACCAGTGTTTTATTAATAGCAGTGTCATTGAGTAAGCTGTTTTGTCTTTGTTCAAGTAGCCATTGAGCCAGCCATGACACTCTGGGATCAGTCTCTGTCCAAGACGCTATTGCCAGTGTTTGCTGGTCTTGCTCTGCGGCGATGATCCACAAACGTTCAGGGAAAAGCACTAAGGGGGAAAAGTTGTCCTCTTCTGAGTGTTTGTCTGAGTGCTTACCTGAGAGAGTGTTAAATGTACTGCAAAAGTGTTCGAGTACATGGGCATAGTCATCTGGTATAGGCAGTGCGTGAGCAAACACTTTTCTGACGGGAAAGCCAGAGATGGTTTTTCGAGTATTGCGAAACAGCACTCGACCTGTGCCATGTCGATCCAATAACTGTTCAATTATGGCTTGTTTATTAGTTGGCTTGTTGATCTCTGTCTCGGATAATACAGTATCAGATAACGGTATATTCGTTAAGACATTTTTTAAAATAGTCAGAGTATCTGCATCAAGCGCCTGTTCAGAGAGTAAAGACTCCATGACTTGAGCGATGGGTTGATAGCTTTTTTCCTCAGCAATAAATGCTTCTAAGTTAGGGAATCTATCGGGATCAAGCAGACGTAAGCGGGCAAAATGGCTTTCAATACCTAATTGCTCGGGAGTGGCTGTGAGTAACAGTACTCCGGCAGTGCTTTGGCTGAGTTGCTCAATAAGCTGATATTCATGACTAGGTGCTTGTGGGTGCCACTGTAAATGATGAGCCTCATCAACAACCAATAGATCCCACTCACCTTGTTGTGCGTATTGATGATATTCTGGATTTTGGGCAAGAAATTCTAAGGAACATAACACCAATTGCTCACTGAGAAAGGGGTTATTTGATGCTTTATTATCATCGCTCTTGCTCTTTGTCTGATCCTCAGTATAAGTTTCAGCCTGACAACGCTGGCTATCAAAAATGCTAAAGAGTAGGTTAAATCGGCGCAGCATTTCTAATAACCATTGATGCAGTAAGCTTTCTGGTACCACAATAAACACCCGTTGAGCATATTCATTGAGTAATTGATGATGAATAATTAAGCCTGCTTCAATGGTTTTACCCAGCCCTACTTCATCAGCGAGTAGCACTCTTGGTGCATAACGAGTGGCCACTTCATGAGCAATATACAATTGATGTGCAATTAAGCTGGTACGTGCGCCTGTTAAGCCAAATAATTCGGACTGATTCAGCTCGGCATTTTTCTTTTGGCTCTGATAGCGTACTTTAAACCAGTAATTTTTATCGATTTGGCCAATAAAAAGGCGCTCAGCAGGGCGGTTAAGTTGGATCTGATGATCCAATTGTGTTTCTTCTAGAGTAATGTCCTCGCCTTGTTTAGTATGACCATGATAGGTCACCAAACCATCCCTTTCTACCACTTGAGTAATCTGAATCTGTACACCATCAATGGAATAGACTTGTACTCCCTGATCATAAATAACACGGCTTAATGGCGCATTGTCTTTGGCATAGGTTCGAGTTTCATCACTGGCAATAAAATGCAGGCTGATGGTACGATGGCCAACTTCAATGAGAGTACCCAGTCCTAATTGTAACTCGGCATTACTGATCCAACGTTGACCAGAAATAAATTTATCCACAAAAACCTCTGTTTAATCGTAAATTGCTTATTTTAACCTAAATCAATCAGTTGAGCCTACTGCGAATGTCCATGGCACTAAATCTACAAGGCTTGGTATGAGAAAAACTGTGTTATTTCACACATCTACTCAGGGGTAGATGATGTTTTTATTAAATAGATTAGAATCTGCTTATGGAAAAACGTAATTTATTCATGCTGCTCATTTCTGGTGTGTTAATTATCTGCTTGCTCTTGGCAGGATATTATAAACTTGAAATAGCAAAGAAAAATACCATTATTGCTCAGGTGTCACCGGACACTTCGTGTGATTTACAAAAAACCGCCTGTCGTTTAACTTTGCCCAATGGAGGCAGTGTTACGCTTGATCTGCAACCTAAGCCGATTCCACTGGTACAAATCATTCATATTAATGTCACCACACAAGGAATAAAACCTGAAGCAGTCTCAGTTGACTTTAAAGGCACGACCATGAATATGGGGCCTAATAATGTTGCTCTTAAGGCTGATAAAGACGGCCTTTATTCAGCCAAAGGAATGCTTCCTGTTTGTATCCGCAATAGTATGCAATGGCAGGCTGATGTCTATTTACAAACAGAGAAAGGGATAGTGGTTGCGCCTTTTATTTTCACCACTCACAAACATTGATGCTAATGAAAAAAATACTTCCCATTGTTATTGTTGCATTAGTGCTTGCTTGTGTTTTTGTACTCTTTATCTGGCAACCTAAAGTCGATAATCAACGACTTGCAATACCTCAGGCAAAGGGGGGGGATTTCACCCTAAATTCCTCAAAAGGGGCGGTGTCTTTAGCTGATTTTCGAGGTAAAGTCAGTCTAATTTATTTTGGCTATACCATGTGCCCAGATATTTGTCCGACCAATTTATCAATGATGGCAAATGCCTTTACACAATTAAGTGGGCAAGAGCTAAAAGGAGTTCAGGGGATTTTTATTAGTGTTGATCCAGAGCGCGATACCTTGGAGCGTTTAGCAGAATACACACACTATTTTCATCCTTCTATTTTGGGCTTAACAGCAGCGCCTGAGGTTATCAAAGAAGTTGCTGATCGATATGGTGTTGCTTACCAAAAAGTGGTGCAGGATTCAGCGACTAACTATGTGGTTGATCATACATCAGAAACCTATGTGATTGATCCAAATGGACAGCTTGTTGAGCGTCTGCCTCATGCAACACCACCTGCTAAGATTCTAGTAGCGATTAAAAAATACTCCAAAAGAGAGCACTAATGCCTGATGCATAAAATAAGCTGTTAAATTAAAAAGAGGTTATTATGAAGTTATTATTATCTGTATTATTTGTACTGCTGAGTATTGCTCATAATAGTGCTATAGCAACTATCGATGGCATTACCATTATTGATCCCTATGTTAGAGCAATACCACCAGGACAAACCATTAGTGCGGCTTTTTTACAATTACACAATAATTCAGCTAAAACGAATTATTTAATTAAGGCAACTAGCCCAATTGCGAATGTGGTTGAATTGCATGAGCATATTCATGATAGGGGGATGATGAAAATGCGCCGTGTGGAGCGTATTGAAATACCAGCAAAAAGTAATACTTTACTAAAACCCGGTGGCTATCACATTATGCTGATTGATCTTAAAGAGACATTAGCCTTAGATAAAAAAATCACTATCAATCTCGAATTCAGTGATGGCAGTAAACAGACGATTATTGCCCCAGTGCGTAAGATTATGATGAAAGGAATGATAAAATAAGTCACTTCCCATTAGCGATCTCGCCTAATATTTTTAGTGGCTTCATAAAAAACATCCTCTTCTCGCTCTTCATATGCCTCTCGTTCTTTTTTCTTTCTGGTATAGACTTTATATGCCAGATAAATAAACACAAGAAAGAGTATTCCTGTATAGATATAAGGACCTATCATCATAAATTAATCTCCTTGTTTATGATTCTTTTTTATATTTTTCTGGAGCTTGAATGATATGGATGAAAAAATTAAAAAGCTTTTTATTAAAATAACGTAACTACTCACCCTATCGTTATAAACACCACCAATACAACCTACCAGACCAGACATTCTGGTATACTTCTTAAATAGGCTGAAAGTAATTAGTTTTTTATCATATGTAGGTACTTAAGGATAACTCTGTGTTTGCGGAAGAAGTTTTTGCCATATAGATGTGGCAATAAAGCCTCCAAGGATGGATTTACGGCGTCTTGTGTAGTAAACACAGAGTTATCCTAGTCCAAAAATTCTTAAGTACCTACCTATGAGTTTTTTATAATTGTTGCCTTATTGCCCGATCAAGTGCTTTTTCAATCACTCGAGCCGCTGCAACAAAGCCGAAAACAGAGGTTACACAACTGGATGAACCATAGCCAAAATTGCAATCCAGACTGACTCCTTTGGTGTCGGGTTTTGCCTGACCAATACTGCCATCTGCCTGAGGATATACTTGTTGCTCAGTAGAAAATACACATTCAACACCAAAACGCTTTTTTGTATTACGTGAAAAATTGTAACGGTAACGCAATTCAGAACGAACTTTAGCCGCTAGGGGATCATTATAGGTTTTACTTAAATCAAGCACTTCAATGGCTGTTGGATTGAGCAAACCACCTGCGCCACCTGTGCTAATAATAGGTATTTTATTACGTTTGCAATAATAAATGAGCGCACTTTTATGTTTGGCACTATCAATGGCGTCAATCACATAATCAAATGAGTGCTCTTTTTGAAAATACTTGTCAAGATTATTTTGTGTCACCAGATCGTCGATTGCATGGCATCGGCACTGTGGGTTGATTTGCAAAACGCGTTCTTGCATGGCCAATACTTTGGCTTGATCAATGGTGCTATCTAAGGTATGGATCTGGCGATTAATATTAGACAGAGCAATATCATCATTATCAATTAAGGTAATCTCACCCACCCCAGAGCGAGCTAATGCCTCAACTGCCCATGAGCCGACACCACCAATACCAATAACACAGATATGCAAATGTGGAATAAAGTGAGCCTTTTCTTGACCATAGAGGCGCTGCATACTGGCAAAGCGATCAGAATATTGGGCATTTGGAGTCAAAATTAGAGTTACCTTAATTATCTATCTTTGGTTGAGATTAAATATTGAGATTAATTTTAACAAAAAATTAGCATAATAGTTTATTTGAAACTATCTTTAATCTAGTGTGATTTATCCTACCCAAAAGTGATAGAGAATACTGTGACAAAGAGAAGAAACTAGGTTTTTAGTGATACTTTAGTGTATTGATTTATATCAATAGTAGAACAAATAAGTATATTATAATAAAATGTTGAATTACTTTACTATTATCAAAAAAACAATCGTTCCAGTTGTACATTTTATAAATAGCGTTTAATGAGGTTTTACCTGAATGCAAGCAGACCAGCATAGAGAAACGGATTCTACGGATCACATTGAAGTTAAAAATACCACCTGTTATATGTGTGCCTGTCGTTGTGGCATTCGAGTGACGCTCAAAAATGGTGAGGTTCGCTACATTCAGGGGAATCCTGATCATCCTCTGAATAAAGGAGTTATTTGTGCCAAAGGCTCTTCTGGCATTATGAAGCAATATTCTCCTGCACGTTTAACAAAGCCCATGCGTCGGCGTAAAGGGGCTGAGCGGGGAGATAATGATTTTGAAGAAATCTCTTGGGATGAAGCCTTTGATATGATGGCAGAGCGGTTGCGGGAAATTCGAGCCACTGACCCCAAAAAATTTGCTCTTTTTACGGGGCGTGATCAAATGCAAGCCTTAACCGGTTTGTTTGCTAAACAATTTGGTACACCGAACTATGCGGCTCATGGTGGCTTTTGCTCAGTGAATATGGCTGCGGGCATGATTTATACCATTGGTGGTTCTTTTTGGGAATTTGGTGGGCCTGATCTCGAGCGTTCGAAACTCTTTATTATGTTTGGCACCGCAGAAGATCATCATTCCAATCCATTAAAGATGCAACTTTCTGAATTTAAGCGTAATGGTGGCCGTTTTATCTCCATTAACCCGATTCGTTCAGGTTACTCTGCTATTGCCGATGAGTGGGTACCGATTAAACCGGGTACTGATGGCGCATTAATATTGGCTATTATTAATGAAATTATCCAACAGGGCTTATATGACCGAGATTTTTTAATTCAATACACCAATTCAGCAGAACTGGTGAATACCGATCAGGCCAGTAATGAAGAAGGCTTATTTGTTCGTCAGGGTGAAGCTAAGATTGATGACAGCTGTGTCGATGCGCAAAATAAGCTCTGGTGGGATCGCCATGCCAATGGTGTGGTAAAAACGCATACTGAAGATGCTGACCCGTATTTATTAGGTGATTTTCAATTAGATGATGGTACTCCGGTTAAGCCAGCGTTTCAATTATTGGTGGATCGCGTGAAAGATTATACCCCTGAATGGGCATCGTCTATCACGGGTATCTCGGTCGAAACCATTAAACAATTAGCCCATGAAATGGGTATTACGGCACGCGATCAAAAAATTGAATTACCTATTCCGTGGACAGATAGCTGGGGTAAGGATCATGAAAGCGTCACGGGGAATCCTGTGTCTTTTCATGCCATGCGTGGTCTTGCTGCTCATTCTAATGGCTTTCATTCAATACGTTCCCTAAGTATTCTAATGACCATTTTGGGCACCATTGATCGCCCAGGGGGATTTCGCCATAAAGCACCTTTTCCACGCCCCATTCCTCCTTGTGCAAAAACCCCTAAGGGATCAGAAGGAGTACAGCCTAATACTCCTCTAGCAGGTATGGCCTTGGGCTGGCCAGCAGAACCCAATGATTTATTTGTGGATGATGAGGGCAAGCCAGTACGTCTTGATAAGGGTTTTTCATGGGAATATCCATTATCCGTACACGGTTTAATGCATAATGCCATTACCAATGCATGGCGAGGTGACCCTTATAAAATTGATACCTTGATGATTTTTATGGCTAATATGGCATGGAACTCCAGTATGAATACTGTCAGTGTACGAGATATGCTCAAAGATAAAGATGAAAATGGTGATTATAAGATCCCTAATATCTTTGTCTGTGATGCCTTTGAATCAGAAATGGTCGCCTTTGCTGATTTGGTTTTGCCTGATACGACGTATTTAGAACGCCA
Source organism: Gammaproteobacteria bacterium (assembly GCA_015488755.1). Lineage (GTDB taxonomy): Bacteria > Pseudomonadota > Gammaproteobacteria > GRL18 > GRL18 > GRL18. Next base: position 7,602 of record WFNB01000104.1, on the reverse strand, counting down.
TGATGTGATGTCCATGTTGGATCGACCCATTTCTGAATACGATGGTCCGGTGGACTCAGTGCGCATACCGGTTTTACCGCCTAAGGGGGATTCTCGGCCATTTCAGGAAACTATTATTGAATTAGGTTCCCGTTTGGGCTTACCGGCCTTTGTTAAAGAAGATGGGACACGTAAATTCCGTGATTATCCTGACTTTGTGGTGAACTATGAAACGGAAAAAGGCTCAGGTATTGGCTTTCTTGCTGGTTGGCGAGGCAAGGCAGGTGAAAAATTTATGAAGGGTGAGCCAAACCCCAATCAATGGGAAATGTATGAGAAAAATAATTGTGTGTATCAATATCATTTGCCTAAATCCTATCAATACATGCGTAACTTTAATGAAGGTTATTTGCAATGGTCAAGGAAGCATCGTTTAACTCGTTTTGCTGAGCCAATTACCATTCATGTTTACTCAGAAGTGTTGCAGAAATTTCGCTTAGCGGCACAGGGTAAATTAGCAGGTAAACAGCCACCAGATCATTTGCGCAAGCGTGTCGAGACCTATTTTGATCCATTGCCTATGTATTATGTACCCTTAGAATCACAATTAACGGATACCCAAAAATACCCACTCAATGCGGTGACCCAACGCCCAATGGCGATGTACCACTCATGGGATTCTCAAAATGCTTGGTTGCGTCAAATCCATGCACACAATTATTTACATGTGAATCCAGTGACAGCTCAAGCCAATGGTATTAGTGATGATGATTGGATTTGGGTAGAGTCCATGCATGGCAAAGTACGTTGCCAATGCCGAGTGAGTGAAGCCGTAGAACCGGGTACCGTGTGGACATGGAATGCCATTGGTAAGGCATCGGGAGCATGGGGATTAGATAAAAAAGCCAATGAGTCGCAGCGAGGCTTTTTACTGAATCATTTGATTTCAGAAGAGTTACCAGAGCATGAGGATGGTGACCATATATCCAACTCCGATCCCATTACTGGACAAGCGGCTTGGTATGATGTGAGAGTGCGTATTTACAAAACAGATGATAATGAACCAGCACAAACATCACCACAATTTAAAACGCATAAGCACACACCGGGAACCCCAAAGCGTAAGCCAAAATGGCAGGCATTTTTTGCTGGTTTAGGGAAATTTAAGGGAGACAATAAATGAGCCAACTAGCCTTAGTCATTGATCTGAATGTCTGTGTGGGTTGCCATGCCTGTGTCACCAATTGTAAAGAGTGGAATACCTCAGGCAGTGCTGGCGCACTCAGTGATGATAATCCATATAGCAAAGATCCCACCGGTACTTTTTTTAATCGGGTGCAAACCTATGAGGTGGGTACGTTTCCCAAAACAGAAACGGTGCATTTTCCTAAGTCCTGCCTGCATTGTGAAGATCCCCCCTGTGTGCCTGTGTGCCCAACCGGTGCCAGCTATAAACGTGAGGAAGATGGTATTGTGCTGGTTGACTATGATAAATGCATTGGTTGCCGTTATTGCTCATGGGCATGTCCCTATGGTGCTCGTGAAATTGATGAACATCAGAAGGTAATGAAAAAGTGTACCCTCTGTGTGGATCGTATTTATGATGAGAACTTGCCTGAAGCAGAACGCAAACCGGCCTGTGTATTGGCCTGTCCGACCAGCGCACGTTTATTTGGTGATGTCCATGATCCTGATTCAGAGGTATCGGTTGCTATTCGAGAGCAGGGTGGTTATCAACTGATGCCGGAATGGGGTACTAAGCCTTCTAATCATTATTTACCCAGACGTAAAAATCATGTCTCTTATAAGAAAGATGAGTTGGAACGTGTGGATAACCCATTGAAGAAAGAAGACTACCAAGTGGATTCCACAGAGCCTTCATTGGATGATGTCACCAGTTGGTAATGATAAACAACGGATGAGTCAGGGCTTTAGTTCTGTTGTTTTGCGGGGCTAAAGCCCTGGTTCCAGAGTAGGCTTTTTTACTAAGTTGTTATTATTTTTCTAGGTTTTAATTAAGGAGTCTGGTATGCAACCAGCATTTTCAGTTATTTTTTTAACCACATTAATCGGTATGGGGCAGGGCTTATTTTTAGCCATTTACACCAGACAGGTGTACTCCGTTTTAAATGTGGTTGAGGCCAGCAGTACGGGTGAATTTTACAGCCTTGGTAGTGCCTTGGCCTTGTGCTTATTGATTTTAGGCTTAATTGCTTCTATTTTTCATCTAGGGCGACCTGAACGGGCTTGGCGTGCTGCTAGCATGTGGCGTACTTCATGGTTATCCCGTGAAGTAATTGTCTTACCTACTGTTATGGGGCTGGTCTTTTTATATGGTCTGGTACACTTTATGGGCTGGAATGTGGTGCTAATGACCTTTGGTTCGATTCCTATTGATCTTAGTATGATCATTGGTGCTTTGACCACATTGGCGGTGTTTTCACTTTATATTGCCACAGGGATGATTTATGCCTGTTTAAAATTTTTACAAGAGTGGCATAGTCCATTAACCGTGATTAATTATTTACTTCTAGGATCGGTTTCTGGCTTTACACTGGCAACCTTATTGGCCAGCTATCAGCAACCAGAATTGGTATCATTTTTCTCCGGTTGGTCGATTGTCTTGTTGGTACTAGCTTTTATCTTTAGAGGGGCATCGCTTATTAGGAATAAACGTTTGCGTCCTAAATCAACCGTACAAACGGCAATTGGCGTACGTCATAATCAAATCAAGCAAAAATCAATGGGCTTTATGGGTGGGGCTATGAATACCCGTGATTTTTTTCACGGTAAAACGAAATTCTTTTTAAAGTCGATTAAACTGCTATTTATCATTATGGTGTTTATTGTACCAATGGCTATATTAATACTAGCCTTATTTAAACCATCATTTATGGTCTTAGTCGTGGCGTGTGCATCGATGTTTATCGGTTTACTGGCAGAGCGTTGGTATTTCTTTGCTGAGGGCAATCACCCACAGAATATTTATTATCAGGCGATTGCGTAGGGAATGTGTTGAGACGTTTGTTTACTTGAATTTAAAATCTTTTTTATTTGATGACATCAGCAACTTCAGGTAGGCTGACCCACTCGACAATATCGTCAAAATAGCCACATGCGCTATCCTTAGTTGTGATGGGGGTGTTGATAAAGGTGTTATTTGCAATTGCAGATAATGATGCATCAATCCAGTGTTTCATATTTTCATCTTCACGCGGAGAAAAAGTACCAGCACCACCATTAGCATTTTTTCCTCTAGAGAAGATAACAATTGGCACATCAGATGCGACTATTGCGTCAGGCATAACATTGCAAAGGCTATTGATATTAGAGTAGATGGTAAATAATTTATTCGTCTCAGTTGCTTGTGGGAGACGAGCAGGATCAGAAGGAGCAATATAGCCATTGCGAGTTACAAAGTCCCAATTTTTATCAGAGTCAATATCAGTATCATTCTCATCGACAATGTTATCGGCATCGGTATCTTCTGAATTCATATAGGGTGTAATAACATAAAATATTGGTCCGCCCCAAGCATCTAATAAACGATTTTTATCATCTGTTTTACCTTTAACCCCAAGTTCAGCAATAGGAACATAACCTCTGTATTGATTGCATTTGATAGGTGCTATAAGTGTTGCTGGTGATGGTGATTCTTTGCCTAAAGAGGTTTCAGTTGCAGGGCAAGGAAAACGCTGATTGAGTGCATAATAGCCTAATAATGCTTTTTTGACTTGTTGTAATCGCTCATTGGTATTTTTTATTTTAGAGCCTTCTAAAGAAACTGAAAGTGAGCCCACAACACTGGATAATATAAACCCCATAATGACCAGCACCACAGCCAGTTCAATTAGAGAAAACCCGTATTGTTTCTTATCAATGGCAGTTAACATTATCATGTACCTAAATTTTGATTTATGCTTTTTAATGTGCTATATGATATAAGTGTAGTTGAAAATGTGGTTAATTTAAAGCAAATACATCTTATATCTGACACTATTGGAAAATAACATGAAAAAGAATGGCATAAAAAAGAGTAAAGGGTTTACCTTAGTCGAAATTGCCATTGTGTTAATCGTTATTGGATTAATTGTTGTTGGAGTACTCAAAGGCTCAGTATTAATCGAAAGTGCCAAATACAAGAGTTTATTAAAAAGTGTCACAGATTATCAGGAAATGGTCGGTAAATTTCAAGAAAAATACAATGCTTTGCCAGGTGATATCTCAACAACCAATATAAGACGCTTGCTTGATAATTCTCTGACAGGAGGCAGTGGTAATGGCAAAATTGGGGGAGTTGAGATAAGCAATGTTTGGGTGCATCTTCAAGCAGCAGGTTACCTTAGTACCGATATTAGCTCGGGTAACCCCAAACATGCCTTTTCTGGTAATGTTAAAATTTACTGGGATTCAAATGTTAAAGGAAAAAGTGGCAATTGGTTGGTATTAGAAAATCTCCCTGTTGCCATTGCTTGGCGCTTGGATCGAGACATGGATGATGGTAAACCTTTTTCTGGCTCAGTGCGTAAGAAGAGTAATGCGTGTACCAGCGGTGGCGAGTATAATGTGAACACAACCGATCTATGCGCAATCTTTATTGCCTTGTAAATAAAGATAGTTAAATAATACCCCGTAATATCTCCCGCTTTTTCCCTAAGCCAGATACTTTAGACATAGTAAAGCCTGCCTCAATAAGACCTCGGCGAACATGACCTGCTGAGGTAAAAGTACTGATTGTTGTACCCGTTTTACTTAAGCTTGCTAGGCTATTAAATAAATCCTGATGCCACATATCAGGATTTTTAGCAGGGGAAAAACCATCAAGATACCATGCATCTATTGCTTGTCTTTGCTGTGGAGGCTGATGCTTACACAATGCTTGAAGACCTAGCTTTGCATCTGCTTTAATAAAATATAACTGGATTCTATTATTGAATAAAGATAATAAAATCGGCTTGTTGATAGCAGCAAAATCATCAGGATAATGGGCTAATAGTTCCCGACAGCAGGGTACTAATTGAGGCCATTTATCGGCAAATGTCTGATAGGCTGTTATTAATTGATGCTTAGATAGGGGATATTTTTCTACGCAAGTATAGTGTAATATTGCTTGGCAATGAGCATGTGTTTTTAGATAATGGTAACAGGTTACTAAAAAATTAAGACCCGTACCAAAACCGGTTTCACCAATTTTTAATGTTTGTGATTGAAACTGTGCAAAACGCTCTGGAAAACCATTTTGCTTTAAAAATACATACTCGGTTTCTTGCAAGCCACCATCCGTGGAAAAATAAAAGTCCTGAAATTGTTCTGAGAAAGGTTCTCCGCTATCCAACCAATGTATTTTTGTGGCCTCAGACATATTGATAGCTCAAGGGTTTAATGGCGATAATGCTTGAGGAGGCTGCTGTTTTTGTTTTTTCTTGGTCTTGAGTTGCTCCAGATGCTTTTCTAAAGCGGTACTTAATTGTTTACCTTGCCAATGGCCTTTATCCTTAGAATAGAGGCTTTTTTCCAAAGAATGAATGAGATCACCTAAGTGATCATTTGCTCTTTCATGGCTAATAGAGTCAATAAGAGTGGCAAGATTGCTAATCTGTTCAGTATTAAAATACGCTGATCCCCATTCAATTAATGCTAAATTACATGCATGGGCATCATTTCTCCTACAGGCAGTATAAACATTTTCTAATAATTCCCTACTTATGTGTTGATTATTTTTCGCTTCTTTTTTAGCTTTGGATGTACTGCGTTGCTTATTTTTTGTTCGTGTAAGTAGTAGGGCTAAGGTGAGCAGCCATAGTATAGTTAAGGCAATACTGATCCAGAACCAAAGATTTTTAGTGACCTCAGGTGTTTTATAAACAATTTTTTCTATGGGGAGGCTGGTTTTTGTATTGCCCTTTATTTGCTGTTCTGATAAAGCAGATTTAAGCGTTGCTTGCTTTGCTGATGTTGGTTCGCTACTGGGTTGGGCAAGTAGTGTTTGTGCTGCGATGATACTGCTTTGTTGTTGATTGGTTTTTGTGTTCCACCAGTCAATTTTTATTTCGGGAAGGGTAAATTCTCCTGCTTTGAGAGGAATAATGGCAATTGTATCCCGACGAATGCCTAAAACCTCGCCATTAAGTAGTTGATTGCTGAGCTTTTCCTTATCAGGGTAGGTCTTTATCTGTTTTGATGCAGGGATGCTGATTGCTGGTAATTGTGAGCCTAATAAACCTTTGGCTCTAATAACAATATGTCGAGTAATGGCTTCTCCAGCAATAATTGTTTTAGCATCTTCAAGAATATTGGCTTCTAATTCTAAACTCTCAGCGGGCAACCAGCTTGCACCAGTATAATTATCAGGAATAGGTAATATGGTCAGACTAATAGGCTTGGTTCGGCTAATAATTTGTTTGCCGGGTCTTGAAAACAGAGAAAAACTTTGACTGATCTCCGCATTACCAGAAAAATTAATGGCGGGAATGGTTAATTGACCACTTTGCTGTGGATAAATAGCATAGCTGTTTTCAATGACATTATAACGATGCTTGCCAATAGTCTTACTATAACTGACATTTTGCTGTAACGGCTCAATAACGGTATTGTCTATTTTTAATTCACTTAAACCACCATTGGTAAAACGAATACGGTGAAATAATTGTACGGTGACAATAATTTGTTGTTGCACATAATAATGTGTCTTATCAGTGATAGGATTGCCTGATAATTTTATGTTTAAATACACTTCTTTACCATCTGCACCGGGTGTTTGTGACTGCTTTTGTATGACCAGATGGATGGGCTGTGTCTTATCATCACCTACGCTAATTGCAGGTATGGTTAATTCTCCAACGTGTTTTGGCAGTAGAGTAATGCTCCAAGTGTGTGTTCTGGATGCGTGGCCATTAATTAAACTATAATTCTGGCTTTGGCTTTGTTTTAAAATAGTAAAATCATCGTCTAAAACACTTAAGTTCGGTGTACCAGAAGCATTATTTAATTGAATTTCAAGATTAATGCTTTCATCAATACTTAATACGCTACGATCAGTGCTTGCGCTTACCTCAGCAAAGACGTTATTAATTGCTATAAAGGGTATGAAATAGAGACTAATAAAAAGTAATCGGATGACTAATTGAGTGCTCTTTCTTAGTTGCTTGCGGTTTATGATTGAACTCACCATGGTTTGCCCTCATATTGTGTTGCTGTATTAGCTTCTCTTTGTTTCAATAGAGTATTATTGCGAAACTTAACACGTAATAAATTTCCGGGGTTATCCGGTATTCTTTGTAACCACTGTTTGAGTGATTGTTGTTCTTCCTGACTTAATTTTGACATGATATCCTGAGCTTTTTGTGGTTGCTCTTTTTTCGGGTCATTTTTTTTATTATCCTTATTTTTCTGTTGTTTTTGTTTTTCTTGTGCCTGAGGCTGTTGCTGAGGTTTTTTTAACTCATCAGGAGATTTAGCTTCATTCGTTTTTTGTTGATCGCTTTGCTGAGGATTTTTCTGCTGTGACGGTTGTTTTTGTTTTTTCTTTTTTTTATCGGCATCACTTTTATTATCTTGGGAATTAGAACCTTGCTGATTTTTTGCTTGAGATTTATCTTGCTCATTTTTAGATGATTTATTACC
>WFNB01000103.1 GCA_015488755.1 Gammaproteobacteria bacterium | reverse complement strand
GTGGCAATAAAGCCTCCAAGGGTGGATTTACGGCGTCTTGTGTAGTAAACACAGAGTTATCCTAGCCCAAAAGTTCTTAAGTACCTACCTATGAAAAGATATTACTCAAATAAGCGTTGTAGCCAATTCATTTTATTTTTCTCGGCAAATTTACTCTCTGCACAGGCTTGGTTTTTTTTCGGTTCGCTACCTTTAATAAAAGGTAAATACTCTGCCTTTTTACACCGCCCTGTTAATTTTAGCTGATTTATAGAATCTGTCCAAAACCAGCGAATGGTTTCTGGCTGGTTTTGATCTAAGCGGCCGACATCCAATTGTTTCATCATCCTTCCCCACACTCTCAGCGCACCAGAAGATCCCGTGAGGCCAGCAGATTTATTATCATCACGTCCTAGCCAGACCACCGCAACAAGCTGATTACCAAAACCAGCAAACCAACTATCACGCAGATCATTCGTGGTACCCGTTTTCCCCGCTATTTGATAGGAACGAGGAACATAGCGTGACAAGCCTTTGCCTGTTCCCATACTAATGACCTCTTGCAAATTTGCACTAAGCAAATACATCACATCCTCTTTTATCCGTTGCTCTACTCGAACTGGATACTGTTGCAAACTGTTATTATTTTCATCTTGCACAGAGAGTATTGAACGTAATGGCGAATAAAACCCTTGATCAGCAATTGTTTGATACATCTGAGCCACTTCTATCGGTGATAGGCTTAAAGAACCTAATAACACAGCAGGATAAGGTAAAGCATCGGTTTTAACTCCCAGACGATTAACCGTATTAAGCACCTTGTCTACCCCTAGCGTCATACCCAGACGTGCTGTTGAAAGGTTGTAGGATTTTGCCAAGGCCACATGCAAGGGCACGAGACCATGTTCTTTTTTATCATAATTTTTGGGTGTCCAAAGTTTACCTTGCACACTTTGGGCAGAAAATGACCTATCCTTTAATAAAGATGCCAAGGTATATCCCTGCTCAAATGCCGTTAAGTAAATAGCGGGTTTTATCAAAGAACCAATAGGACGATAAGCATTTACAGCTCGATTAAAATCCCCTTTCTTATTTGTTTTACCACCAACGATAGCCAATATCTCAGCAGAATTTCGCCGTGTCACAACAACAGCACCCTGTAAGTTTGCTGATAAATGTTTCCCCACTGATTGAATTTGTTTCATCAATGCTTGCTCTGCTGACCATTGCACTTGTGGATCCAAGGTGGTAAAAATTTTTAGCCCTTTAGCCATCAAGTCATCTTGATTATAGCGTTCCTGTAATTGATATTTAACATTGTCCATAAAGGCTGGAAAAGGTGATTGATTAATTGACCAACGATGACTAACACCCAAAGCAGATTTTAAAGCAGATTCATAGCTCTTTTGTGTCAATAACTCTTGTTTACGTAAAATAGTCAATACCGTATTGCGTCGCTTTTTGGCCCGTTCAGAATGCTTACGTGGATTATAATACGAAGGCCCTTTGACCAAACCAACCAATAAAGCCATTTGTGGCGTACTTAACTGCCCCAACGCCCGTTTAAAATAATACTCACTAGCTAAAGCAAAGCCATGAATAGCGCGTCGACCGTCTTGGCCAAGATACACTTCATTAATATAAGCAGTTAAAATTTCTTCTTTAGAATAGTGGTATTCAAGCAATAACGACATAATAGCTTCATTGAGTTTTCTCACTAACGTTCTCTCTCTAGTAAGAAAATAATTTTTGACTAATTGTTGCGTTAGCGTGCTACCACCCTGCACCATTGAACCCGCTTTAATATCCATCAAAATAGCACGTACAATTCCTTTAGGATCAAGCCCATAATGGTGATAAAAATTACGATCTTCTACGGCCAGCAAGGTTGTTTTTAGTTTTTTAGGGATATCATTACTGGCTAATAGTAAACGATCTTCATGTAATTTGGGGTGTATACTACTGATCATAGCTGGGTCAAGACGAACTAGGGCAATGGATTTTTTCTTTTTGAGATCATAAATGGAATGAATGCGATTGTGTTTAAACTGAATTCGTAATTTATGTGATGCTTCCCGACCATCTGGAAAATCAAAATGACGACTCACGAGATCAATACGCTGTCCCTTACGTGAAAAACTCCCTTCTGTTGATGCTTGACGATCTTTACGATAGGCTGATAGTTTTAATTCTTGTTCTAATTGATTGGCCGTTATTTTTAAACCACTATATAACTCTAAAGTGCGAGCATAGACCTTGGCTGGGATTGACCAACGCCGTCCTTCAAATTTCTCTTTGATGATACCATTAAGATAAAAGCTATACGCACTTAGGGCAATCGAAGCAAAAAGTATTGTCCATAGGAGTAATTTTTTAATCGCGAGCCACAGCCGTTTAAAAAAAGAGGACTTAGATACTTTTTGGGATTTTTTACTCTTTTTGCGCACTGTTTTTTTACCCAGTTTTTTTTTCTTCGCAGAAGATTTTTTTTTCACTGGCTTTTTTTGTTTTTCAGGCATAAATTATGTTTTAATCAGGAGTTAAATAGAGAATTAAAGAAATATAAGATAAGGAATTTATGAACTACTTTGATGTATTATTTAGCCCAGCCATTATTATGGCGACACTGATTTATACCTTTATGGCCATTACGTTTGAGCTTATGTATACTCATTTTTTACATCGCCTCAAAGATACCGCCAGCACGCATTGGGTCGCCCAGCATATCGGTGTCCCTTTTTTTCATGTGCTACTGCTAGTCTGTTTTATCTACATGAGTTATCCAGCCTTATATGGTTTGGATGCACAGCTCAGTAATGGCAGTGTCGTACCGTCCTTACCACAATTACTCAATGCACATAGTGGACAAACCATGAAGTTGATTAATACTATCTTTGTCATCAGTGTCATATTACCCTTGATACCCATTATTAATCGTTTTAGCGCCCTTATATTACCCTTTCAGGCTATGGCTGGTAGTGCCGTACTCTATGGTTGGTTAAGTGAGTTTAGCCAGATTAGCTTTGTCATAGTACCTAGCTATACGGTACTTATCTTAATCATAGTTTTCTCGGCAATTGCTGAATTTATGGCACAAAGGCTGGCTATTTTTCTAGAAACTCATATTAGACATCCGTATCAAGCCAAAGCAATGCAAAAAATCATTCATAAAAGCACTTTGCTAATACTGCAAGTACCCATTTTATTAATTTATACCCTAAATTTAGGGTAACTACTCAGCGTATTATATACCTTGAACAGAGTGTCCAGCCTGCAAGAGTGTGTTTCAGGGGGTTATGAAAACAGAGATATTTTCATTAAAGCATTACATGGATGTACTTGAGCGCCCCCTGAAACGCAGTCTTGTAGGCTAGATACGGTCAGTCTTGCTTCTAAGTTACCATTTAAGTACCTAAGCTAATACAAAGACCACTAAATCAAGACAGTGAATACGGCTATTTTCTACGCCATCGGGTACCTTCAGGGGTATCTTCTAATAAAATATCTTCTGCATCGAGCACATCTCGGATACGATCACATTCTGACCAGTTTTTATCTTGCTTAGCGCTGGCTCGTTGGGCAATCAGGGTGTTAATCTCATCATCAGACAAACCATCGGCGCTGGCATTGCCTTGTAAAAATTGTTGAGCATTGTTTTCCAGCAAGCCCAAAAGTTGTGCTAATGCTTTTAATTGTTGAGCAATGATTTTGGCTTGTTTTTTATCCGTATTTTTTAGCCGATTCAATTCATGGCTTAGATCAAATAAAACGGAAATGGCCATTGGGGTGTTAAAATCATCATCCATAGCCTGAAAGAAACGTTGGCTATAGTCATTGTCTTCATACACCGGTGTTTCAAGGCTATCATTCAAGGCATCATCAATATTCAGTAGTGCTTGATACAAAGTCGTCAGCGATGCTTTGGCCTTATCCAGATTTTCATCTGAATAATTCAGTGGGCTCATATAGTGGCTGTTTAAAATAAAATAGCGAATAACTTCAGGCGCATAGCTTTGTAATACCTCCCGAATAATAAAAAAGTTACCCAATGATTTGGACATTTTTTCATCATCAACGCGAACAAAGCCATTATGGATCCAATAATTAACAAATTTATGTCCAGTACAGCCTTCTGATTGAGCAATTTCATTTTCATGGTGTGGGAATTTTAAATCCAAACCACCACCATGAATATCAAAGTGTTCCCCCAAGCATTGTGTTGACATAGCAGAGCATTCAATATGCCAACCGGGACGACCTTTGCCCCAAGGTGAATCCCAGCTTGGCTCACCTTCTTTGGCCATTTTCCATAGCACAAAATCCATCGGATCACGCTTGGCTTGTTCGACTTCCACTCGGCTACCCGATTGTAACTCATCAAGATTTTTTTTCGCTAATTGACCATAGGTCGCAAACTGACTGACTTGATAATAAACATCCCCATTATTAGCCTGATAAGCCATACCCTTATCCATCAGGGTTTGTATCATGGCTAAAATTTCATCCATGTGCTCTGTGGCACGAGGTTCTATATCAGGCCGTTTAACCCCTAACGCATCGGCATCTTCATGCATGGCATCAATAAAACGCTGGGTTAGACTATTAATATCTTCACCATTTTCTATGGCTCGGGCAATGATCTTATCATCAATATCAGTAATATTACGCACATAGGTAACATTATCAGCACCATAAATCTTGCGCAGATAACGAGTGATAATATCAAAGACAACTAAGACCCGTGCATGACCAATATGACAATAATCATAAACAGTCATACCACAAACATACATAGACACTTTATTCTTATGAATTGGAATAAAAGGCTCTTTTTTACCACTAAGTGTATTCTGGATGTGTAACATTCGGCTATTTCCTCGCTGTCTTAGCCCATGAGTCTCTGAGACTCACTGTACGATTAAAAACCAATTGCTCCGCTGTTGAGTCAGGATCAGCCGTAAAATAACCTTCTCGTTCAAATTGAAAGGCATCACCGGCTTGTGTCTCAGCCAGAGAAAATTCCACTCTAGCCTGATCCATAATGGTTAAAGAATCTGGGTTTAAGAAATCAAGAAAATGACTATCCTCATTATTATGATCCTTAGCCGCAGCATCGGGGTTTTCTTCACTAAACAAGCGATCATATAAACGTACTTGCGCTGGCACACTATGTTCTGCTGATACCCAATGGATAACACCTTTTACTTTGCGTCCTTCTGGTTTTTTACCTAGCGTGTCAACATCATGAGAACAACGCAACTCAATAATCTCACCCTGCTCATCTTTAATTACCTCATTACATTTAATCACATAAGAATTTCTTAAACGAACTTCTTTGCCTATGGTTAAACGTTTGTACTTAGGAGGGGGAACTTCAGCAAAATCACTATGATCAATGTAAATAACCCGTGTCATTTTTAATGTCCGTCGTCCCATTGACTCATCCTTGGGATGTCTCGGTGCCGACAAATCTTCAATGGTCTCTGTGTCCCATGTATCAATAGTTACTTTTAACGGATTGATCACACACATGGCTCGAGGTGCACGATGTTCCAAGTCTTCTCGAATACAAAATTCAAGCGTCGCCATATCAACCACACCATCCACTTTGGTCACCCCAATGCGATCACAAAAATTACGAATGGAAAGCGGCGTATAACCTCTACGACGCAAACCTGATACCGTTGGCATTCTAGGATCATCCCAGCCTAAGACATGCTTTTCATCCACCAGTTGCTTCAATTTTCGCTTACTGGTAATGGTATAGTTTAAGTTCAGTCGAGCAAATTCAATTTGTTGGGGATGGGCCAGCTCCGGCAATTGATCCAATACCCAGTCATATAAGGGACGGTGATCTTCAAACTCCAAAGTACATAGCGAGTGAGTGATCCCTTCAATAGCATCTGAAATACAATGGGTATAATCATACATAGGATAAATGCACCAGTCATTACCTGTTTGATGATGCGCTACTTTACGGATTCGATACAAAATGGGATCACGCAGATTAATATTAGGCGATGCCATATCAATTTTTGCTCGTAAAACTTTAGCTCCCTCATCAAATTCGCCGGCTTTCATACGGGCAAATAAGTCTAGATTTTCAGCCACGCTTTGTTCACGATACGGGCTGTCTTTTCCTGGTGCCGTTAATGAACCACGGTATTCCCGTGCTTCCTCTGGAGACAAAGAACACACATAGGCTTTACCAGCCTTAATTAATTCAAGCGCATAATCATGCAATTGTGGAAAGTAATTTGAGGCATACTTAGGCTCACCCTGCCACTGAAAGCCCAGCCAAGTTACATCATTTTTTATAGAATCAACATATTCCACATCTTCTTTTTCAGGATTGGTATCATCAAAGCGCAAGTTACACACGCCATCATAGTCCTGTGCCAAACCAAAATTAAGGCAAATGGACTTAGCATGACCGATATGCAAATAGCCGTTAGGCTCTGGCGGGAAACGTGTAACCACTTGGCCATTATTTTTATTAGCACGACGATCACCATCAATAATATGACGGATAAAATTACTGGGTTTGTTTTCTGAATCACTCATTTTTTATTACTATTCCTGAAAAAGACTAAGGCTTTATTATCATTTTTTAAAAGCAACGTGTGATTTTAATGAATTCACAGAGAAAAATAAATCATTACCCTTTAATCGCGGCATTAAAACCGTTATATTGTTAAAAAACGCAAATAAAATAGCAATTTCTGCTTTTTATTTGAGCATTTTCTTCCTATTCACTCTTTTAAAGGTTTTATAATGACACGATCCACACAACTTATTCTTAGCATACTTCTACTTAGCTTAAGCGTATTCAGTTTTGCGACTGATCCCGTTAAAGTAAAAATGATCACCAATCAAGGGGATATTATTTTAGAACTTTACCCAGATAAAGCACCTGAAAGCGTGAAAAACTTTGTTAACTATGCCGAGATGAATTTTTATAAAAAGACTATCTTTCATCGTGTGATCAAAGGTTTTATGATCCAAGGCGGTGGTTTTACCAATGCTCGTGATCGTAAAAAAACTCTTAGCCCCATTAAAAATGAAGCCGATAATGGCCTGAAAAATAATCGCGGAACTATTGCCATGGCAAGGACACAAGATCCTCATTCTGCCACAGCACAATTTTTTATTAACTTAAAAAATAACGACTTTCTCAATCACACACGCAAAACACTCAATGGCTGGGGCTATTGTGTCTTCGGTAAAGTCGTCAAAGGTATGGATGTGGTTGATAAAATTGCCTCACTAAAGACCCATGCAGTCGCAGGGCAACAAAATATTCCTTTTGATCCTATTTATATTGAAGATGTTATCGTTCTGAAATAAACCTTGATTTTTAATCATTCACCCATATTAATAAGGTCATGATTTATATTGATATATCATCTTATATAACACACTACTTACGGAATTATTGGAACAATTATGATAACAATGCAAACCAATTACGGCACGATTTCTATCGAACTGGACTCAGATAAAGCCCCTGAAACCTGTAAAAACTTTGAACAGTATGTTAAGGATGGTTTCTATGATGGCACTATTTTCCACCGTGTCATTGATGGTTTTATGATCCAAGGTGGTGGTATGGAGCCGGGTATGAATGAAAAAGAGACTCGTCCAGCCATCAAAAATGAAGCCAATAACGGCTTAAAAAATGATCGTGGCACACTGGCTATGGCAAGGACACCTGATCCTGACTCTGCTTCTTCTCAGTTTTTTATTAACTTAAAGGACAATGACTTTTTAAATTTCCGCAATGAGACACAAGATGGCTGGGGCTATTGTGTGTTTGCTAAAGTCACCGATGGAATGGATGTTGTCGATGCCATTAAAGCCGTGCAAACAGGCACCTCTGGTTTTCATTCTGATGTCCCTGTTGAAGATGTGATTATTGAAAAAGTAACGATAGCCTGATCGCTTACACTTTAAAATGGCAATAATTTATATTGTTTAATCTATTGACGATATAACAACAATTGCCATTTTAAATAGCCTGCCTATCACCATAATGAAAATACTCTTTATTTCTGATCTCCATCTCGATCCCAAACGCCCTGACATTCAAGAATGCTTTAACAATTTTATTCATTCTTGTCTTAGCACAAACCAGAGATCGCACAATCAAAAAATTCACTCGCTTTATATACTTGGTGATTTATTTGAAGTATGGCTTGGGGATGATATTTCCATTGCCCTATATAAAGACGCCATTGAACGACTAAAAACATTATCGGATAGCGGCACTCATATATATATTATGCATGGCAATCGTGATTTTCTATTAGGTTCAGAATTTGAATCTGTCAGTGCATGTCAACTAATTCCTGATAGTTATACCATAACACTCCCCGCATCAAGCAGTAGCATAGCAAAAAAAATTCTCTTATCTCATGGTGATAATTATTGCACCGATGATAAGGATTATATGCAACTCAGAGCACAACTAAGAGCTCCTAACTGGCAACAACAATTTTTAGCAAAACCCAGTAATGAACGCATTACCATTGCACAAAACATGAGACAACAAAGCCAACACTATGGACAACATAAATCTGCTCAAATAATGGATGTCAATCAAAAGACCATTGAGCAAGCCCTACTAAAACATCAGGCTGATATGTTAATTCATGGCCATACCCACCAACCTGCCACTTATAATTTCGCACTTAATGACAAAGCTGTGACCCGAGTTGTATTACCTGATTGGCAACCCAACGCAAAAGCCTTTACAATAAATCTTTCTAATACGATTGCTTAACTAGGCTTTGATGTGACTTTTAATATAACGGTCAAGACAACTAAGAAGAGCGGATTTACACTGATAGAAATGCTAGTCGTGGTTGCCATTATTGCTATTATGGCAACACTATCGGTACCTCTTTACACTAATAAAATAATTGCCGCCCAAATGAGCGAAGCCTTTGGCATGCTTGATGAGATAAAACCCAGTATAAAAAGTTACTACCGAGCTTATGGTAATTTCCCAGAAGATAATACCGAGGTTGGTTTACCCAAACCGGAATTTCTTATTGGCAACTATGTAAAAACAATTACCATAGAAAAAGGTTCTATTCACATCCTTTTTGGCAATAAAGTACACTCGGATATTAAAGATAAAATTCTTAGTATTCGCCCACAAACTGTCATTGGTAGCCCCATGAGTCCTATATCTTGGGCTTGTGGCAATGCGGAACCACCAGAGGGCATGTCGATAAAGGGCCCTAATAAAACCAATGTTGACTTGAGATACCTGCCTTTTACCTGTCGTTGATGCGCTTACTTTTTACCAATCCATCTTTCACTAAGCTATAAGCAATATAATATTTGAAAATATTACTCACATATTCTACTGTTTCACGCCCCACCATTTTGGCCGCAGCCACTTCAACATTACCATACCAAACATTAGGATCTAAGCCCATCTTTTTTGCTAAAGCCCTCATTTTTCGTACCTTGGCTGGCCCTGCATTATAGGCCGCCCAAGAAAATGCCATACGATCATCGTTGCGAATGGCAGGATCTGAAAAATAGCGATCTCTTAAAAAAGCCAAATATTTAGTGCCTGCATGAATATTATTTTCTGTTTTACTAATATCACGAATACCGACATTCTTATCTGCTGCCGTACTAGGTAATAATTGCATAATACCTAGAGCACCGCGATGACTTTTTTTCTTTTGATTTAATTGTGATTCCTGATACCCTTGAGCTGCGAGAGCAAGCGCATCAAAGCCATATTGCTGACCATATTTTTTAAATAACTCAAAAAAAGCCAGTAGTTTGCTACGTTCTTTTGTTGAATTGGGATTGCTTATCCATTTATCTTTTTTATAATAACGTTTGAAAAGCATATTGCCTAAATAGGTACCTTTTTTTACTTTTTTCAAAAAGATATGTAAACTTTTTTTCAATTCCGGCGAATGTTTACGAAACCCCCAACCAATATTAGTGCCCCGCTTAATCGCAATATCATCATAGACTTTTAAATTTTTTAGAGATTTTGCCCATATTTTAGCCTTATAATCATCAGCTATAGTCATATCCACCACACCTGTATTAAGCAATTCAAAAATATCTTCTGTTCTTAAATGTGGATCAGCCTCAACAATTTGCATCGCAGGTAACTTCTTTTCTTGAAAGGTTTTATTTAACACCTTTAAATGTTCGACATAGCTACTATTTTTCAGCACATAAAGTTTTTTACCCGCTAAGTCATCCAATGAGTGAATGTCAGAAATACTCTTATGAGTTACTAATAATTCATTAACATCCATAGCCTTGCCAGAAACAAAATCAATTTGAGCCTCACGTTCAGGGGTAATGGTCATTAAGGCTGCAATAATATCTCCTTTTCCAGCAATCAAGTCGGGGATCAAACGAGCAAAGGTTGTCGGGATATATTGAACACGGATCTTATCTGACTCTTTTTTAATATTTTTATTCAGTTGTTTTTCATATTCTGTAAGCAAATCAACTTGTAAGCCTTTTGGTGATCCATTTTTAGTAAAGAAAAAATCCGTCTGACTATAAACAACTAAGGCACGTAATTTTTTCTGCTTACTGATCTCAGGCAGATCACCCGTATGCTGATGATTCGTTAAATGATCAATCAAACCCGCAGAAAAAACCTGCCCAGAAAATAGCACTAATAGAAAACAGCTAAGAACACTTAAATAATAACGTGTTTGCAATTGTGTTGTCATAATGTATACCTATATAAATAATATTTCGCAGATTTAACGAAGAAACTGACCAAAAAGGATAATTACTTGCCTTTCAAATAATAAGCCAGTTTGACCTGCTCATAATTTTTGGCTGACTTAGCGATTCGACCTTGTTTACCGGTTTGTAGCCATTTTTTAACACGATTCGCATCCCCGATAGGACTACGCTTACCAAATGAATCCAAAAATACCATAATCACTTGTTTATTAGCAATGCGTCTGAGCATAATCAAGCAACGCCCTGCTTCATCAAGATAGCCTGTTTTACTCAATAGGACATCTTTATGACCTGCTCGGATCAAGGCATTGGTATTGGTATAGCCTAAAATATAACGGGGCTTTTTAAATCGAGCAGTATAGGTTTGCGTGGTAGTGTATTTTCTTAATAAAGGATAGTTAGCAGCAGCTCGTACTAATTTTGCCAAATCCGATGCTGTGGAAGTATTTTTTTCTGATAAACCGGTCGCATTAACATAGTGAGTATGCTTCATACCAAGTGCTTTCGCTTTGCGATTCATTGCTTTAACAAAGCTTGAAGTACCACCAGGATACGTGCGAGCTAGAGCCGCAGCAGCAAGATTCTCTGAGGACATTAAAGCAATTCTGAGAGTATCTCCCCTGCTCAGTTCTGAGTCCACCCGTATACGGGAAAAATAATGATTAATGGCTTCTCGGTCTTTTTTTGCAAAACGAATCTTTTCTTTTAAAGATAATTTTGCATCCAAAATCACGACAGCCGTCATTAATTTAGTTAAAGAAGCAATAGGCATTATCAGATTTTTATTTTTTTCTAACAGAGTCGAGCCTGTTTTCAAATCGATCGCTATAGCACTAACCGATGCAAGATGTGCTGTTTTTTTTATTTTAACATTAAGATCACTGGCAATAACTTGAGTCGATAGTAGTAAAAATAAACTAAACAACATTCCCAAATTAATGGCCGATTTTTTACCGTGCTTTCTTTGACAGAAGCAATACATACTGGATAATTTTTTCATAAGATTAAAATGGTATTAAATTTAAAATTGAATAATCTCTCTTAAGACCGAGGTCGCATAAGACCCTGTAGGTAAGGAGAATGAAAGAACAACATGACTCAAAGGATCTTTATCAGAAAAGCGTATTGCTAGATCCTCAGGAAACAATCTTGCCGAACGGCGCTCTTGCTTTAAACCATGCTTTTCTAAGCCTGCACACCATGCACTGAGCTCATCAGCAACACTCTGCTCCAATTGCAATAAATCATTTTTAGATGTCAGTCCACCTCGCCCCCAGAGAGCAGCTGTTGGGTGAATATCACCCTGTTGGAAACGCTCTTGAATATCAGGGCTTATTTCTGTTATAGGAAAAATAGAGTGGCTGCCTGAGAGCATCATAATATCACCATCCATTATCCCTTCCCAACCTTGTTTGTGAATGCGCTGTGATAACATTTGATTAAAAATCATTGATCGGACAGCAGATAAGATAATACTTTTATCTGCTCTTTTCTTAATTTTTATCGTACCAGCAAACCATTTAGCAGCACGAGTTAGATTATTATAATCATGCCCAAAACGCTGTTGAGCAAAATAGTTAGGCACTCCAGAGCGTTGAATACACTCAACTATCTGGGTTAAATTAACCACACTACTATGCTCAATATCTCGTAAGGAAATCTCAAAAGAGTTATGCTTGATCACACCTCGTTTAAGCTTCCTTCGATGGCGTGTTTTTTTTAAAATTTTGACCCCATCTAAATGGAAATCATCCCAATTGACTTGTTCTGCTAATTCTAAATTAATACTGAACCATTGTGAGGTCACCGCATTTCTATCTTTTAAGCCTGCATAACCAATTTCTTTTGCTTCAAGACCTGCGAATCGAGCCAATTGTCGCGCTAACCATTCGGTATTGGTATTGGTTTTTTCAATATAAAGGTAGGCATGAGTCCCCTCTCCTTCTGGTTCAAAGCTGAGGGTCTCACGGACAATAAAATCATCCGTACAGGTTTTAAATTTTGCCTGTCCCTTGGGCATAGTGTGTGCGTATGCCATTTCTTCTACAGTAAGCAGGGGGTAGTGAGTCATTGCGTTAATAGTGTCATTATTTTCCATACATAACATCAGGCAATACTATTGAGTAACACCACAGCATGGGCGGCAATACCTTCTTTGCGACCAATAAACCCCATTTTTTCCGTTGTGGTTGCTTTCACATTGACTTGTGAGCGATCCACTTTCATATCTTCGGCCAAACGGGTACACATGGTTTCAATATGCGGTGCCATTTTGGGCATTTGGGCAATAATGGTCATGTCTGCATTGGCAATTTTACAATGTGCTAAGTCGACTTCTTGCATCACTTTACGTAAGAGAATACGACTATCAATCGCTTCATATTCATTATCTGTATCAGGAAAATGATGACCAATATCACCCAATGCCAATGCTCCTAATATGGCATCACACAAGGCATGAATAAGGACATCACCATCAGAGTGTGCCAATAGTTCATGTGAATGAGGAATTTTAACCCCGCCAATCATAATATTAACAGAGTAGTCATACGCCTCTGCAAAACGATGGGCATCATAGCCATGACCAATTCGTATCATTTTTATACCTTACTTAACCTGAGTTCTGGATAACTGAACAAGTAACGTGTTGATTAGCCTGTATTTGTTACAGAAGTCGCCGTGAATACTTCCTTGTAGGCTTCACTTTGGCATCCATGCCAAAGAGACTTCTTCCACAAATACAGGCCAATCAACACTTTTGCATTTATTTTCAAGATTAGCTTATCCAGAGTTCAGGTTACTTAAGCTGAGTTCTAAAACGCCAATCAGTGCCTAAAAAAGAGTTCTGCCATTTGTAAATCACTTGGGTGAGTGATTTTAATATTACTGGCCTGCCCCTCAAGCATTGTTACTTGCAAACCTTGTAATTCCATCGCTGATGCTTCATCAGTCACTAAGAGTTTATTCTCAAGAGCATGAGTCAATGCTTTTGTTAATAAGGCCAAGGGGAACATTTGTGGCGTCAGCGCTCGCCAGAGTTCACTGCGATCCACCGTTGCCAAGACATGACCTTGAGCATCACAACGCTTAACGGTATCGGCCATAGGCAAGCCTAATAAACCACCATTTGATGTCTTACTAAGAGTATTGATTAAATGATCAATGTCTTCAGCACTCAGACAGGGACGGGCAGCATCATGCACCAACACCCAATCATCCGCATCGGCTTGAGTGGCTAAGCGTATTAAGGCATTGAGCACCGAATGACAGCGCTCTTGACCACCTGATGCCAGCATAATGGGTGTGCTAATATCTTGAAACTGCTGACTGAGTGTTGGCCAATAGGGGTCACCCTCAGTGATGGCCAACACAATGCCATTTATTTTTGGGTGTTTAAGAAAAACCGATAATGTCTGTTCTAAAACAGTTTTACCTGCTAAAGGCAAATATTGCTTGGGAATATCACTCCCCATACGTCTGCCCACACCGGCGGCGGGGATCAACGCCCAGTATCGTTTAGTTTGCGCCATAACGGACTGCACCTATCCTTTTATTAAAAACAAAGTATTAAGCAAACCATACCTTGCCGGCAACCATCAGAAAGTAACAGCAGGCATTCACGTCACTCGTTTTTTGGCTTACAAAACTCACTACGTTCAAACAGTTGTAAACCAAAAAAAGAGCAACATGAATACCTTCTTTCTAAATTTGCTATTTAGAAACACAAACTACTGAGCACGCTTATTTTCAATGACATGAAAAAAAGTTTCATCACTTTTTATCATGCCTAATTCAGTACGAGCACGTTCTTCAATCGCATTTAAACCGTGTTTAAGATCCTGTACCTCAGCTTGTAAGGCATCATTACGTTCTCTGAGTGTTTTATTTTCTTGCTTTTGTACCTTAATAGCAGCTTCTAAGTTTCTGACTTCCGCAATACTACCTTCGCCTACCCACAAATCATATTGTAGGGCGATTAATAGACACAATAAGAGGCTAATAATATAATTCATTGATCACACAAAATAAAATGGGGTCTTGTGAAAGTAACACATTCATTCACAACAACCCCATAAAAAACCATTCTATTATGTTAAATACTGCAACACAGTAAATATAGCCATTATTTTAGGTTATAAAAGGTCTCTTTACCAAGATAAACCGCATCATCACCAAGCGCTTCACTAATACGGATCAGTTGGTTATATTTAGCAATTCGATCAGAACGTGATAGTGAGCCTGTTTTGATTTGACCACACGAAGTGGCTACCGCTAAATCAGCAATGGTGGTATCTTCTGTCTCACCTGAGCGATGCGAAACAACCGCAGTATAACCGGCATCTTTTGCCATCTGAATCGCTTCTAAGGTTTCCGTTAAAGTACCAATTTGATTGACCTTAATTAAAATAGAATTGGCAATGCCCTTATCAATCCCTTCTTTAAAGATTTTAGGGTTGGTAACATAAAGATCATCACCAACTAATTGCACTTTTTTACCTAATTTTTCAGTTAGGATCTGCCAACCTTCCCAATCGCCTTCATCAAGACCATCTTCAACAGTAATCAATGGGTATCGTTCGACCCAATCAGCCAGATAGTCCACCATTTCTTCTGAACTAAGTGCTTTATTTTCTGATGCTAAGACATATTTACCATCTTTATAAAATTCAGAGCTGGCGGCATCAATGCCTAAAAAGACATCTTCTCCCGCTTTATAGCCTGCAGCATCAATGGCTTCAAGAATAACTTCAATGGCTGCTTCATTTGAAGGTAAATCTGGTGCAAAACCACCTTCATCACCTACGGTCGTATTAAGACCTTTGGCACTCAAGACTTTTTTCAGTGCATGAAAAATTTCAGCACCGCAACGAATGGCTTCGGCCATTGAAGGCGCACCCGTTGGTAAAATCATAAACTCTTGAATATCAACATTATTATCGGCATGTTCACCACCATTAATAATATTCATCATCGGCACAGGCATAGTCAGTTTACCTTGACCACCTAGCTGACGATACAAAGGCACATTGTTGGCCTTAGCAGAGGCATGGGCTACGGCTAATGATACGGCTAATAAGGCATTGGCCCCTAAACGATCTTTGTTATCGGTACCATCTAAGGCAATCATTTTATGATCAATACCCGATTGATCATCCGAACGCATCCCTAAGATAGAGTCTTTAATTTCACCATTGACATTGGCTACGGCCTTTAAAACACCCTTACCTTGAAAACGACTTTTATCACCATCACGCAACTCAATGGCCTCTCTAGCACCCGTTGAAGCACCTGATGGTACAATGGCACGCCCCATAGCGCCACATTGTAAATAAATATCCGCTTCAATTGTTGGATTACCACGCGAATCAATAACTTCTCTTGCCTTGACATCAATAATTGTTAAATCTGGCATTTTTTTTCCTGTATTTATTGTATTTTAGTATTGTTTACAATGACTGTTCAGCAAATGGTTGAGCTTTAACCAGCTGATCAATAGCCATTAGCATTTTTATTAAGTCATTCATTTTATTTAGCGGCCATGAATTTGGACCATCACTCAAAGCCTTATCCGGATCAGGGTGAGTTTCCATAAAGAGTCCCGACACACCGCTAGCGACTGCAGCACGAGCCAGTACGGGGACAAATTCTCGATTACCACCAGAGCACCCACCTAAACCACCGGGTTGTTGAACAGAATGGGTGGCATCATAAACAACGGGGCATCCTGTCTCACGCATGACTGCTAGAGCGCGCATATCCGATACGAGGTTGTTATAGCCAAAACTCACTCCCCGTTCACAGGCCATAATCTGTTGATTGCCTGTTTCTTTGGCCTTATCAATGACATTTTTCATATCCCAAGGCGCTAGAAACTGACCTTTTTTGATATTTACAGGCAAACCGGTTTTGGCCACGCTTTGAATGAAATTGGTCTGACGACATAAAAAGGCAGGGGTTTGTAAGACATCAACAACCTCACAAATTTCATCCAAAGGTGTATCTTCATGCACATCAGTTAAAATAGGCACATTGAGTTCATCTTTTACTTTTTGTAAAATCCGCAAGCCCTCTGCCATTCCGGGACCACGATAACTTTGGCTTGAGGTACGATTGGCTTTATCAAATGACGATTTATAGATAAAAGGGATGCCTAAGTCTGCACTGATGGTTATTAACTGTTCTGCTGTACTCAGTGCCACGTACTCACTTTCTATCACACAAGGACCCGCTATTAAAAACAAGGGCTTAGTCAAGCCCACTTCAAAACCACACAGCTCAAATGAGTCCATCATTAAAACAATTTTCCTTCTTTATTTTCAATCGTCAAGCCAGCGTTAACACGAGCGGCATTAATATAACTGGTAAATAACGGGTGACCATCTCTTGGTGTTGAGGTAAATTCAGGGTGGAATTGGCAAGCGATAAACCACGGATGATCATCGACTTCAACGACTTCAACCAAATTATCATCAATAGAAATGCCCGCAAATTGTAAACCGGCATTGGCCAATGGCTCACGATATTGATTATTAAATTCATAACGATGGCGATGACGTTCGACAATCACTTCTTTGTCATACACTTGTTTCACTCGAGAGCCATGACTAAGCTTACAAGGCTGGCCACCTAAACGCATGGTGCCACCCAAATCGGTATTTTCATCCCGAGTTTCAAGCGTACCATCTTCTCTAAACCACTCTGTAATCAAAGCAATCACAGGATTTGGGGTTTTTGGATCAAACTCGGTACTATGTGCCTTGTCTAGTTGTGCTACATTACGGGCGTATTCAATGACTGCAACCTGCATACCCAGACAAATACCTAGATAAGGAATTTTTTGTTCACGAGCATATTGAGCCGCTAAAATTTTACCTTCAACACCTCGATTACCAAAGCCACCGGGTACTAAAATAGCATCCATTTCAGCTAGACAATCGGTACCTTCTTTTTCAATTTCTTCTGAATCAATATAAGTAATACGCACCTTGGTTGAGGTATGAATACCCGCATGAATTAAAGACTCTGATAGGGATTTATACGATTCAGTTAAATCAACATATTTACCAACCATAACGACATTGACTTCGCCCTTAGGACTGTTTTGTGCATCCACAACCGCTTGCCATTGAGATAAATCAGCCTCTGGCACATCCAGCTTTAGCTTTTCAACAACGAGTTGATCCAACTTTTGTTCATGGTATAAAAGAGGAATACGGTAAATACTATCCACATCAATGGCGGAAATAACCCCCCGTTCTTCAACATTGGTAAAAAGAGCAATTTTACGTCGCTCTTCAGCGGGAATGGGACGATCAGCTCGACACAGTAAGATATCGGGTCGAATACCAATGGCTTGTAATTCTTTGACAGAGTGTTGTGTTGGCTTAGTTTTTAATTCACCTGCAGTAGGAATATAAGGCAATAAGGTCAGATGCATATACAATGTATGCTCACTACCCATCTGAATACCTAACTGACGAATAGCTTCCATAAACGGCAGTGATTCAATATCACCCACTGTGCCACCAATTTCGATCATGGCAATATCAGCATCACCAGCACCAAGATGAATACGTTGTTTAATTTCATCTGTAATGTGTGGAATGACTTGTACTGTAGCACCAAGATAATCACCACGGCGTTCTTTAGAAAGAACACTTTCATACACACGCCCTGCAGTAAAGTTATTGGTTTGTTGCATATTAGTGCGTACAAAACGTTCATAGTGTCCAAGATCTAAATCGGTCTCAGCACCATCTTCAGTAACATAGACTTCACCATGCTGAAAGGGACTCATGGTACCGGGATCAACATTAATATAGGGGTCGAGTTTTAATAGGGTAACTTTTAAGCCACGCGCTTCAAGCAATGAAGCTAAAGAGGCTGAGGCAATGCCTTTACCAAGAGAGGAGACAACACCGCCGGTAACAAAAATATATTTGGTCATAAGGATTTATTAAGCTCTATAGTAAAGTCTATGAATGTTTTATCTATCTGTGAATATTTTTATCTATCCGCACCGATTACAACGCTTGATTTTACCGTTTATTGGGAATAATTTCATCCCAATCTGTCGGCTATTTTAGTTATTTTCCCTTTGCCAGTGAATTATCAGTGAATTAGCTGAATTAGGGGATAAAGGGTCATCAACAACGCCATTATGCTGTTTCATTGGTTGGTTAACTGCATAAGTATCCAAAGAGTGATTTAAAACAAAATTACCAATCTGCAATAATTCATCACCCCAAAAGATTAATGGCATCACTGCTCTTTGCCAAGGTGGGATAGCTTGTTCCTGAAACCAATGTTTTAGGCTACGAGAATGCTCATTTGGCTGTCGTCTATAACGCTCGCCACCAGAACGAAATTTTATACTTAAAGGTTTACTGAGCAGTTTTTCTCGATCATAAGGTATTGCTTGTTTTAATGAAGGCTTCGCTCTATCTAAGACAAGAGTCCCCATATCGTTAGGCAGTTTTAGTCTATTCTTTTCCAGTAAGCTTGCCTGAAATGACGTGTAGGCTTGTGATGTTATTTTTTGCCAGCCCACACCATCAGATACCTTAAACAAATAGAGTATGTTTTGGTATTTTCTCACTTCACAGCCACAATTATCCCGTCGCCAAGTCACGATAGGCATTGCATCTTCTCTAGCCAATAGCACACTCTGGATAATTTGCTCTAAAATTTTCTTTGATGGCAGTGGTAAGTGATTGCTTTGTATCCAAAATCGTAGGACATTGTGTACACGAGCCAATTCATGATGATGGCAATGAACCACGTGCTCTACCGGCATAGTAAGTAGTGCCAATGTCGGTTCCAGTAAGAGTTTATCCTGCTCAACAAGGCCGTACTCATTGATAAAGACAAGATCATGCAGGTCAGTATTGGCCATTTTTTCTAATAAAAATTGTGACTCAGCTAAGACATCAGCTGACTTAGCAATATTTTCCTGTGCAGCAGGCCAGCGTTTTTCTAATAAGGGTAAGATACTATGGCGTAAATAATTACGGTCAAAACACTCTTCGGCATTGCTGTCATCCTCAACCCAGTGCAATTGATGTTGCCGTGCATAGTTAAGAATGTCTTGCTGTGTATAATCTAAAATAGGACGACATAAAAAGCCCTTGGCAAAGGGCTTGATTCTTGGCATGGCAGCTAATCCTTTGGTACCACTGCCACGTAAGAGCTGCAATAACAGTGTCTCAGCTTGATCAGCCAAATGTTGTGCCGTTAATAAGCATTCATCTTTTGCTAATAGCTGAGCAAAGGCATTATAGCGAGCAGTTCTCGCTACAGCTTCTGGACTTTGACCGTTTTTAGCACGACCATCCACAGCAACAATAGTCAGAGGAATATCCAACTCATAGCAAATTTGTTGACAATGTTGCCCCCATTTTTGCGCCTGAGTACTTATGCCATGATCAATATAGACAGCAGAAAAGGATTGTTTAAAACCACTGGGGGCATTTTTAAGTTGCGCGCATAGGTGCAATAACACATGAGAATCAACCCCACCACTATACGCAATCAGGTATTTTTCTGCAGCGGATAAATGTTGTAGGTGAACGTGAAAAGCTTGGGGAGTAATAGACATGTATTTACTCCTCAAAAAGCAGAGATTTTATCCTACTAAGGATGAATCCAACACTTAACATAAACAAACCGTAGCATAAATAGACCGGATGAATTACTGCTAAAAATCGAGCTATAAAAGCTTAATTTTAACGATTAAGCTTAGTTTTCAATCCTAGTTTTCAATATAGTTGCCAAATTTCATTAGGCGTTCATAACGGGAATCTAATAAGCGATCCGTTGGCAATTCTAATAAATGTTCTAAGGTCTCTAATAGTGATTGCTTGAGTTTCTTGGCCATCGTCTCATGATCACGATGCGCACCACCAATAGGTTCATCAATAATTTGATCAATCAAGCCCAACTCTTTTAAGCGACTAGAAGTGATCCCCATCGCTTCAGCAGCATCGGATGCCTTATCAGCGCTTTTCCACAAAATACTGGCACACCCTTCTGGTGAAATGACTGAATAGGTACTATATTGTAGTAAATTAACCCGATCACCCACACCAATAGCTAAAGCTCCGCCAGAACCACCTTCACCAATAACCGTGCAAATAATCGGCACTTTTAATTCGGCCATTTCAATCAGATTACGAGCAATAGCTTCACTCTGCCCTCTTTCTTCCGCACCCACACCAGGGTAAGCACCCGGAGTATCAATAAAGGTCAAAATTGGCAGTTTAAAACGCTCTGCCATTTTCATTAAACGTAAGGCTTTACGATAGCCTTCTGGACGTGGCATACCAAAGTTACGCCTTACCTTCTCTTTAGTATCACGGCCTTTTTGCTGACCTATAACCATTACTGGCATACTATCTAGGCGAGCCAAACCACCAACAATAGGTGCATCATCAGCAAAGGCACGATCGCCATGTAATTCTTCAAAATCAGTAAATACCAGCTTAATATAGTCTAGGGTATAAGGACGCATAGGGTGGCGAGCCAGTTGGGATATCTGCCACGGCGTTAGATTTTTGAAAATGGATTCAGTTAGAGACTTGCTCTTACCCTGTAGATTAGCAATTTCTTCAGATAAATTCAGATCGGTATCATTACCCATGTAACGCAGTTCTTCAATTTTTGCTTCAAGCTCTGCAATAGGTTGTTCAAAATCAAGAAAATTAGGATTCATTTTGTCTTTTTTCTAGTCGATATAGATAAGGATGTTATGACTGTTTAGTGTAACAGTTTTTAGCCCTTTTATATAGACAAAATAAACATCCAGTATATATTGAATTAAATATATTAAGGTTGCCGTTTAAGTAACACACTCACCGGCGTATTATGAAGGAGTCAAAATTTGTCATACAAACTAAAATAAATCAATTAAGCACCCCAAAACCACATAATACATAGTATAGAATTAGGGTACTTTAATTGACCTTTTTTATCGGCCTTTAGCAGGTCAACTAACTAAGTTGGTTAATACTTAATGACTGATTTTGGAAATTAGCTCAGGGTTAATCACCAGATTTCTTACCCCATGAGCATGATCTTCTTTGAAGGTATTGCCTTTACACCATTGTCCAACGGTCTCAATATTTACCTTAGCAACCTTGGGGCGCACGTTCCATGTTACTTGAAAGGGTGATCCTTTTTCATTGTAACCTGGGCCAGTCGTTGAACCGGCATATTCAACAGCAGTACCGGTATTGTTGGGTATATTCATTGCCTGATATAAAGCATTCATTTTACCATACTGAGTAAGTGTACCAAAATCAAGTGCATTGCTATCATTCACCAAAACATAGACCTGAGTTTCCACACGCAGCTGAGGATTTTTTATGGCCTCATTAAGGCATGAACCCAGTGTTGGGCCGGGTTTGACTTGAGCGGTTGAATGTACATAATGCACCTCAATGGTATCACCAACGCTTAAGGCGCCATGCTTACTAGGACACACCTCATGCCCTACTGGTTTAAGCTCCGCAGCAGTCAATTTTCCAGTATATTGGTAACCACTTTGATAACCATGACCATCACCATTACCTGCATACTTAGTAAACTCGCCCCCTTTATGCTCCGCATTTTTATGAAAGTGAATATTGCATAGATTCATTTCAGAAGCAGGTGGCGCTGCATTAAAGAGACGTGAATTATTACCTGAAATAGCGTCTATATCACGAGGGGATTGAGGGCCAAAGCCCTTATCTTTGGTATTTTCTGCCAACTGCTCTCGTTGTTCAGCAACAATAGCATCAGAAACTACCCCATGTGCATTGTGTGCGTTATGCGCTTCATGAGTCGTATCATGATGGTTCTCTTCTACAGTACTACAAGCAGGCAATAATAGTACTGTTGACATTGCTGCAGATAGTGCAATTATTACATTTTTTTTCATATTTTAAATTCCTAAGTGAGTAGTTATGTGACCAAATCGCTACTAAAATACATCATTATGCGAGCCAATGCGGGCTAACTGTAAAGTATTTTCATGAACTCGATATATCAGAACCAAGTCAGGTTTGATGTGGCAATCTCTAAATCCAACCCAATTACCAGAAAGAGGGTGATCAACATATCTAGCTTCTAAAGTATGCCCATTTTGAAGCTCGGAAATGACATTTCCAATCTCTATTATGTCTGGAATGGATTTTTTAGTTATTTTCTTAAAATCTTTTTTAAATTGAGTTGAGTAATCAAGAGTGTACATTTGTCACTTTGCCTTCTGTTAACTCTGTAATAAGGCTGGTTACACTCTCAGTTTTATGCCCTTTTCCTTGTGAAAGCTCTTGAATAGCAGCTACAGTTACTGAATTGGGTTGTTTTGCTTTAAGTTCAAATGGAATTCCACCATAATTGATAACAGCACGTGCAAACAACTTGATAGCTTGTGATGGACTTAAACCAACTTCATCACAAATATGAGTAAAAGCCAATTTAGTGTCATGGTCAATACGAGTTGTAAGCATTTCAGTTTTCATAATGTTTGTCCAATGTGCATGTTTGTATTACATTGTAGATCAAATGTTAATAAAAATACATAACAAGGTCATGAATTTGATTTCTTATATTAATTTTTTCAGTACACATTTCTCAGTACATTGCACGTTATGCCAAATAAAGTAACATCAAAAAAACTTTTTCATATCTTACATATTAAAATTATTCATAGGTAGGTACTTAAGCATGTCTGAGGCAGGATAACTCTGTATTTACTACGCAAGACGCCGTAAATCCATCCCTGGAGGCTTTATTG
>WFNB01000102.1 GCA_015488755.1 Gammaproteobacteria bacterium | reverse complement strand
GAATATAATGAACAAAGTGCACTTAAAGCTAAGGAAAAGTTATTAAAAGTATTTATTGGTGACATAAACCATAATCTCAAAGAGTTACCCGATAATTACTTCGACTGTATCATTTTTAATGATGTATTAGAGCATATTGTTGATCCATGGAAACTTCTCGTTGCATTAAAGACAAAACTGGTGAACTCGGGCTATATAGTGTCATCCATACCCAATGTACGTTACTATGATAATATTAAAAGGTTGATAATTAATAAAGACTGGGAATATACTGATAAAGGTATTCTCGATAAAACCCATTTAAGATTCTTTACCCAAAAAAGTATCATGAGATTATTTGAGGATACAGGATATAAAGTTATCTCTTTATCCGGTCTTGAGGGTGGTGTAAGTACCCGTTTTCCATTTAAATTCGCTGTATTGAACTGGATGACATTAAAGTCACTGGATGATATGAGATATATGCAATTTGTGACCATTTGTAAAAAATCATAATCTATTATTTATGCATGAGCTTCCAGCCACTGCTCAAACATCATCATAACCCAGATCATTACCCCATAATAAGAACTATGTTCACTATTATGGGCCTGCCATAAATTGTTGATATAATCTTTATGAAAAAATCCTCTTTGTTCCAGAGTTAATAAACTCTCATGAGCCATTTCATGCAAAGGCTTATAATCATTTAACCAGACCCCAAAAGGTAAGCCAAAACCATGTTTCTGTTTATTAATTACATCATGGGGCAGGTAATCGGCCAAAGACTGCTTAAAGAAATAGCGTAGATCCTGTCCCTTAAGTTTTAACTCAGGAGGAACTCCCGCAGCAAAATTAACCATATCATCATCCAGAAAAGGATAAACCACATCCACACCGGCAAGTGCACACATATTATTAACTTTACGGATATCATTATCCGCAATAGTCACCTTCATATCCAGGTGCAGCATTTTATGTAAGGAATTTTCTGAACGAGTACGGTTATAAACTTCTTCCTGCATAGCTAAAGGCAATTCTGAATTAACCTGTGACAAAAAATCACCATCAAAGATAGTATCCAAAGGGGTTCGGTTTAAAAAATTATAGGTTTCAAAGCGAGCCGGTAACGGTATTTTGGCCTGTTGAATATAGCTATTAATTTTTTTAACAACAGGTAAAGAAGTAGCCCCCGGCATTTTTAGAAAAACCGGTTCTAAAACAGCCGCACGTACAATAGCGGGGATTTGCTTATAAACCTCAAAAACCTTTTGTTTGGCATAACGTTCATTACCAGCAAATATTTCATCCCCGCCATCGCC
The DNA here is from genome assembly GCA_015488755.1 of Gammaproteobacteria bacterium. Lineage (GTDB taxonomy): Bacteria > Pseudomonadota > Gammaproteobacteria > GRL18 > GRL18 > GRL18. The sequence goes on along the minus strand of WFNB01000102.1, from coordinate 2,593 downwards.
GCCAATCATGGTATGAATGCCATTTTCTCGGGCAAATTTGGCACAATAATAAGCCGGAATGGCCGAGGCATTGCCAAAGGGTTCATCATAGGTTTGAGCAATTAATGGAATGGCTTTAAAAACATCTTCCGGGGTTACATAATATTCATGATGATGAGTATTAAACTGTTTTGCGGTAGTTCTGGCAAAAGGGGTTTCATCATAACCGTCTGCATCAAAACCAATAGAAAAGGTATCGGCTGTTTCCTGTAACTCGCTTAATATACCGGACATGGTAGAACTGTCCAGCCCACCACTTAAAAAAGCTCCGGTAGTCTGCTCAGAGAGTCTGGATTTAACCACATCTCTGAGCAGTTTTTTGAATTGTTCACTTAATTCTTCAAATGATTCAGTATTATTATCCTGATAAGCAATTTGCCAGTAAAAATGTTTTTCAATCTGGCCTTTAGAAAAAACAATATATTGTCCCGGTAAAAGCTTTTCTACATTTTTGTATATGGCTCCGGGAGAGGGCACCATATGGAAATAAAAATAATTAAAAACACCCTGTTCTGATAATGCTTTGGTGCTTGCCGGGTGTACAAAAATGGCCTGCATATCAGAAGAAAAGATAATTGCATCACCCATAGTTTGATAGCAAAGCCGTTGTATCCCCATGCGATCAAGGGCAAGAATGGTTTTGTCCTGTTCCCGGTCAATAATTGCCAGAGCAAAATCATTGTGACTTTGTTTTAGTAAATCAATGCCATATTGCTGGTAGAGTTGGGCAATAACGGCTGCATTGCCCTTATCCTGAGCCAGCGAAGTCAGAGCGGCGTCTTTCCAGTGGATATGTCCCGTGCAGGCCACCATCAGCTTTGAACTATTAAAAATATCCTGCTCAGTAAAATCAGCCGTGGCTAAGGCGGCACAGGTGCTGTTGTCAATTGAAAACGCCTGGGAGCGGTGCAGGCTTGCAGGTATAACAATTTTGTCCAGCATAGCCTCAATAATCTTTTCATCAGCGCTGTTTTGATTATTTTTTTGGTACCAGCCGCACAAACCTGACATTCAAAGCCCTTTTTTGATAGTGAGTGTCCATCACGATGGACACTCGTTATATAGATATTGGAGTATATCAGAGTATTTTAACGAATAAAAAAAACAGAGAAAATAGGCAAAAACTGACAGGCATATAATTTAACAGACTTCCTTTTTTTGTACTAAAAACAACTGAGATCGAGTAATATGACATGAAGGTGATTTCACACAACTACATCAAATTGCAACTATTTAATAGTTGCAATTATGAAAATTAATTATATAATTAATTTGTGCCGTAAAACAGGTAAAAGAGAAATTGCAAAGAGGTGGATTAATATGAAATTATTAAAACATAAAGGCTATTATGGTTCAGTTGAGTTCAGTGCTGAAGATTCCTGCTTATTTGGTCAACTCCAATTTATTAATGCACTGGTGACTTATGAAGGTGAAAGTGTTGCCGAGATTGAACATTCTTTTAGAGATGCGGTTGAGGATTATATTAAAACCTGTGAGCAGCTTGGCTATGAGCCTGAAAAACCTTGCAAAGGCTCGTTTAATGTCCGCATTGGTAGTGAGTTACATCGTAATGCTTTAATCTGTGCAAAAAATATGGGGATCAATTTAAATGAATTTGTTAAAAATTCGATTGAAAAAGCCATTCACATATAACCTGATTTAAGCTAAATGATTACAAAATAACTTAACAATCATTATCAAATTTTTCATTCGATAATTTGGCAACCTCATATAGAAAATGGTTTGATAGCCAATAGCCATTATTGCGAACTTTTATTAACAAAGGTAGTACATTATCTATCAAGCGATGTTTCTTTGCTAATATTAATAAACCAGCTAAACCAATGACTGAGAGCTTATACTGTCTGGCTATATGTCTTCCTTTTGTTTCATCAATTAATAAAGCGTACTTTTTTTTCTTTAAGGCTAAAGTAATGGCGCTGGCTTCACCCGGATCTAACAGTATTTGTAAATCTGCATCAATATTGTTAACGGTTTCAATTTTGATATAACCATGATTAACGGCCGATTGAAGACAATTTACTGCAATATCATTACCTGAAATGACTTCTTGATAGACCTCTTTAGTGATGCAACAAATTTCAAATAATTGCTCAAGTAATCTCAGTTCCTGTATTTTACATAAAGCAATAATTGGTCCGGCATCAGCAATAATACATTTTTTCATCTATAGAAATTCGTTCAGATCATCAACCAGTTCACTGGCATCCATATCCGCTGCCGGAATATCAAATTTTGCCATGAGTTTAAGAAAGGATTCTAATGACATTTCAGCCATTTTTGCGCCTTGAACCTGAGTGAGCACATGGTTTTCAACTAGGTTTAAGGCAATAGCACGAGATACACCCTCACCCAACATACGTTCATCAAAGGGTATGGCTACTTTTACCGGTCTACCATGAGAAGTTATGACTGAAACGGAGTTATCAGTTAAAAAATGGCCGTCACGTAACTCTCTGGCGGAATATGTTTTTATGGTCATAAGCATGTCTCCTGATTTCTAGTATATATTAAAATGTCACCTATGTGACAT
>WFNB01000101.1 GCA_015488755.1 Gammaproteobacteria bacterium | reverse complement strand
ATCTACAAAATGGTACTTAGACACATTAAAGCACATCACTTTCATCATCATAATTTGTTTTATCTAAATAACCTTCTAATTTTCGTTGAATATTTCTTGGATTTTCACCCTCTGAAATAGAAACCAAACCTTCAACCACCATTTCTCGATAAGTCACCTCATTTTGCACCAAGGTTTTTAATTTACTTGAAATAGGGATAAAGAGTAAATTTGCCGTACCCACACCATAAATGGTGGCCACAAATGCCACGGCAATGCCACCACCTAATTTACTGGGATCCGATAGATTACCCATAACATGAATAAGCCCCATAACCGCGCCAATAATGCCCACTGTGGGTGAAAAACCACCCATTGCTTCATAAATTTTAGCGGATTGAGTGTCAAACGATTCTTTGGCATCAATTTCAAGTTCCATTATTGAACGCATCACTTCAGGTTCACTACCATCAACCAGCAATTCAAGTCCTTTGCGGGCGAATAAGTTTTCTTCTTCTTCAGCAACCAGTTCCAAGCCTAGAAGACCTTCTTTTCGGGCAATATTACTCCACTCTATAATTTGAGCAATGGTTTCTTCTGTATGAAAACGAGGCGGGAAAAAAACCCAAGAAAAAAGCTTAAGACCACGTAGAAAAATATTCGTGGGAGACTGCAACATCACTGCACCGAAGGTACCTCCCAAGACAATAAGAGCTGCTGGACCATTAATTAAAGTCGATAAATGCCCACCATCAAGAAACTGCCCCACTAGGATAGCTCCAAACCCCAAAATAAGACCAAAAATACTCAAAAAATCTATCATGACTATAATTTCAACAAATTAAAAATGAAGCTACATGGGGCCAATAGCATGCAAATCGCTCCATAATTTAGCGGGCGCAAGAAGACATGAGTGTGGGAATATCAAGAATCAAAGCAATTTTACCATCACCGGTAATAGTGGCTCCTGCCAAACCATCAGTGCCTTGTAACAATGAGCCTAAAGGCTTAATCACTACCTCTTCTTGACCAATTAAGTGGTTAACAACAAAGCCTACTTTTTTAGTGCCTACATGAACAACAACAACATGCCCTTCACTGGGTAATTCATCATATTCAGAACCTTTCACTAACCAACGAGTCAGGTAAAACAGTGGCAAGGGTTTTTCTCTCACCATAATGACTAACTGCCCATCTACCTTATTCGTTTTTGTTAAGTCGAGGTGAAATATTTCATTCACACTTACCAAAGGTAGGGCAAAGGCTTGGTCTTTTAGTTTTACCATCAGAGTTGGCATAATGGCTAAGGTTAAAGGTACTTTAATCGCAATACGGGTACCTTTACCTTCCTCAGAATCAATATCAATACTACCATTTAGCTGGGCAATACGGGTCTTAACCACATCCATTCCAACACCTCGACCTGAGATATCTGAAATTTCATCTTTAGTTGAAAAACCAGGCATAAAAATTAGGTTATAGCATTCTTTATCATCAAGGCGGCTGGCAACTTCTTCATCCATTAAGCCTTTTTCTACTACTTTTTGACGTAACACATCGGCATTCATACCAGCACCATCATCTTCAATAGACAGCATAATATGATCACCTTCTTGCTCTGCAGCTAAAATAACAGTACCTTGTTTTTCTTTACCTGCTGCAACACGCTGATCCGGCATTTCAACGCCATGATCGACTGAGTTTCTAACTAAATGAACCAGTGGATCAGCCAAGGCTTCAACTAGATTTTTATCTAAATCGGTGTCTTCACCAATCAGCTCTAATTTAACTTCTTTTTTCATTGCCCGAGATAAATCACGAACGACTCGAGGAAAGCGCCCAAAGACTTTTTTAATGGGTTGCATTCGAGTTTTCATTACTGACATTTGCAGATCAGCAGTCACCACATCTAAACTACTCACCGCCTTGGACATTTCTTCACTACCCAGCGATTGTTCCAATGTGACTAAGCGATTACGCACTAAAACCAGCTCACCAACCATATTCATAATATCATCTAAACGCTTAGTATCGACACGCACCGTGGCTTCTGCAGGTATTGCTGAGGGTGTAGAACCTTCCTTAGACTTTTTAGGGGCTGATTTCGATTTAGGCTTCGCCGCTGGAATGACTTCAGGCTCAGGTGTTGCCTGCACTGGAGTAGAGGGAGTCTCTTTAGGTTTTTCAACATCACTTGTTTCATCACCTATCTGGCCAAATTTTCCTGAGCCGTGGAGATCATCAAGTAAACGTTCAAACTCTTCATCTGAAATTTCATCATCTGCTAAGGTATTTTTTTCTGGTGTTTTCTGTTCTGGTGTTGCATTTTGCTTAGCAACATCGGCATTAAATTTACCTTTGCCATGTAATTCATCCAGCACTTTCTCAAACTCTTCATCGGTAATATCATCAGAGGGTACTTCAGGAACAGCTGAATGAGTCTCTATTACAGAAGCTGGCTCATCTAAAGCATCTAACAATTGCTCAAATTCCTCATCTGTAACATCGTCTTCGGTTACAGGCGCTGATACTTCCTGAGCAGTTTCTACTGCCTCCAATGCAGGGGGGGGAGCTTCAGAAACAACATCCCCTCTTAAAATACCATCTAAAGCAGCTAGTAAAGCTGGCTCAGCTGGATCAGGCTCTGTTGCTGCTCTTAGGCTATCAAACATATCATTGAGTGAATCCAAAACGGGTAGCATAACATCCATAATGGCCGAATCCACCTGCAACTCACCATTACGAAGCAAGTTAAAAACATCTTCTGCTCGATGGCAAAGTTCCACAAGCGATGTTAAGGATAAGAAGCCAGCTCCACCTTTAATAGTATGAAAACTTCTAAAAACAGAGTTCAATAGATCGGCATCATTGGGGCGTTGTTCAAGTTCTACCAACTCTTCATTAAGTGTCTCAATTATTTCTCCGGCTTCGATTAAAAAATCCTGAAGTATTTCATCATCAGCATCAAATGACATAAGTTATATCCTCAAAATCCTAAACTTGAAAGTAAGTCATCAACTTCATCCTGACCAGAAAGTGTTTCAACTTCATCAGCCAACCCCGGCACAACCGGTCCATCAAGAGAATGCTTCGCTTTATTTTTTTCGACCTCAGTGAGATCTTTGTCAGCCGCTGGCTCTAAAACGTCTCGGCCAATGTGCTCACTGGATAGTTTAATTAAGTTAATTAGATCTTTCTCAACATCTTCAACCAACTTAATCACTTTATAAATAATTTGCCCTGTGATGTCCTGATAGCTCTGCGCCATCATAATTTCATTTAACTTAGACATCAAAGCCATACTGTCATTATTGGCAGTTTCTAAAAAAACTTTAAGAGTTTTACTCAATTGCCTAAATTCATTGGCATCCATTTGCCTTTGGGTAAATTTTTCCCAACTGGAGAGTAGCTCTGAGGTACCCTCAGTAATATTTTCACATAGAGGAATAGCGGCTTCAATGTGCGTCATCGTGGCATCTGCCGCCTGCTGTGTCATACTAATAACATAATGCAGGCGTTCTTTAGCATCGGCCATATCACCATCAGCTAATTCTGTTATTCTGGAGTCACTACGAAAGGCTTTAAAGGTTTCATGTACATCGCGTGTTAACCGACCTAGCTCCTGAAACAAGCTAGTTTCTTTCATAACTGCCAGTTCATCCAAAATGATCTTTACTTCTTCATCATTACCAGATTCCGCACTGGCAACCAAGTCTTTTGCACGCAGAATAAATGCTTCATCAATTACAACATCTGTCACCATAGATCCCTACTTAAATTAAATTATGTGTTTGCCTTTAGCATCGACAAGAAAGCTGAGCAGAACTAAAAAATGATGTCTATTTTAAGCATCAATACGTTCAAAAATTTTATCAATTTTCTCTTTTAGCGTAGCCGCTGTAAATGGTTTTACAATATAACCATTCACACCAGCCTGAGCCGCTTCAATAATTTGCTCTCTCTTTTGCTCCGCAGTGACCATTAAAACCGGCATTTTGGCTAATTTCTCATCGGCACGAACATGCCTCAATAAGTCAATACCCTGCATTCCCGGCATATTCCAGTCGGTCACTAGAAAATCAATACCACCAGCAGCTAAAATGGGCACAGCAGTTAAACCATCATCTGCTTCTACAGTATTAGTAAAACCCAAATCCCTCAGCAGATTTTTTATTATGCGTCGCATTGTAGAAAAATCATCTACAATCAAGATTTTCATATCTTTATTCAATTCCATCTCCAAATTTAGAACAAAAAGTAATACAAGGTTATCTATTTTAACCCAAATTATTCTTTAAAACTGACAGCTTGACAAGTTTTTAGAAGAATAATCAAAATCTTTTAGCTGAAAGCTATTCATTAGTAAAACACCCTCATTTATAGGTATCGGCAATAGACAGAGAAACTAAACTTTTTCTTGGTTTTCTAGCTAACTAAAATAGGTAAACAAATTACCTACTCTATTTCTAGGCAAAAATTTGCTTTTTTTCCAGTAAAATAGACTATTATTTTTAAAATAATGAATAATTTAAGCAGAAATATTTTTTAGAAAAAAAGGATGTATAAATAATAGGAAGTAGAAGCAAAACATCTGAAACTAGAGTTAACTCCGAAAAAATTAACTTTTAACACAATAATAGATAGGGGATCCTATTCCCAGACACTATTCATCAGCATCTACCACTAGGCGGGATTGTAGGCGGATCACTGCTTGAGAATGAATTTGGCTGACTCTGGATTCACTGACACCAATAACCGCACCAATTTCTCTTAGGTTTAATTCTTTGTCGTAATATAAAGCCATTACTAAGCGCTCACGTTCTGGTAAGCCTGCAATGGCTTGGGCAACTAATTTTTTTAAACTGTCTTTTTGCAAATCATCCAATAAACCATTTTGTGAACTGGGAATACTATCAAGCATGGATTCACTGCTGCTACCAACTTCTTCAAAACTCAGGATTTTATGACCACAAGTATCTTGCAAAATGTGATTATATTCATTGAGATCCATATCTAAGGCTTCGGCTATCTCACTATCTCTGGCATCTCTGCCTTGCTCATTTTCTATTTTCCTAACAACCTCTGCTACTTTTCGGCTATTACGGTGAACAGAACGGGGAGCCCAGTCATTTTTTCGAACATCATCAAGCATAGCACCACGAATGCGAATACTGGCATAGGTTTCAAAACTTGCACCCTGTGTGGCATCGTATTTTTTGGCCGCTTCAAGCAAACCGATCATGCCAGACTGAATAAGGTCATCAACGATAATATTAGCAGGCAGGCGAGATTTTAAATGGTAAGCAATTTTTCTTACCAAGGGAGCATGTTGCTCAACCGTATTATTTTGCTCATGTTGGCTATAGATGTTTATTTTGTTCATCATAAGGCTCATAACGCTACCCCCATGCCCTGTTAATTGTAATTAATGAGTCGTTCAACAAAGAACTCAAGATGGCCGCCAGGTCTTTTGGGCATTGGCCATTTATTTATTTTTTGAGCTGCCATATTAAAGGCCTGTGCCGAAGGACTGCGTGGAAAAACCTGAGTCACAGCAGTCTGTTTTTTCACTGCTTTGCGTAAATAAATATCAAAGGGGATAGCACCTAAAAAATCTAAAGAGACATCTAAGAAACGATCCGTTACTTTTAAAATTTTAGCAAATAGTTCCCGTCCTTCTTTTAAGTCATGTGCCATATTCGCTAAGATGCGAAAGCGATTAATGCCTTGTTCTTTATTGAGTACTTTAATCAAGGCATACGCATCTGTAATAGAGGATGGTTCATCACACACAACCACGACCACCTCTTGTGACGCTCGACAAAAACTTAAAACACTTTTATCAATACCTGCTGCGGTATCAATAATTAACACATCCAAATCATTTTCTAATTCACCAAAGGCATTGATAATGCCTGCATTTTCTGCATTACTCAGACCAGCCATACCTGAGACACCCGATGCGGCTGGAATAATTTTTATCCCACCTGGCGCATCAAGAATAATGTCAGCCAAACTACAATCTCCCGAAAGAACATGAGAAATATTAAGCTTAGGATGTAGGCCAAGCAAAACATCAATATTGGCCAAGCCTAAGTCAGCATCCAAAATCATTACTTTTTGTCCAGTAGCAGCCAAAGACATGGCCAGATTAACGGAGACATTGGTTTTACCAACACCACCTTTACCGCTACTAACCGCTATCACTCGAACGGGTCGATTTTGAGTCATACGACGTAAACCTTCTGCTTGATCAGTTATTAAGGGGATAATAGAGCAACTACTAAAAGAGCCTTGCACAACATGCTCCCCCATAGACATATTAGCCAAATTATTATTAGCCAACAGCATGAGCCAGACCTCCAGTTGAATACGACATCGCTAATTCATCCTCATTAACCGATACAGGATATTGCCTTACCATCTCTAGGGCTTGCTTTAATAAATCTGTGGTATTGGCTCGATGTATATCTTCTGGAACTTTCTGCCCATCACTAATGTAGTTGAGTTGTAGCTGATTCTCAATAAGAATTGAAATAATTCCACCAATTGAGGTCGATTCATCCACTTTTGAGGCAATACAGCCATCCAACTCACGAGCATTAAGTGTTTGAATGACTTCATCCATTGCCAAGGTTTGTGTGGATGCCGATAACACAGCCAGAATTTTTATCTGTTCATGGCTGTGGCGTAGCATACTTAATTGTTGGGTCAAGCGTAAATCTCTGGGACTCATACCTGCAGTATCAATAAGTACCAATTGTTTATCATCTAAACGAGACAGGATCTGTCTGAGTTCTTCATCATCATTGGCCACATAGACAGGCACACCTAGAATACGACCATAGGTTTTCAACTGTTCATGGGCACCAATTCGATAACTGTCAGTGGTCACTAGGGCAAGGTTTTTAGCACCATATTTTAGGGTAAAGCGAGCGGCTAATTTGGCAATATTAGTGGTTTTACCAACACCTGTTGGCCCTACTAAAGCAATAATACCCCCTTCATCCAATAAATCTGTTTTTGCCATAGGCAAATTACGGGCAATAATACTCAAAACCCGACGCCAATTATCTTCCAATGATTTTTCTTCACTATTTTTCAGCTGTTTGACAATTTTTTCACTCAATGAAGACTTAATACCTAGGCGATATAAACGAGATAATAATTCAGCACGATGAGGATTATCTCTGGAGAAACTACCCCATGCCAAACCCGATAGTTGGTTTTCTAAAATCCCTCGCAGTGACTTTATTTCTTCTTGCATAGAGGTTAATGCTGGGTCTTGTACCCATTCCATTTTAGCGGATGCTTTTTTTCTATTGTCCCTATAGCTTGATTTATTTTGGCTTTTCCTATCATTCACTGCGCGTTTACTGCCGGTATCACCCAGTGAAAAGAAATCATCTAAATCCTGTTCATTATCCGTACTATATCCTCGTGAATCATAACCAAGAAGGTCATTATCACCTGCTATTGACGCATCAGAGGAATTAGACAGTTCAAAATCTGAAATAAAAGGCTGTTTTCTCTCTTGAATGGCAGGTTTTGTATAAGCCCCTTGACTTGTTTGCCTTTGTTGTTTTGCTGATTCTTTTAGTAAATCAGCAAAATCAGTTGATTGGCTTGTTAGCCTAGCCTTTGATTGTTGGCCGTATTGTTTATGTTGCTGCCTGCTAAAATTAATAACATCATCTTGGATCGCATCAGCCAAGTGAGTTTCTGGTGCTGGTGTTGCTTCTGTCGTTTTTCGAGAAAAAATAGCACGTTTTTTATGAGTACTTTTATTAACACTTTTACTACCAACCGATCCCTTTCTTTGCTGCTTAAAGGGCGATGCAGATGGCGTATTCTGAGTGTGTTCTTGTCCCTGATTTTGACTCTGTAACGAACGATGCACAGCGTCTTCATCATAGTCAATGGCCGCAACCAGCTCAATACCACCATCAACTTTATTGTTGGATAAGATCACAGCATCTGCACCTAACTCATTCTTAACTTGACGAATGGCATCACGCATCTCTGCAGCAAAAAAACGTTTAATTTTCATAATTGGCAACCTTGATAGCACTTACATTATAAGTACTTGTATTTAAGCAATTGTTCAAAGCCATTAGTTCTGACCAACTGTTGAGACGATTTTTATTTGCATATTATCGGGCACTTCGTTGTACGCCAATACATGCATATTAGGTATACTATGTTTCACAAAGCGCATCAGCATGAGTCTTACCTGAGCTGAGACTAACAAAACAGCAGGTAGACCATTCATCTCTTGAGTCTGTGCACTTTCTGTTAAGGATTGATGTATCCTTTCCGCCAGACTGGGTTCAATACCACCACCATCTTCTGACATCTGCATTGATTGATGCAATAACTGTTCCAACGATGGCTCTAGTGTAATAACAGAGAGTTCATTAGCTAAGCCATTGATATGCTGGACAATAAATCGTCCCAAGGCAACACGAACCTGAGCTGTCAAAATTCCAGCATCCTGTGTTTGAGGTGCATATTCTGCCAAGGATTCGATAATGGTTTTAAAGTCACGAATAGGAATGGACTCATTGAGTAAGTTCTGTAACACCTTAACAAGCGTACTCAAGGGTAATAATTTAGGTACTAAATCTTCCACCAACTTAGGTGCTGAATTAGCCAGACGATCCAAGAGCTGTTGCACTTCTTCATGTCCCAGAAGCTGAGTGGCATTTTCATTTAGTAATTGGCTTAGATGCGTGGCAATAACAGTATTAGCATCCACTACGGTATAGCCCAATGTTTGCGCCTTATCTTTGGCTGTTTGCTCAATCCAAGTAGCAGGCAAACCAAAAGCAGGATCTTTGGTTTTAATCCCCTCAATTTCTCCGAACACTTGCCCTGGATTAATGGCCATATCATGCTCAGGATGTACTTCTGCTTCCCCAACTGAAACCCCCATTAAGGCAATACGATAAACATTAGGTGCTAGGTCTAAATTATCCCGAATATGCACAGGAGGAATTAAAAAGCCTAAATCTTGTGATAACTTCTTACGGACACCTTTAATTCTGCTCATCAGCTGGCCACCTTGGGACTTATCAACCATGGGGATCAGACGATAGCCTACTTCTAAACCAATAGAATCAATGGGCATCACATCATCCCAACTTAACTCTTTTAGATCATTTTCTGATTCTTCTGTTTGTGCCTGTATGACTTGTTGCTGTTCTTGTACCACTGCCAACTCTTTTTTCTCTTGCTTATCTCTCATGCGCCATGCCATGCCACCCGTAAGGGCGGCAAAGCCAAGAAAAGCAAGATGTGGCATACCCGGAACCAAACCCATAATGGTCATAATTGCGGAGGTTACCCCTAAGGTCTTAGGCTTGCCAAATAAATCCACTGCCAAATTACCACCCATATCACCTTCACGGTTTTCACGGGTGACCATAATACCGGCTGCAGTTGATAAGATAAGGCCAGGAATTTGTGCCACCAAACCATCACCAATGGTCAGTAAGACAAAGTTTTCAGCAGCCTGTGCAGCACTTAAATCATGTTGCAATACGCCAATAGTAAAACCACCCAAGACATTAATAATGGTAATTAAGATACCCGCAATCGCATCACCCCGAACAAATTTACTGGCACCATCCATAGAGCCATAGAAATCTGCTTCACGAGTAATTTCTTCGCGCCTTTCTTTGGCTTCATCTTGATCAATAAGACCTTGGTTTAAATCCGCATCAATGGCCATTTGTTTACCCGGCATACTGTCTAAAGTAAAGCGAGCACTGACTTCTGCCACTCGACCTGCACCTTTGGTAACCACCATAAAGTTAATAATCACCAAAATAATAAAAATAACCAAACCAACTGCATAGTTGCCACCAATAACCACTTCACCAAAGGATTGAATCACCTGACCTGCAGCATCTGGCCCTTCATGTCCGTGTAATAACACAACTCGGGTTGAAGCCACATTTAAAGACAGACGTAACAAAGTAGCAATTAAAATAACAGTAGGAAATAAAGCAAAATCCAGAGGTTTCTGGGCATAGATAACAATAAGCAGGATCACTAAGGCAAAGGTAATGTTAAAGGTAAAAAACATATCCAGTAAGATCGGTGGCAAAGGCAAGATGATCATTGCCAGCATACCCATTAATAGAATGGGCGCACCCAAACCACCCTGAATGGCTTCAGAAAACCGAGATTTAAAACTTGTTTGTGCTAAAGCAACCATAAAAATCCTGCGACTGTTTTTTGACGAAAATAGTTATTTTTTCATCTCATCAGTACAGATAGCAGGTTATGTGCCAAATAGAAGTGTATCCCTTACTTAAAAAGACAACGAAGCACTTTGTCTAAGCACTAATTAAGTATATCGGTATTACAGAAATTGAGGATTTTAGTTCAAATAACAAAGTCTGCATCTTGTAAGTAACCTGAACTCTGGATAAGATGATCTTAAAAATAAATTCAGAGTGTTGATTAGCCTGTATTTGTGGAAGAAGTCTCTTTGGCATGGATGCCAAAGCAAAGCCTACAAGGATGTATGTACGTCGGCTTCTGTAACAAACACAGGCTAATCAATACGTTACTAGCTCAATTATCCAGAATTCAGGTTAAGTAGAATAACTATAGATGCGGGCAAAGATATGAAACCTTTAAAATACACTGATTTAAAGGTTTCATAAACCAAAGCAGGAATTTAGAACCGTCCTTTCAGGTTCTTCAAATTAATTGAATATAAAGTCAATTATGCCACAGATTCAACACCAAATATTTTCTTGTAAACAATTCCATGAACAATAAAGGTCATGGGAATTGCCCAAATAAGACCAATCATCATAGGAATAGAAGCCAGTATCATAACCAACCATAAAACAAAATAGATCCCAAAAACTTGGAACCAATGTTTGCCAATTGCTTTTCGAGAGGTTTCCATAGCCTCCCACACGCCCATATTTCGATCTATCATCAAAGACATGGCATGCATATAAGCAATCATTAAATAAATACCGGGAATAACTAATAATATAAAGCCAAGCATTGTTAATAAGCCTGTGCCAAAGCCTAATAAAGCCAAAGGCATTATTTTTTTATAGTGCCCTAAAACAGAGCTTGCTTTAATCGGTGCTCCCACAGCACAATGAATACCTAACAAAGTAATCCCTGCCAAGATAGGGTATAAGAAAAAGGTGATAAATGATGACAGAATTGATCCCACCATAGGATCAATTAACGCTGAAACTCCAGCAATCACTGCACCTAAGACAATAGCGGCAACAATATAAAAAAGCAGTGATAACCAAAACTGACCTTTGACTCCTCCAACTCGGTCCCATGCTTCGCGGAAAATTTCTCTAAGAGATAATTCATAATCCCCATTAAGCGCCCCCTCAAGTGAGCCCTGCCCTTCTTTACTGATAAAATCTTTATCCAATGAAGCCTCAGGTGTGGCATAAGGATTATCAAGCTCTTCATCTGCTTTTTTCTTTTGGGTTTCTAGGTACTTAGTAATAAAAATACCACAAGCTTGACACTCAACACCTTCAATTTGATCCGAACCACACTTTGGGCATGTCGAAAAAGTCAGCCCCTCAGGATTAAGATCCGGCTCAGGAGTTTTTATGATTTCTGGTTTTGGCTCAGGCTTTGCTACAATAGGCTCTAAGGATAAGCCATTATCTGCCTGACTCAGATCATCAACACGAATTAACATGCCACAATCAGCAAAAGCTTTAGCGTATTTCTCAGCTTTAGACTCATCTAAGTCTTTTTTTATAACCACATCCGATGTTGAGGCCACAATTTGTTTTGCTTTAGTTTCACTCAAACCAAATTTTGCACAAAACTTGTTGGTGAATTCCTCGGCTGAAACATCTTCCCTTAATCCTGTGTAAACCACATTAAACTTGCTATCCATTTAATATTCCTAATTTATATCTTATCATTGGTATTACTCAGAGCATCATCTGTATCTATTTAGAATAATCTCTCGGCTTGAGTCTGTCTAAAAATAGTTATTAATTGCGCTAAGCTAAGTAATTATGTTTATTATTATTAATAAATTAATCATCGATTATGCCATATTGAAGCAAGTAGTGATATAACCTTGTGTCTGTAGTGAAAATCTGACAAAATCGGGTAACCACTTACTTAGTACAGGTATTTCCCTTTAGTTAATGAAAATACAGTAATATTTAAAAATACAATGTGTAAAAATAATGCTTGAAAAAGAAAAACAAAAAATATATGAAGAGCTTGAGAAATTAAGACTTGAACACCGCGATTTAGACGATGCCATTCACCACATTCCTAAAACACTACATACTCAACTGCAAATTTCTCGCCTAAAGAAGCATAAACTGCATTTGAAGGACAATATCATAAAATTAGAAAATATACTCATTCCAGATATCATTGCTTAACCCTCCTGTATATTTTATAACAGATCGGATATTGCTGATAACTTTTTGTAGCTTTAGATCATAATATTAAGCCTATATACATCATTTTTATGCACACATCCATTCACTCAATTAATAATGGACAACAATAAGTGTAAGTAGTATAAATACATTGAAAATCCTCACACAACCTAAAAGGAACTATTATGCACTCATTCGTTAGATTTTTTGCTGTACTAATTATTTGTTCTTTGGCATTTTCACAAACCATTATGGCCAAAGAAATTGTAATTAAATTTTCCCATGTAACAACAGAAAAGACCCCAAAAGGTAAAGCAGCTAAATATTTACAAGAGCTGGTAGCACAACGCCTCAAGGGTAAAGTTCGGATTGATGTGTATCCTAATTCACAGCTTTATAATGATAAGGAAGTTCTTAAAGCACTTCTTTTGGGCGATGTACAAATGGCAGCGCCTTCCTTATCTAAATTTGGCAAATACACCAAGAAATGGGGTTTATTTGATTTACCTTTCTTATTTGCCGATAACAAAGCCGTTGCCTGTTTTACTAATGGTCCTAAAGGTCAGGCTTTATTGGATGCCGCAAGTACAAAAGGTCTTAAAGGCTTGGGTTACTGGTTAAATGGAATGAAACAATTGTCTGCCAATAAGCCTCTAATTACTCCTAGTGATGCAAAAGGTGAAAAATTCCGCATTATGAGCTCTGATGTACTTGAGGCACAATTTAAAGCGGTTGATGCTAACCCTCAGAAAATGGCTTTCTCTGAAGTCTATAATGCTCTTTCTACCGGAGTCATTGATGGTCAGGAAAATACTTGGTCCAATATTCGTACTAAGAAATTCTTTGAAGTACAAACTGACTTTACCGAATCCAATCACGGTGTTTTAGAATATGTCTTAGTGACCAGCACTGAATTTTGGAATAGCCTGCCTAAAGATATCCAAACAGAATTAAGCGCCATTATTAAAGAGGTCACATTAAAAGAAACTCAGTGGGCACTTGAAGCCGCACAAGCAGATAAAGAGTATATCATCGCTTCAGGGCGCACTAAAATTCACACTTTAACCAACGAGCAGGCTGCACAATGGGCCAGCGCTATGAAGCCTGTTTGGAAACAGTTTGAAGCGAATGTTGGTAAGGACAATATTGCTGCCGTACGTAAATGCAGTGAGTAAATTTATCAACACATTAGAGGAAGGCTTTATTGCCTTCCTGCTTAGCGCAATGACTGTGGTCACCTTTTCTCAGGTAATCGCCCGTTATGTTTTTAATTCCGGTGCTGTCTGGGCACTGGAATTAACAACCTATCTATTTGCTTGGTTGGTTATGTTTGGTGCTGCCTACTGCGTTAAAAAAGGTGTCCACATCGGTATTGATTCCTTTGCCAACCTTTTCTCTGCCAAAACCCGACAAAAGCTCACTCTACTTGCTATCTCTTTTTGTTTGCTTTACTGCGCGATTCTCTTTAAGGGAAGCTGGGACTATCTCGCCAAGCTTAAAATGATTGGTATTGAGGCTGAAGATATGCCCATCGAAGAATGGAAAATTAAAATCATACTTCCTATTGGCTTTGCCCTGATTTTTTTTCGTTTACTGGAAGTCGCATGGAAAGTATATAAAGGTGAACTACAAAGCCTGCATTTTGTTAATGAAACTAAAGAACTCATTGATGAGATAGAACAAACAAATACTTAGACTAACGATTATTTCCAAACCATTTCATTGTTTATTAAAAGTGCCCACAGCCAAAAAAAATTGACACGAATGCTTTTAAATAACATAAAAAATACTTTGAAATCATTTGTGCCAATTTTTTGTTATTCAAGAGACCTCTAAATGACCACAACTTTTCTTTTCTTGATGCTTTTCTTCTTTATGCTTATTGGTGTTCCAGTCGGTTTTTCTCTGGGCTTGGCCAGCACACTAACCATCTTATTTTTTGCTGATGGTTCAATGGCTTCTTTAGCCGGTAAGTTATTTACCTCTATGGAACATTATACTCTAATGGCTATTCCCTTTTTTATTTTAGCCTCTGCTTTTTTAACCACTGGCGGTGCTGCCCGTCGTCTAGTTGACTTTGCAGTTGATAGTGTGGGCTGGATACGAGGTGGGCTTGCTATGGCATCTGTATTAGCCTGTATGATGTTTGCTGCGGTCTCTGGTTCTTCCCCTGCAACAGTCGTAGCAATTGGTTCTATCGTTATCGCAGGCATGGTACGTGAGGGTTATTCTCAACCCTTTGCTGCTGGGGTGATCAGCACAGCAGGCACTATGGGTATATTAATCCCCCCTTCCATTGTTATGGTCGTCTATGCCGCAGCAACCGATGTCTCCGTTGGCCGAATGTTTCTTGCTGGTGTCATCCCCGGTGTATTAATTGGCACAATGATGATGATCAGCATTTATTTTGTTGCCCGTAAGAAAAACTTCCCTAATGTGCCTTTTAAAGGCTTTGCTCAACTCGCTCACTCTGGATTGCGTGCTGCTGGTGGCTTATTTCTAATTGTTATTATCATGGGAGGGATTTACGGCGGTATATTTACTCCTACTGAAGCTGCCGCTGTAGCTGCTGTTTATGCTTTTTTTATTGCGGTATTTGTCTATCGTGATGTTCGCTTATCTCAAGTGCCAAAAGTCATCACTGATGCTGGAAAGACCAGTGTCATGCTCATGTTTATTATTGCTAATGCCTTATTATTTGCCTTTGTATTAACAGCCGAACGCATTCCCCATGAAATTGCCCAAATAATCATTTCTATTGGCTTGCCAACATGGGGATTTTTATTGATTGTGAATATTATGCTCTTGATTGCCGGTAATTTTATGGAACCTTCTGGTATCTTATTAATTATGGCGCCTATTTTATTTCCTATTGCCATTCAGCTTGGAATTGACCCGATTCATCTTGGCATCATAATGGTCGTAAATATGGAAATTGGTATGATAACGCCTCCCGTTGGACTCAACCTTTTTGTCACTTCTGGTATTACAGGGATGAGTATGATTGAAGTCATTAAAGCCACTTATCCTTGGTTATTGCTTTTATTAAGCTTTTTAATGATCATTACTTATGTACCACAAATCTCACTATTCCTGCCTACCTTACTTATGGGGCCAGAAACTATTGGCATGTAGTTAGCTTTAGCCTGCACACTAATGGATTCAGTTTTAGGAATAGCAATATGAGCACAAGCAGAAAACTCTTTATTTCCCTTAGTCTGGCAATTGCTCTAATTGACACCTTATTTATTACTGCCAATTATTACTATACTCGAAATAGTTTTACAGCAACCTTACAAGATGAAAGTGACAAAGATTTTTCCATCTATAAGACTGTACTTGAGTCCACTTATAACGGTCTCTCTATTCAAGCAACTCTATTTGCTGCCGATAGCCGGATTCAAGAATTATTTTACCAAGGAAAAAAAGCCTTAGAAGCTGAAGGCGGTGGCTCAGGAGGTGAAAAAACAGCACAAATTCGACAAGCACTTTATAATTTAGTTGCTGAGCCATGGTACGAAGCCACTAAAAAATTTGATGTTCGACAATTTCAATTTCACTTAGGCCCAGGATCACTCAGTTTTTTACGTGTCCACCAACCGAATAAGTTTGGTGATTCAATGGATGATCTGCGCTTTATTATTGTCGATACCAATATTGAACAAACGCCAAGAACAGGGTTTGAAACCGGCCGGGTATCCTCTGGACTCAGAAGCGTTGTTCCTGTTTTCGAGTGGGATACCGTTTTAAAAAAACAAGTCTACATTGGTGCTTTGGAAATTGGTACATCATATAAAAAATTATTAGAAAGCATTGATCAGAATATCAACATTCAACTCAGCATTTTATTAAACAAGCAACATATCAAGGAAACTGTTTGGGAAGAATTTATTACCGGACAATATAATAATAATACGATTGATGGCTGTGACTGTATATTAGAGGCCAGCTCACGCCCTAATCAAAAAGCTTTTTTAGAGCATATTGCCACCAAAGTTAATTCAGAACAACAATTAAATAATGCCGATGGAAAAGTAAGAACTATTACCTATAACAACCATATCTATGCCATTGCTTTTCATCCTCTACGTGATTATTTAGGTACTCGATCACCTTCAAGAGCAGACATTGGTGCTGTTTTTATTGCTAAAAAAATCGATCAATTCCAAGCTGCTTATAAAGAAGGACAATTATTTAATATCCTTTATGGTATTTTTGCCTATTTTGT
Organism: Gammaproteobacteria bacterium; assembly: GCA_015488755.1. Classification (GTDB taxonomy): domain Bacteria; phylum Pseudomonadota; class Gammaproteobacteria; order GRL18; family GRL18; genus GRL18. Next base: position 11,371 of record WFNB01000101.1, on the reverse strand, counting down.
GGTCGAGTTTTTATTATGGCTAACCTTTTTTAATGTCACCAAGCATTTAACTTCTCAGGTCAATATTCAAACTAAAGAATTGTCTGAACAAAAAAATATTATTGAATTAGACAAACTGAAGTATAAAAATTTAGCAGATGCCTTTAATAAAGATTATTTCTTTTATACTCGAAATAAAGATAATATTTTTTCTTATGTTAGTCCCTCTATTACTCAAGTTTTAGGTTTTTCCACTCAAGATTTTATTAGCAATGCCAATGATTATTTACCTCATAATTTACATAAAGAATTTATTTTTAAAAAGCATTCAGAACCACACTTTGAACGCAAAAATGAGCAGGCACAACAATTAGAATTAGAAACTGAACAACACATTGAAGTAAATAAAAATAACTATGAAGTTGAAGTTCATAATAAAAGTGGGCGACTACAGTATTTACTACTAAGTGAAACAGAAAAATATAATGAACAGACTTATGACACTAAAATAGAAGGTTTTGCACAAGATATTAGCATTAGCCGTCGTGATACAATGCAGCTGGAATTACGTTGTCATATACTCAAGCTCCTTTCAGAAAAATCACCTTGTGAAACCATATTAACTGAATTGGCATTGGGTATTGAGGACATTATTCAAGACATTCATTGTAGCATTATGTTATTGGATAAGAAAAAAGGCATACTCCAAATTGGTGTAGCACCCAGCTTACCCGCTGAATTCAAAAAAACATTAGAAGCTGTCATCCTAAGTTCAGAGACATTTGCCTGTGCTATTGCTGCAACAACGTTAAAGCGAAAGATTATTTCAGATCTACAAGAGTTTAGCGGTAAAAATAATGCCAGTGAATTATCAGAGCATAGTATTTTTCAGGCATGTTGCTCAGAACCTGTGTTATCATCACGGGCAAAAATATTAGCCACAATTGATTTTTATTATACGCAAACAGGTAATCCCAGTGAAACCGATCTCAGTGTTATTGCAACAGCAAGTGAATTGACATCAATGATTATAGCAGCCAACTCTTAGAGCATAATTTAAAACGTAAAAAATCAATCATCTAACTTTAGATTGTATTCTTTAGCTTCCCAATAAGAAGGACCATAATCGATTAAAATCTCATCATCTGGGAGTATTGAATCAAGCGCTTCTATTCTAGCTGTTTTCCAGCGTGTAGATACAACAATTCTCCCATTAGCCTGCTCACTATGATTGATATAACGAGTGTAATTAGCAAGTGAGCCTTCACCCAAAATATTGTGATCAGTACATACCCATAGAATATAATCCGAGTTAACATAGGGTTCTTCAAGTACTTGTTTATCAGTTAGTATCTCACCTGTATAATAACCGATAGTATCCCCTTCTTGAATCACCACTTTACTAAATAAGCCAAGACCTGCACCCGATATTTTTGACTCTGCAACACGAAAATCATCTTGAACAAACTCAGCCATTATTCCACCATTAAACTCTTATTAAACTCTTATTAAACTCTTATTAAACTCTCTTCATAGATAGGTACTTAAGCATGTCTGAGACAGGATAACTCTGTATTTACTACACAAGACGCCGTAAATCCATCTCTGGAGGCTTTATTGCCACATCCATGTGGCAAAAACTTCCTCCGTAAACACAGAGTTATCCTTAAGTACCTACGTATGAAACTCTCTTAGATTAAACTTAGATTAAACGCTTATTAAACAATGATGCACTTAATAAATTCTTAGTATACTCTTTTTTAGGATCAGTAAAAATTTCTTCAGTATCACCCGATTCAATAATTTGTCCTTCTTTCATTACCATGATGCGATGAGAAACTGCTTTAATTACTTTTAAATCATGAGTAATAAATAGATAAGATATTTTATGGCGTTCCTGTAGTTCTCTTAATAAGGCCAGCACCTGCTTTTGTACACTCACATCTAAAGCGCTCGTTGGCTCATCTAATAAGATAAGCTTAGGCTCAAGAATAACGACTCTTGCAATAGCAATACGCTGGCGTTGACCACCTGAAAATTCATGGGGATAACGCCAAAGGATGTCATCTTCCAGACCAACTTCCAGTAGTGCTTTTTTAATTTTTTCTCTGCGTTGTACTTTATTAAACTGTGGAAAGTGAATTTTCAATCCTTCACCCACAATTTGCTCAATGGTCATTCTAGGTGATAATGAGGAATAAGGATCTTGAAAAACCACTTGAAACTCTTTACGTAAAGGGCGTAATTGAGAATGTGTCAGTTGATCGATTTTTTGTTGCTCAAAATAAATATCTCCTGAGCAAGACTCAAGTTTCAGCAAGCAACGACCTAATGTTGATTTCCCTGAACCCGATTCACCAACAATACCCAGTGTTTCGCCTGCTCTAAGGAACAGACTAATATCATCAACGGCTTTTACTATATTACTCTTACGCTTAAAAAAACCTTTGCTGGTGGTAAAATAACGTTGCAGATGTACGCCCTTTAACAGCTCTTTGCTAAAGCGCAATCGTTGTGTCTCATCATCGGGAATGATCCGTTCAGGCTCACTATCAAGAAGCTTTATGGTGTACGGATGTTGTGGCTCAGAAAATAAGGTATCGACTTGTCCGTGCTCAACAATTCTACCTTCTTGCATTACACAAACACTATCAGCAAAACGTTGAACCAAATTAAGATTGTGCGTGATCATTAAAATAGACATAGAAAAATCTTTTTTTAATCGTTCTAATAAGAGTAGTATTTGTAATTGCACGGTTACATCTAATGCGGTTGTTGGCTCATCAGCAATTAATAATTTAGGTTCACAAGCCAGTGCCATAGCAATCATCATACGTTGGCGTTGGCCACCCGATAAGAGATGAGGAAATGCATCAAAACGATAATGCGGCTCAGGTATGCCCGTCAGTTCCATTAGTTCTATGGCACGTTTTTTGGCAACCGCTTTACTCATATTATTATGAATTAACATGGGCTCCATGATTTGCATTCCCACTGTAAAAGTAGGATTCAAAGAGGTCATAGGCTCTTGAAATATCATAGAAATGTCACTACCACGTACTTGTTTAATGTAATCTTCATTAACACCCAGCAAATTTTCCCCTAAAAATGAAATCGAACCTGAATGATAATCTACTTTTTCTTCATCATGTAGGCGCAATATAGACATTGCTGTGACTGATTTTCCAGAACCCGACTCACCAACCAAAGCCATTGTTTTACCTGATTCTACTGAAAAATTAATATCACGAACCACATTAATAGAACCCGCCAAGGTTTTGAAGTTAACACTTAAGTTTTTAATTTCTAAAATTGTCTTGCTTGTTTTCATCTTATCCACGTCTGGTATCAAAAGCTTCACGTAATGCTTCACCTATAAAAATCAATAACACTAAGGTTCCTACTAATACAGAAAAAGTTGTCATTGATAACCACCATGCATCTATATTTTCTTTACCTTGAGAAAGTAGTTCTCCCAAACTTGGCGTTGATGGTGGCACTCCTAAACCAAGATAATCCAGACTGGTCAGAGCTAAAATAGCACCACTGATACGAAAGGGTAAAAAAGTGAGTACCGGTATCATACTATTAGGCAAAAGGTGTTTAAACATAATGCCTATATTCGAGACTCCTAGAGAACGAGCTGCCTGTACATAGTCCAAATTGCGCCCACGTAAAAATTCTGCTCGGACATAGTCTGACAATCCAATCCAACCAAACAAAGACAAAAGCACAATTAATAAACCAATACTCGGTTTAAAAATAGAAGCAAATATAATGAGTAAATACAGTTCTGGCATTGAACTCCATATTTCAATAAAACGCTGTGTGATCAGATCGACCTTACCCACAAAGTATCCTTGAACACTACCCACAACAATACCAATAACAACACCTATAGCGGTGAGTGCCAAGGCAAATAGTACCGATAAACGAAAGCCATAAATTAGCCTTGCCAAAACATCTCGCCCTCTATCATCAGTGCCTAAAAAATTTTGTTCTGAGGGTCTAGCAGGATTAGGTAACTCAGCAAAGTAGTTGATTGAGTCATAACGATAATTATTTAAAGGATATAGTGCCCAATTATCTTCCCCAGTAATTTTATCTCGAATATAGGGATCGTTATAATCCGTCGTACTGACAAAATCACCACCAAAGGTGGTTTCTGGGTAATCATTCCAAAGTGGGTAGTAATAGTGTTGCTCATAGAGAATAATTAAAGGCTTATCATTACTAATTAGTTCAGCTCCTAGACTGATGATAAAAATTGCACTAAATAGCCACAGAGAATAATAACCTCGCCGATTATTTTTAAAGCGCATCCAAGCTCGCTGGTAGGGTGATAAATTAGTCAATTCTTGTTGCGTCAAGTGCATAATTTACTCTCCTTAATTTTTCTTTACTGAGTCAAACTTAACGCGAGGATCAATCAATACATAGGAAATGTCAGTAATTAATTTTGTAAATAAACCCAGAAGAGTAAATAAATAAAGAGAACCTAGTACCACAGGGTAATCACGGCGAATAATTGACTCATACGACAGCAAGCCCAAGCCATCCAAAGAGAAAATGGTTTCAATCAATAAACTGCCAGCAAAAAATGCAGCCAGAAAACTCGCAGGAAAACCCGTTACCAGCGGTATTAATGCATTTCTAAAAACATGTTTATAAAGCACTTGGTTACGACTCAGTCCTTTTGCCTTAGCTGTAATAACATAATTTTTTCTAATTTCATCTAAAAAACTGTTCTTGGTCAGCATCGTCATCACGGCAAAACTACCAATCACTGAAGAAATAATAGGCAAGGTCATATGCCATAAATAATCGGTTATTTTGCTAAACCATGACAGTTCTTCCCAATTATCAGAAGTCAGTCCTTTTAAAGGAAAGACATCATAAAAACTACCACCGCCAAAGAGAACCAGTAATAAAATTGCTAATACAAAACCTGGAATGGCATAGCCCACTAAGACAATGGTACTGCTAATAATATCAAAACGTGAGCCATCCCTAACGGCTTTGGCAATGCCAAGAGGAATGCAGCTTAGATAGGTAATAAAAAAGGTCCACATTCCTAAACTAATCGAAACCGGTAGCTTATCAACCAACAATTCCATAACCGATTGATGATGATGATAACTTTCACCAAAGTCAAAACGAATGTAGTTAGCTAACATGGTAAAAAATCGCTCTGTAGCGGGTTTATCAAATCCATATAGTGCTTTAATTTCATCAAGACGCTCTTTATCAATACCCTCTGCTCCTCGATAAAGTTCACTCGCCGTACTGCCTGCTTCGGTCATTTGATCTTGCCCCGTTAATTGAGCAACTAACTGCTCAACAGGCCCACCTGGAACAAATTGGGTGATCACAAAGGTGATCAGCATCACACCAAATAAGGTGGGGATCATTAGTAATAATCGTTTTAATATATAATAAAACATAGGCTATTTACTTTCTTTAAGAACTCTTCAATGTGTTATAAACCAGCGGGGCAGAAGCATTATTTACGCTTACGATATTGAGCTTTAAACCACCATGTCGACAACATCCAAGCCTCCGCTGAAAAATAGTCAGGCAGTTTTTTAGGAAACTCAAATTTATCCCAATAAGCAATGCGATGTGTTGCAATATACCAATGAGGTACTAAATAAAATTCACTGAGTAATACTCGATCCATAGCTCGGGTAATGGTTATCACTTCTGAGCGATCAGTGGTATTTGATAATTGTTTAAGTAAGTTATCAATCACTGGATTTTTAATGCCTGGATAATTAGCAGAACCATCAACATCTGCTGTTTTAGATGACCAACGTGACCCCAGTTCATTCCCTGGAACTTGACTTTGCGGATAACTACTGACAATCATATCGAAATCTTTTGTTTCAGCCTTACGCTTATACAAAGCATAATCAACGGTTCGATAGCTCATTTTAATACCCAATTTTTTTAAGTTTCGAGCATAGGGGGCAGCAATTCGTTCAAAGGCTTTTTGTGATAGGGTCAATTCAAAAGAAAAAGCTTGGCCCTCTTTATTACGCAAAGCACCCTTCTTATATTCCCAGCCAGCGTCTTTAAGTAAACGAATTGATTGACGTAAGTTATTACGCAATGACGATGGTTTAGTCGTTTTAGGGGGTAGCCACGCTTCGCCAAAAACTCGCTCATCTAATTGTTCTTTAAAAGGTGCCAAGAGTTCTCGCTCACGCTGGGAAATCATTCCCTTAGCCGCTAGTTCAGTATTGCTAAAATAGCTATCATTACGCTGGTATTGATTATAAAATAACATACGGTTTGCCCATTCAAAATCATAAGCTAACACCAAGGCTTCACGCACTCTTTTATCACGAAAAAGTGCTTTGCGCGTATTAAAAACAAAACCTTGAATACCGACACTATTCTTGTGAGGAATATTCTTTTTTATTATTTCTTTGCTTTTAAAAACACGCCCAGTATAGTCTCTTGCCCACATTTTAGAATTATATTCATGGCGAAAATCATATTCACCCGCTTTTAGGGCTTCCAACGCAATGGTACTATCACGAAAATATTTATACACCACTTCATCAAAATTAAACATCCCTTTACGAACACCTAAATTCAAAGCCCAATAGTCGGGATTACGTTTAAATTTGATTTGCTTACCCGTATCATAGCTTTCAAGCGTATAAGGACCACTACCGATGGGTATTTTCATCGCCGTATCCTTAAATTCTAAATTTCCCACCCAATGCTTAGGAAAAACAGATAAATAACTGCTGAGCAACATCGGTAGTTTGGGATTTTTTTCTTTGAAAACAAAACGAATTCTCTGCTTATCAACTATTTGGGCTTCAGTAATGGCTCCTAACGTAATTTTATAAGCAGGATGCACATACTTATTATGCATAAGCGTATCAAAGGAAAATTTTACATCCTCTACAGTCACTTTAGTACCATCGGAAAATCTTGCCTTAGGGTTAATATGATAGATGACTGAAAGGCCATCCTCTGCTAATTGGATATCATCTGCTAGTAAACCATAAAAGGTATAAGGCTCATCCATACTCTGTTCCATTAAAGTCTCAAAAATAAGACCATCAACCCCTTCAGCGGCAACCCCTTTAAGAAGGTAAGGGTTTAAACGATCAAAGGTACGAGAACCATTTAAATTCAATCGCCCCCCCTTTGGTGCATCTGGATTTACATAATCAAAATGAGAGAAGCCTTTAGGGTATTTAGGGCTATAACCATAGGCAATCGCATGGCTAGCAGTAGCAGATTGGCTGATAAAAACAAAGATAAAAAGAACTGAGAACAAAGAGTATTTTTTAAATAAACACGGGGTTTGTAAGGACGTTAGCTCAAACAACATTTTTATAAAATTTCCAGATTTTTCAAATAATATCTAGTTTATTACATTTATCAAAGGTATCATATCGCTAATATCTATTTTTACACACAACACTCATATTTACAGTTAATTTATAGCAAAAAATACTAACTGTCATTTAAAAACAAATGATACATGAGTCATATTTTAAGGAGTTAACTATGGGATTTATGCAGGGGAAACGTGCGCTTATCGTAGGTCTTGCCAGTAACCGCTCAATTGCTTGGGGCATTGCTCAGGCAATGAAACGTGAAGGCGCAGAACTCGCCTTTACTTATCAAAATGAGAAACTAAAAAGCCGAGTTGAGAAATTGGCAACAGAATGTGATTCTGACATTGTTTTACCTTGTGATGTATCCAATGATGCACAAATTGAAAAGGTCTTTGAAGAACTGGATAATTTCTGGGATCATCTTGATATTATCGTCCATTCTGTGGCTTTTGCCCCTAGAGAAGAACTTAGCGGTGAATACCTCGATAGCGTGACTAGACAAGGTTTTATTACGGCTCATGAAATCAGCTCATACAGCTTTGCAGCTTTAGCAAAGGCTGGTAGAAATATGATGGAAGGACAAAATGGTGCTTTGTTAACTCTATCTTATCTTGGTTCTGAGCGTATTATGCCCAACTATAATGTGATGGGTCTGGCCAAGGCAAGCCTTGAGGCTAATGTCCGCTATATGTCTGAATCACTAGGACCTGACGGCATTCGTGTTAATTCAATATCTGCTGGTCCAATTAGAACGCTTGCGGCTGCCGGCATCAGTGACTTTCGTAAAATGCTCACCCATGTTGAAGAAAATGCACCTTTACGACGTAATGTCAGCATTGATGATGTCGGTAATACCGCAGCATTTCTATGTTCCGACTTAGCTGCCGGCATTACAGGTGAGAATATCTATGTTGATTCTGGTTACAATCATATCGGTATGGGTGCTTTAAATAAGCCTGATGATAAGTAGCCTAGCTCCCCTCATATAAAAGATAATAAAAAAGGCCAACTCAAAATATAAGTTGGCCTTTTTTATTTTATTACTTATTGCTCAGTAGTAACTCTACTAATTACTCTTGTTGAGTTAATAATTTTTTATTCACAACAATTTTAGTATCTGAGCGGATTTGTAAAATAGACAATGATGTTTCAATATTTGCCTTATTCTTTAATAAAGCGTTTTTAATGTTATCAAATAAAGCCTTATCTGTGGAATCGCCTGCTGTGATTGATTTAATCTCAATAATAGCAATATCACCATTAGGCATTTTGGTACTGGAAAACTTTTGCTCTCGAGGCATAGTAAATGCTTTACGAAGAATGCCATTAGGTACTTCTCGAGCTTGGCGGTCAACAGCATTCGTATTGACAACCACTAATGAATTATCCTGAGATAGTTGCTCAAATGATATGCCATCACTTAACTGTTTAACATATTCTTTGGCTTTTTCTTGTGCCTTAGAAGAACTCATTTCTTTAAGTAGGCGGCTTTTAATGCTTGGTGTTACTTCAGCAAGAGGTTTTATATTAGCAGGGATTTTCTCCACCAATCGGATCACAACAACATGATCATTACCTAATTCAATTAAATCGCTATTATTGCCTTCTTCATGCACCGTATCACCAAAAGCAGCGTTGAGCAATTTAGGGTTAGAAAAAATACCCTCACCACCAGCCTTAGTGATCAATGGACTTTCTTTAATAGCAACATTAAGCTCTGTGGCAACAGGTTCCAAGGAATCCGGTTGCTCATAAGCAATCGTCTGCATCAAGTCTGCTTTCTCTACATAGTTACTTTCAACTTTATCAAACTGGATGGTTTTGACAATGTCATCTTTGACTTCATCCAAAGGCTTAGACTGACCACCTTCAATTTTAGTAAGCTTAATAATATGGTAGCCAAAAGAAGACTCAACCACATCTGAAACATCCCCAGGTTTTAAAGAAAAAGCACTTTCTTCAAATGCTGGTACCATTTCCCCCTTGGCAAAAAAGCCTAGATCACCACCATTATTAGCAGAGCCAGGATCTTTTGAATATTGTTTGGCCATTTCAGCAAAATCAGCCCCTGATTTTATTTTATCTAAAACACTCTGAGCTTCTGCTTTTATTTTTTCTTTCATCTCTGGCGATGCATCACTCGGAACAGTAAAGAGTATATGACTGGCTCTCCTACGCTCTGGCTGAGTATATTGAGATAGATTGTCTTGATAATATTTAGTCACCTGCTCATCAGAGACAACAATATCTTTGGCTAAGTCTTGACGAGACAATTCAATATAAGCCAATTTAATTTTTTCTGGATTTTTAAACTGATCTTGAAAATTTTGGTAATAATTTTTTATTTCATCATCAAAAACGGTCACTTTATCGGTGAAAGCATCCGCTTTAATAATAGAATATGAAATATCTCGTTTCTGCTTAATTAATTGAATAACTCGTTTGACTTCGTTATCTGCGACAAAAGAAGAACGGCTGATACCATTTGAAAATTGTTCCAATAACAACTGACGAGCAATTGAAGCTCTATAATTGGATTTACTATAAGCACTAGGTAAGTAACGATTATAGAGATCCTCTGAAAACTTCCCATCGACCTGAAAATTAACATCATTACGTATGTAAGTATCAATTTGTGCTTTACTGATGGAGAGACCAGATGAATTTAAAAAATTAACAAGTGCTCGATTATTAATAATTTTTTCCAGAACAATTTGCTTAATGAGAGCATCATCAATTTGTCCCTTGAATTCTTTTGATTCACTTTGCACAGCATTTTGAAATTCCTGCACACTTATCTTATAGTCACCCACATTAGCAATAGATGGGTTAGCATCGGGAGTAATATAACTATTAATACCCCATAATGCGAAGGGAATTGAAATTAAAACAACAATGACCCAAGCAAACCAACCGGTTGCCTTTTCTCTGATGCTATGTAATAACATGAATCTATCTCATTAATCTGATTTAAACAAAACTCTTATTATAAGTTTCTGAGGTTATAAAATTAAATACAAAAGAAAGCCAAAAAAAAAGCGCGTCAAAAACGCGCTTCTTAATATATGGCGGAACGGACGGGACTCGAACCCGCGACCCCCTGCGTGACAGGCAGGTATTCTAACCAACTGAACTACCGCTCCAAATTATCATTTAAAATTAGCGCCAAACATGTTTACTTGCTGAGCATAATTACTAATATTAAATGGTGGGTGATATAAGATTCGAACTTATGACCCCCGCCTTGTAAGGGCGGTGCTCTAACCAGCTGAGCTAATCACCCTATGCTCTTTATCTCAACTCTACTATTTATCAAGAAGAGCAACTTAAGACAATAATAAAAGTATCGTCCTAGGTAAAGAAGGGGCTTAGTTTACAGCTTCTTTTAATGCTTTACCAGCTTTAAATGCAGGATTTTTTGATGCTTTAATTTGAATGGTTTCGCCAGTACGAGGATTGCGTCCTGTGCGTGCAGCTCTTTCTCTAACTTCAAAAGTTCCAAAACCAATGAGTGTCACTGGTTCATTACTTGCTAGTGAATCAGTAATTGCTTTAATTGTTGCATCTAATGCACGACCTGCTTGTGCCTTAGGTAAGTCAGCATTCTCTGCAATAGCATTTATTAGTTCGGATTTATTCACAAAAGATCCCCTTTTATAGTTTTTAGTTTTTATCTCTAAAAAAACAAGATGGTGTTAAAAATTTTACAATACATCAAACATACACAATACACAAAAAATAATTAGCAATACTCTAATCTAAGCCATAATCTAACAAGACACTCACTTATTTCTCATTCAAACAAGCAAAGCTTACTTATCCATTTTATTGACTAAGTAACAAGCAGTGATTAGCGATTATTGAGAGCAACAATTTGTGTAGCAGTGTTGTGTAACAATGGTTTCAGGCCTATTGAAGCAAACTTTATAGCTAAAATCTAGCACTATTTTTAATTAAGTATAAAATTTGTTTCATACAATTTTTTCAAGATGCCTTAGTTTGTTTTTATTTTTCAATAAAAACAAACT
>WFNB01000100.1 GCA_015488755.1 Gammaproteobacteria bacterium | reverse complement strand
CAATTTCTGGGGTAATATTTTCGCGGTGATCACGCTCAGGTAAAACACCTTGCGTATCAAACATTAGGGCCAGAAGTAGCAGGAAGAAGAATACACTTCCCCCAAAAAAAATATTTCTGGCCATGGTTTTTGTGAACACTTCACTCATGGCTTACTCCTATTATTATGTCAGGCTAGTATCCTTGAAACTTCCTTATCTCTCCTTGATGTAAATCAAGCACATAATTTACGAGGAAATAGTTCATATTTAGGCATGAGTATGGCTTATAAACTTAGATCAATAAAGCCCATACGATGATTAGCAAGTGGGTGTTCAGGTGAAGGACCTTGGGCAATAATCACAAAACCTTCAGTGATCTGTTGTTCTTTAAACCAGTCACGCAAAAACGGTGTCCACTCAGGTAGATCCCGCTCTGTTTTTATCGCTAAAACACCATAAGAAAATTGCAAGCCCTGACAGGTACTTTCTTCTGAACTAAAGGCCGTAATCCATATAGGCAAACGATAACGGGCAACATTACGTGCCATTTTACCCGATAAGGTTGGCGTTATCACTGCAATAGGATTGGTATTACGCACAGAAGCCTGAATATTATGCGCAATCAAAACTTCTGAACTTTTCTTATCACCCAGACGCTGAGCATCTCGATCAACTTCTCGATGAGGCTCTGTTGACTTAGCAATTTCAGCCAGCATTAATGTGGCATCAATAGGATACTGTCCCATGGCTGATTCACCTGAAAGCATGACCGCATCCGTACCATCGAGAATGGCATTGGCAACATCGGTAGACTCAGCTCGAGTGGGTCTGCGATGTTCGCTCATCGACTCAAGCATTTGGGTTGCGGTAATCACTGGCTTGCTTAAGCTACCTGCTAATTTCATAATACGTTTTTGTACTACTGCAATCGAGGAAATGGGGATTTCCACACCTAAATCTCCACGAGCAACCATAATACCGTCTGATACCTGCAAAATACTTTCAAGGTTATCCAATGCACCTGAGCGCTCAATTTTGGCTATCACAAAAGGCTCATAACCTAAATCTTTAGCAGCATTTTTTAAATCGATGATATCTTCTTTAGTAGCCACAAAAGATTGACTCACTGCATCAACACCCTGCTTGAGTGCAAATTCTAAGCACTTTCTATCATACTTGGTAAAGGCACTAAAGCCCAAATCAATACCCGGTAGATTAAGACCTTTTCTAGAACGCAACTCACCACCTGAGCGGATCTCACAATGGACATCCGTCTCATCAACTTTGGTGACTAACAAAGAAATTAGACCATCATTAAGAAACAGTTTATCACCCACATGAACGGTTTTAGGCAGTTCTTCAAAGCTCACTGACACTCGATGCTCATCACCAATAATTTTTTCTGTGGTCAGAATAAATTGTTCACCGTTTTGCAGTTCAATAGGCTCTTCTTGCAACTGACCAATACGCATCTTAGGGCCTGGCAAATCGGCCATTATTGCTAAACGACACCCTGTATTTTCCGATGCTAAGCGCAACTTTTCAATTATCTCACCATGACTGGAAAAATCACCATGTGAAAAGTTAAGCCGTGCAACATTCATTCCAGCACGCAATAATGCTTCCATCATGTCAATGGTTTCTGTTGCTGGACCAATCGTACAGACAATTTTAGTCTTATGTGAGGGGTATCTCATTGGTTTATCGGTATCCTTAAAATTATTAACGGTTGGCTTGGCTCATCTTCATATGAGATATATCAAAAGAAGTCACTCTAGTGTGTTTCTGTTTAAAAAAGAGTTATCTCTATGAATTTAATGAATAAATAAGTAATTCTATCTAATAGTGTGAGGAATATTATACGCTTATTTATGAGCACTCATTTAAAAAATATCTAAAATCTGCTAAATTACCCTTTTTTTTAAAACTCCAACATCCTTGGTTATGAGCTTTAAACACTCAAATCAATAACGATGCAAAGGTAATTTATACTATGGATTTAGCAAAATCATTAGGCGTACACACAAGTAACGATGTTCTTGAAGCTGCAGATGAAAAAAAACGCATACAGCTTTATATCAATCTAAAACTTCATTCATCCGGTTTACCCGCTTGCAAAGCAAAACACTGCGATAATGATTTTTTCTCTATTGCAGATGATCTTTTAGAAAGTTATCGCGAAAAATCCCGTTTATTATCACAATACCTTTGCCCTGCTGATCAGCGTATCCAAAACTTCCTAGACGATTATCTAAAAGACAGTGGTAGCCAAAATCAACCATTACTGCCATCAAACACCTTAATTTTAGACCGTCATGGGGTTGCTCGTGAGCTGTCACTGCCTGCTGATGGCGATTATTTTGAATCTGAGTTTGTTAAAAGCTTTCGAGTTCATCAAGGCGTTTTGCATAACACCTCTCGTGATCGTCGCACCACTGCGGGTTCATTTCATATTGCCGAAGGTGGCCTACCAATTCCTGGAGATAAAAAGGCTGTTCCTAAAATTGTCTATGCTAATTTATTACATGAGGCATTAACTCCCCCAAGTGAATTAACTAATCTGCCCTTTACATCCACACAAAAAGAGCAGGCTCATAGTTTTGTTTCACTCTTACTACGTCCCGTTGTCTGCCCTGAGATACCTGGTTTTGAAGCTGAAAAAACGATGGAAGTCCGTTTCTTTGCACCTGGAACATTAACCAGCAATTTAGATTTTGTAGAAAGTATTTTTGGCAATGCCGGTAATCCTAATTTATCTGAAAATGATGCAGGCTTAGACATTCAGCATTGGGTAGGTCATACCGGTTGTGTGATCCTCGCACCTCATCTGATCCGTATGAAGAAAAAAGATCTGGGCTTGCCTCATGTTTCTGAAGCAACTATTCGTCAAAAACACGATGAAATGTGCTGGGAACATGAAGATGAACTGTATAACAATGGCCAGCCCTTTAAAATTACCGCACGAGACAAACGGGGTGTTATTGTCACCATTTTGGCCGATAACTATTTTGGCTATTGTAAAAAAGAAGTAAAAACTCAGCTCAGCTACTCAGCTAATTTATTTGGTTTAGCAGAAGAAGAACACGCCGGTGGTGCTTTGGCTTTCCCTAGGCACAATCACGGGGAAGAATTTGGTAAAGATACACGCACTAAAAATACCGATTATAAATTTTCAGAAGTGCTAGAAAAATATGGCGATATTATGGATCTTCAAGAAGAAGGTTACGCTATTGATAAGAATTTCCCCGATATTATTTATGTGCCTGAAACCAACTTAAAGATGGATCTTAATGAACAAGAGGTTACTTGGACTCACAAGGGACAAAAGCAGATGATCAAGCTCAAACCGGGCAAGATTTATATGCACCCCAGTGGCTATCGCATTGCTATGGAAAAACACCCTAAGGCACCTTCTTGGCGTATTGTCGGTACCGATGCTGAAGGCACTTTCTGTCATAAACCCTGTACGGTTTCCGGTGGTGGTAAATCAGAAATATCCAAAGCCGTTGACGATGCAGTTATTTATGGTCCATTATTTGTCAACAAACTTGATAATGCCATGAAAAAAATTGATGAGATCATGAACTATGATTATTCTCATCGCTACTTAGAAGAATTTGCTCCTGATTATACCGATACCCCTCCTCGCTCACCCTTGAGCATGGAAAGAAGCCTTGGTTCTATGATCAAAATGCTCACTCCTTCTGAGGAGAAATTTACCCCAGAGTACAATGCTTGGTTAGAAACAATCCCAGAATCCATTAAGGCATTAACGTTTGTTATCAAACGCTTTTATCGCCCATCATGGGGTAAGAATTGGAAAAAGCATTTCACTGTCGATATGGTTGATGGCGTACAAGGTCATGAACTGAAGTATCAAAACAGACAACTCATTATGTCTTACCTGAGAGTAGGCTTTGATGAAGACGGAGCTTGGCGTATTTATAAAATGCGTCAGGACTATGTTGTGGCTGAAAAACTGCAAATGGAAGATGACATCAGCGCTTCGGTTGTTGTACCAGCAAAGAAACTGGTTAATATGCCTGCAAAAAATACTCACGAATGCATTAAGTTGGTTAACAACTGTGAGTACCGCTTATTTCAACGTCCTGATGATGCCATTATTAAGGGCTTTGATAAGCAAACCGAACTTGAAATGGCTCTTCCCAACAATTTTTTTGCTAACTATCATCCTCTTTCATCCGACGAGCTAAAAGAGTTAACCGAAGATCAAGTTGAGTTTGATAAATACACGCCACCTATGCGTAATGTGTTACTAGATAGCCTAGAAAACAAGTCAACTGCTGTTTCCTCTGCCCATCCCTTAATGGTTAATGGCGCACCCAGTAAAAACCCAAGGTATTTACAACTACGCTCCGACTTAGCTCAGCCAATAAAAAAATACTTAGCACAAATAAGTGCCCGCTTACATCGTCGAGCCTCTTTAGAAGAAACTATTTGCTTTCCTGTTGATGCAGTTATCACTGGGCGTAGAAATAACCCACCTGAGCCAGAAAATGGCATACGCTCACTTGCAGTATATAATCCAATTCATTACCAAGAGCTACCCGAATTATTTATGGATTTCATTTGTAGTCTGACGGGTAAGTCACCTTCAACAACAGGTGCCGGCTCAGAAGGCGCATTAACTAAGGGGCCATTTAATGCTCTATTGCCTATTACAGATGTCAATAACGCTTTAGTCTCTTATATTTTGACCGATTATTCTGGCTTTAGTAGTGCCGCTGGTTATGTTGGCCCTCATACCAAGGTAAACCATGATATAAGTTTGATTATTCCTGAAATTTGGGCGCAACTGAAACCAGAGAAACGTCGTCCTGACTATTTAATTAATAAAGGTCAATTAGAAAAGTTAGAAGATTTTGATCACAATGGTAAAAAAGTATTAGCCAGCCGTTTAGGCTATCGTATTACCAGTTTATTTGTACACGGTTTCTTTGGCAAAATCTTTGATAATTCAGCGGCCGTATTTGATGAAAAAATTCTCTGTCCTGAAACTCAGAATATGGATGATTTTGTTGATGGTATTAATAATATTGTTGAAGCACAACAAAAAGTAGCCCAAGAATACATTGATGATGGTTCTATCAAACAAGCTTGCCCGCCATTAAAAGCATTATTATATATCATGGCCAAGGGTGACCACGAAGGCAAAGATGCCCATCACCCAGAGATTCGGGCTATGTTTAGCAAAGAAGCTTTATTATCATCTGACTGGTACCACAAACGCTTAGAAGTCAAACAAGCACAAGACATTGCTCTATGGCAACGCCACATTGACTATCTAACAGAGTATCTAGAGCTGGATAGCCATGCCACAGAAGCAGAACGTTTGGATATACCTAAAAGGCTGGCCGATGCAAAAGCCAAACTCACGCAAGTATCTGATAAGTCTTATATTGACGAACTTGTAGGAACCTTAGGAGCAGATCCTATGGAAGATTCAGCCTAAACTCTCATATGCTAAGAATGAAGCGCAGAGCGAGACAGCTATATGGGCTCCTCTGCAAGGATTTGTGTAACACATCATTTCATTACAATACACGCCAGAGAAAAGTCTAAGCTCTATTTTATCTCTGTTTACTCTTAAATTTTATGGCTATTGTTAGGCTTAATTCTCTTAGCAGGACAATAATTTCATCTCTTTGGCGCAAGAGTTTAGGCAATTGTTTTTTTGCCTGCTCAAACTCACCTATCTGACAATTCTGTGCTATTTCCCCTGATAATATATGAATTTTTTGGTGCAATTGCTCAATATTTTGGAAGGTCACTTCATCACTATATTGTTGTCTGCCGACACCATAGTACCATTTCCCAAAGCGACACTTGTGATCATTAGAAACGGTCTGAGGAACAATAGAAAGACCTTCACCTTCATTAACGGCAGAAACGATACTATTAACCCAATGTATGTGTTCTACCTCAGCTGCTAAAATGGGGTAATCCGTGTCATTCCAATAAAGCTCCTGATAAGGTTTTAAAGAAGTTAAGGGTTGCCATTGCATTACCCATGACAGCACATCATCGGCAGGCATTGCTTTAGCAATACCAAAACCCTGTGCATAACGACATCCTAATTGGAGCAACATTTGACAGTGTTCATGCGTCTCTGCACCTTCAGCAATGACTGATTTCTGAAAGGTATGTGTCAGTGATAAAACACTGTGTACAATGGCTAAGTCTTCTGGATCAGAGAGCATCCCCATAACAAATGAGCTATCAATTTTTAGGGTGGAAATGGGCAAACGTTTTAAATAAGTCAGTGATGAATAACCTGTGCCAAAATCATCCAAGGCAAAAGAGACACCAAAATGGTGACATTCTTCTATTACTTTTGAAACACTCATAATGTCTTCTAAAGCAACGGTTTCTAATACTTCTAATTCCAGCTTATTGGGGTTTATTAGCGGATGTCGAGCAAGAGCCGATTTAATCTGCTCAACAAAATCTTCTTGTTGTAACTGAGCACTGGTGACATTGACACTAATTTTTAAATCCAAACCCTGCGATTGCCATATTTCCATTTGTGCCAATACTGACTCAATCACCCAGCTATCTATTTTAATAATGAGTTCATGATCCTCAATAACGGGCAAAAAATGGGCTGGTAAGAGTAAACCTTGTTCTGGGTGATGCCAGCGGATAAGCGCTTCCATACCAATAACATCACCTGTTCTTAAATCAACTTTGGGCTGATAATAAACAGCAAATTCTTTGGCTTTAAAGGCCTGCTCTATCAGTGATATTTGATGGTATCTACCCCGAATTAACGTATCATGATGGGGATCAAAAAGGTGATATGAATTTTTACCTTGTTGTTTTGCCTGATACATCGCCTGATCAGCATGGCGTAGTAGGGATTCGGCATCACTTTTATCAAAAGGATAGACACTCACTCCGACACTGGCCGTCAAATTAAACAAGTGGCCATCCACTGATATGACCTGAGCTGTGGCCTTAATTAAGCGTTCTAAGGTGTCGGCATATTGTTCAAATTTATCCAAACCTGATAATAGAAAAACAAATTCATCCCCTCCTAATCGTGCTACCGTATCCCCAGTACGTAAAGTCGATGAAAATCGCTCGGACATTTTTACGAGTAGACGATCACCGACCTCATGCCCATAGGTATCATTCACTACTTTAAAGTTATCTAAGTCCAGATAACAAACTGCCATTAATGTCTTATGATGTTGGACAGATAAAATGGCCTGAGTAATACGATCAATTAGCAGTAGTCGGTTAGGTAGTTGTGTCAGGGCATCATAATAAGCCATTTTTTTCAATTGATTTTCTTGCTCTTTGATATGACTAATATCTGAAAAGACCGCCACATAGTTGGTTATTCTATTGTCATTATCAGTAACACGATTAATAGAAAGTAACTCGGGATACACATCACCTGATTTATTTTTATTCCATATCTCGCCAACCCAGCTACCCGATTCAACGATACTATTCCACATAACATGATAAAAGCGGTTATCATGATGTCCCGACTTTAAAATACGGGGGTTTTTACCGACCACATCGTCAGAGTCATAGCCTGTTATTCGAGTGAAGGCTGGATTTACGGTAATGATATTTGCCTCAGCATCGGTTAACGTAATCCCCTCATGCGCACTATTAAATGCCGTATCATGCAGTTTAAGCAGTGTTTCTGCCCGTTTTTGTGCCTGAAAACGATCACTCACCTCTTTATGTGCCTTGGCCAAAGAACGCCTTGTCATTTCCAAATCAATAAAGAGATAGGCCAAGTACAAAGTTAAAATAAGCGCCAGAATATACAAAAGAATACGATATTGCTCGGCTAAAACCAGAGCATTATTATAAGCTTGCAAATAAAGATGAATTAATTTTCTTTGTTGCTGAAGAAAAGGCAAAGACATTATTTGTCGTAACAGCTTCTCCATTGCAAGCTTAGAGTCTTCTATTAAATGACCATGTAATAATAAATTATCAATGACTTTTTGTGTTTTTATCGGAAAGTCAATACGTCTAATCTGTGCTTCTAATAGATGACTATTCTTAATATTTTCTTGCTCTGGGGTCTGAATAAAAAGCATTATCGTATGAATATAGGCATTCACTAGCGGTAGATCATGATGATTTAATAAGCCATAAGAGAGTTCATTAAAATATTGCTGTGAATTATGTAGCAGACTATTAATACGTTTAAAACGATCAATAAGTAATAATTTTTTATGCAAAATAGAATTGACATGTTTAGCCTGAGTTATGACATAGAAAGAATCATTTTTGGCTAAAAAGGCAGGTACTTTACTAATTTTTTCCCCCACCATACGCAATTGATGAATAAAAAAAACCAAGGCATCATAATTTCTAGCCAGAGCGATAGCGCTCGCTAGTACTTCATTATTAACCTTAGCTTCTAGCTCACGTTGATCATGCAGTAATTGGCTATAAGCACTATGCTCTTTCTCTGAAACAAAGTCTGCCTTAAAAAATAAGACGCTCAAGCAGACAATTGCAATCAATAAAATACTGAGTCGAGATAACCAGCGCCCCCCTCGGGTGGTAGGTATTTTGCTATAGTCAAAATCAATTTCAGATTGGCTCATTGCAATGTTTGCCCTTGCCACTGCCCAGTCAACGTGTGTAAAAAAAGACTGAGTAAACGAATTTCATCATCACTTAACTGCCGTCCTAGTTGATATTCTCCCATAACGGATACAGCTTCTTCTAAGGTCTTAATTGAGCCATCATGAAAGTAGGGAGCAGTAACCGCTACATTGCGTAAACTGGGTACTTTAAAAACAAAGCGGTCATCTTCTTGACTGGTAATATTAAAACGCCCTAAGTCCGATGGTTTAATTTCTTTACCTTTAAAATAATCGCTCACAGCACCGATACGCTGAAACATATTGCCCCCTATATTAATTCCTTGATGGCAAGAAATGCATCCCAAGCCCTTAAATAATTGGTAACCTTTTAGCTCCTCTTGGGTAAGGCTATTAGGCTCACCTCTTAAATAACGATCAAAGGATGAATCTGGCGTGACTAATGAACGCTCATAATGAGCAATCGCATCAATAATATTCGCCTTATTAATAGGTGCAGAATACACCTCTTTAAAGGCGTAAACATAGGCCGGTTTTGCTTTTAATTTAGTAATAACGTCTTGCCAATTAGAGTCCATTTCAATCGGATTATGAATCGGTCCGGCCACCTGATCTTCTATTGTTGCTTCTCGTCCATCCCAAAACTGGGCAAAATTAAATGCTGAATTGAACACCGTCGGTGCATTTCTGGTTCCCTTTAAACCATTAATACCAGTAGATACCGATAATCCATCCGTACCACCTTTAGCAAGATCATGGCAGGAAGCGCATGAGACTGAATTGTCACGAGATAAGAGTACCTCATTAAAGAGTTGTTTACCTAAAGAGATTTTCTCATTTGCTAACGATAAAACAAATGGTAAGGGTTCAATTTGAGAGAAGTTGTATGATTTCACAGACAAGGGCACAGAAATAGGCAATTGTGCAGGCAATAAGCTTGTTTTTTGTGATGTGGTATTTTGCCATAATAATAGCCCACCAAAAATTATCAGGCCAAGCATCACTATGGCTAAAAATAAGTGTCTTTGATTCATAACGTAAAATAAAACACGATACCACTACTCACTGTATTGATAGTCACTATATTGCTAGATAAGACTTAAGGAGCACTCCAGATCCCTAAGGCATATTCTGCTATTGATTTATCAGAGGATAATTTTTTCTCTATATTGTTTTTATACTCATCGGTTTTTTCAATAATTTCAGTACTTGTAAACTCTTTTGCAAAGGGTTTGGTGCTAACCAGTGCACTGAGAGTTTCTTCACCATAAGGATGTTCAACAACCAATTTCAGCTTGGATTTATTACCACCGACCACATAAATCTGGCCTGCTTTTATTTTATACTTTTCTTCAAAAATATTGGGGATCAAATGTACCACATTGCCATCTGCCTGAAAATAATTCAGTTTTAAATAGGCATCTTTATCCGCTACCAGATAAATAATGATCTGCTCACCAGAGCGGTAATACATGGTATTTTTTTTAGCTGTCCACATTTTTAATTTTACATCATCTGCCGATTTCTGATCAGCATCAACACGCCAGCTTTTTGTTTTTGCATCATTAATAATGGTCATGACACTGCTATGAGCACTATTTTTTTTTGCCAAAACCCCTCTGAAATGAAAGGCTGCTTTTTTAAAACTGTCTTTATCGCTCAACACAACGCCAGGTACTTCACAATCAAATACCTCAGATTTTTCTAATTTACCTGAAATCACTTCACTTTTATCTTTGCCTATTTTAATCACACTATTTTGTGCAAACCATTCTTGCCGACAGCCTGCATAATAGGTCAATACTAAAGAGGAATCAGCCCCGACTTTAATTTTATCATCAAGGATAATATCATCACCAAAATCAATGGCTCTTTTATTATTACTAATGACTTCTACTTTACCGCTCATATTATTGACCACACCGACCATAGTTTCTGCCATACAGACACCACTATAAATAGATATGAGTGATACCATAATCGCTAAATAATAGTTATGGCTGATTGTTTTTATCCCAGTGTTCATTTTCTATCATCCTTCATCTTTTTTACTTCAAAAACAAAAATGCCTGATCGTCCCTTAAGAGGCACCTCACCTTTTGCTTCACAAATTACTTCATCTTCAACTTCTTCACGAGCAGCCTGAGTCATTAAAATAGGAGCGCCCACGGTTTTGGTCACACCTTCAACTCTGGATGCGGTATTAACACTATCACCGATAGCAGTGTAATCTATTTTCTTGTACGAGCCAATGTTTCCAACTAAGGCATACCCCGTATGCAGACCAATTCCATTGTCTAGTTGTGCTCGCCCTTCAGATTGCCATTTTTTATTCAATTCTTCAAGGCGCTGGCGCATTTCAATGGCTGACTTTACTGCTGACAAGGTTGGATTATCAATATGTAAGGGCGCACCAAAGAAAGCCATCAAACCATCACCGATAAATTTATCGACAGTGCCATTATTTTCTAAAATAACATCTGTCATGGCAGAGAAATATTCATTCAGTGCTTTAACCACTTCTTCTGGTGGTAATTTTTCTGAATACGTCGTAAAGCCTCGAATATCTGAAAATAAAATACAGATCTTTTCTCTTTTGCCTTCCATAGCCGGTGGCTTGTCTGAATTAAGAATATCCTTAACCACTTGATCATTGACATAACTACCAAAAAATTTGGCTAAACGGCGCTTACTACGCTCTTCTGACACAAAGCGATACAAATAGGTAACAGAAAAACTCCAGAGAATAAGCAAGACTGGGGCAATAAACGGTAAAAAGATATTGGCATTAAATAATAGTAAATTAGTGCCTGTATACAATAAGAGTAATAATAGGGTCAGTAATACAGCAGATTTTAAGCTATTTTTTGATGAATAATAAACAACTAAAAAAGCTAAAAACAAATTTAATGCGAATAATAAGCCTATTGATGTTTTATAGAGTAGCTCATTATTTACCAGCATATCAATGGCATGCGCATGGATCATCACTCCCGGCGTCTCCTGCCCCAAAGGTGATGGTAAAATATCACCTGAGACATTGGTCATACCAATTAAGACAATTTTATCTTTAAAGTTCTGTATAAAGTACTGACTATCGTTAGCACGAGCCTTATCTAACACTTCTTTAAATGGCAATACTTGAAAGTGTTTATTCAGTTGATAGTTAATAATAAGGGGTTCCAGTGCATTTAATGGCTCCGTATTATTATAATAAGTAGCAATTAAATTAGAAAAACTGGGTAAATTTTTTCCATCCGCTGTGTCGGACTGATAAAGGGGTTTGACCCGACGAATATAATTATCAGAGTCAGGCAAGGTATTGACAACACCAAAATCATTTCTTTTTAGAAAGAAACCAAATTTTTTCATCTGTAATGAGGTATCTGTCTCCAAAATCTCAGACCCTGTTTTTTGCCGTGTTGTCGCCCCAACACCAATAACAATTTTACTATGATATTTGTTTTTTGCTTTTAGTAGAGCTCGCCTAAGCGCATTTCTGTCTTTATTAGAGCGTGTTACAAAGTCATCAATTTGCTTAGCCCAAATAAAATCCAAACCAATAATTTTTGCCTGATGCTCAGCTAATTTTTCTATAATTTCAGCAAAAAAGGTATCCCATAAAATAAACGGTTCTTTAATTTGGGCAATAGACGCATCATCAATACCAATAATAACAATTTGCTCTGACTGCTCTTGAGTACGAAAAATTTGACTACGCAACTCATAACGAGTATCCAAAGCCTGCATTTCAATAAATTGAAAAATACCTGCTGATTCCACAAGGATACTCAACATAACACCTAGTAATGCAATAATAATATATTGATATTTCATCTATTAGTCTACTCAGTCCTGTTGGGTTTCTTGTTCCAGCTGGATAATTGGATTCCAGTGCAACCATTGCTCTTGAGGTTCATCATGCAAAACAAAAAAGCTACCTGCTTTGAGTTGTTTCCCCATACGCTCATTATCTGGGGTAGCAAAAGCAATACCGCCCGACAGAATTGCTTCCATTGATTCTGTTCGAATGGTTGACTTGCCAAACAGATTAAGATCAACACGAACCCCACTGGCATGCCAGAATTGTGTATTTTCCCGTATCAATGATCTAAAACGATTTCTAATACTTAGATGTATTAAAATTTGATCCGCAGTATCTGCGAGTTCATAACCCACTACTGTACCTACTTTTACCTGACGGTAGTATACGGGATCACCCACTTTAACTGAACTTAAGCGTGAGGCATTTAAGTGTACCGTAAAACCATGTAGCGAATGATCAATAAGCGGTTGGTCTTCTAAACCGATAAAGGTATGAGCTAATTTTCCTTTAACTGCATCAATACTGATATAACTGCCTTTAATTAGGGTATCTAGATTTTCTGTTCGAGTTAAGCCTAATTGTGCGGTTGTGATCCAAAAGCGAGAGTGTTTGCCCAAAACATTTTTTAGAGAAGAGTCTAATTCTAGGAGCACCTGTATCGAATTGGGTAGCTCATGGGATAAGTTGATAGTTTGTACCTCACCAACTTTTACACCTTTATATTGCACAGCACTACCAACAACCAAGCCTTTAATGTCCGAAAATTGAACCGTTACATAAAAAGCATTCATTTTTGCCGCCTTAAGATCGTTAAATAAATTAAAAATACGGCCATTAGCTATTTTTTTGTGTTTTTTCTTATATTTTTTCTTCTTGTCGTGCTGATCTTGTTTAGTTTTAGCTATGGGTTCATTATATAAGGCAATACCACCTTTCATAATGCTTTCAATCGAACCTGTGTGAATTTCTATCCCCGCCAAACTGGCATCAATATGAATACCAGTGGCATTATAAAAACGAGAATGTTGCGTTACCATATCAATATATTGTGGCCAAATATGAATAAGGATATTAATACCCTCTCTATTTTCTGCCAACTCATAATCTTGCACATCACCAATTTTAATACGATTATACATAACGGGTGAACCAATACTAATTGCACCCAGCTCACTACTTTTTAGTTTTAAATGCAAACCCGGAGCATCACTATTCAGCGGTGGCTGAGTCTGAGCAACCTTAAAAACAGTGCTCTTCTTCTGGCTATTACCTAATCTTAAGGTAATGTATTCACCAGAAAAAAGAGTTTCAATGTTTTTAATTTCAGTAATGGATATTTTAGGCTTTACCAGCCAAAATTGTGTATCCTCAACCAAGGCTGTTTTGGCTATAGGATCAAGGATGGCCGTTGCACTCACAGTACCATGCGATTTATCAGGCACTATTTTTTTGATCACGCCAAGGACAATACCTTGGTAGATGATTTTTGTATTACCTTCTGAAAGTCCTATTGCAGAATCAAACATCAAAGACACTTCAAGCCCAGCTTTGGCATCATCAAAATTTTTATAGAGTGTAAACACTTGGCCATTTTTACTTGCTTCAACATTCGCTTCAATACTAGCTTCATGTTCTGGCGTATAAAAGGCCACCCCACCTTTAAGCAAACTCACTAAAGATTCGATTTTAACATGAATGCCTGATAGACCACCTTTTATATTTAGGCCACTGACATTATAAAAACGGGTATTCTTTTTTACTAAATGAGCATATTCAGGTTCAATAAAGGCTTTTAAATGTACTTTTTTGGCATCTTTGGTTAGCCGAAAGCCTTCAATTCGACCGACTTGAATATTTTTATAATAGATGGGGGATTCCTTAGCAATAGAACCTAAGACATCGGCTTGCATATAAATATGCAAACCCGGAGCACTTTCTGATAAGACGGGTTTACTTCCAGAAACTAAAAACTCCCGTTTGGCCTTGCCTTTGATTGTCGGTCTCATCTGAATATAATTACCACTTAATAACGCATCCAAACCGGATATTTTTAACAAATCCACACTGGGTTTTACAATCCAAAACTGGGTGTTTTCCTTTAAGGCATTTTCTAATAGTGGATCAATCATTGCTAATGAAATAATTTCATTTTTCTCTTTATCATAAGTAAACTGCCCTAAACGACCAATTTTACGTCCCTGAAACTTAATCTCAGTATCATTTTCTCGTAGCGATTCTGTATTTTTAAAACGTAACACAATGGGAATACCCACTTGAGCACTTTCAAAATCATCATAAAGGAAATAAAAATCACCATGTTTAGCAGCTTTTTGAGTCTCCGTAGTGCTTGGTGTATAAAAAGCAATGCCACTGGCAAGTAATGAAACCAGAGACTCTGTTTGAATTTTTATACCAGACAAACTGGCATCTATTTTTATCCCACTGGCATTATAAAAATGAGAATTTTCTTTTACTAAATGAGCATACTCCGGCTTAATTAATACCCAAGCATGGATTTCTGTATCATGCTCTGCCAAAGTATAATTAGTCACTTCACCAACAGGGATCTGTTTATAATAGATAATCGTCCCCCGATCCACCGACGCCAGACGATTAAGGCGTAATTTAATGTGTAAGCCTGGTGTATCACTAGAAGGCGGCGGCGGTACATCAAGGGCGACAAAATCTCTCTTAGGCTCCCCCTTACCTATGGTATCCATACCAATATAACGTCCACCAATTAAGGTATCCAGACCAGAGATACCAGACAAAGAAATACGGGGTTCCACTATCCAAAATTTACTATTGGTGTTTAAGAAGGGCTCCGTTCTTTTATCCATTTCGATATGCAAAATAACACTTTGTAGATCATCCGTAACAGTACGATCTTTAACCACTCCTGTGGTTATCCCCTTATACAACACCTTGGTTTTACCGACCTCAATCCCCTCAGCCGTAGGCGCTTGCAAGGTGATCATAATACCGGCATCCAAATAGCTTTTTAGGATCAGCCCCACACCCAGTAATAGGGCAACAATAGGTAAAATCCATATCGGAGAAAAGCCCTTTTTCTTATTGATAATAGGTTTTTCAAAATGCTCCGTATAAAAAGAGGCGTCATTTTCATTCATAAAAAAATACTTTATAGCAAAGGGTTAATATCATTTTCTATTTATAGTCCCATAGCAAACGGGTATCAAAATTATTGGCTGCCAACATAGTCAAAACAACAACACCACCAAAAGCGGTGGCAGCAATACCTGCGCTAATCACGGCGACACCTTTAATATTCACCAGCGCGGCTAAGATTGAAATAACAAAAATATCCAACATCGACCAACGTCCGATAAATTCTATAAAACGAAACATTCGAATACGTTGTTTATCAGTAAGATTGACCTTGTATTTTAGCGACAGCAAGATCATGGCAATACCTAGCATTTTAAATACCGGTACCAACACACTGGCCGTAAAAACAACCAGAGCCACAGGGTATGATCCCATTTGTAGTAGTAGGATAACGCCTCCCATAATAGTAGAAGGATCATCATTACCAAAATAAGCAACATTCATAATCGTCAGCGTATTTGCTGGAATGAATAAGATAATTGAGGTGATTAATAAAGCCCAAGTACGTTGCAAACTATTAGGTTTTCTTTGGTGTAACTCAGCACCACAGCAAGTACACTGCATATCAACATTGGCGACAAAACGGTAGATACTATGGCATTCTGTACATAAAACCAAACCGGCATTTTTACCACTTTGATTGTCAGCAATAGGGCAATGAGATAACGACTTAGCCACTAACAAATTCCTCGATTAACTGTTTGTTGCTGTTTTTTATGCCGTAATAACTGCCAGACTTCATGGGAGTTTAAGGTATGAGTGGCTAAGATAGAGCTTAATAATAAGCCAGCATAAGCCCATAAACCAAGACCCGGATGAATTTCTGCCATTGACGAAAGTTTTACCACCGAAACAATAATGCCGAGCATATAAACATCCAACATGCCCCATTCTTCAACGTAGTGATACAGGCGAAATGACCAAAAGAAGCTGCTGTGAAACAAGCCAAGAGATAAGCTAAAGGTAAGATAAAATAAGATCATAAGGCGAAATAATGGCACTAATACACTGCACATAAATGTGAGAATCGCAACCAGATAATAGTCTTCTAACAATAAAATATTAGCACCTTCTATGATACTCTGGTATTGGGAATTGCTACCCATATTAATCGACATAATCGATTCTGTAACCGCAGGGAAAAAAAGAATCAGTGCGGTAATGGTAAAAGCAAGACTCTTGTGGATGGTATTATGTTTTTGCCGATACAAGACATGCCCACAACGTGGGCATTCTATCTTACTTCCTTCTTCTATCAATTGGTTGCGAATAAGTAAATCACATTCATGACACAATAAAATTTTTGAATTAATAGAATGTACTCCAAATCAAATTTTTATCCTAAAACAATAAGCATTGTTAATGTTTACCATTGATAACCAATTTTTAAACGGTAAGTTGTATCACTTTTATGCAGTGAAGATTGTGGTTGACTATCATATTCCCACTGAATTTCAGTGCTGGCTACGATGCCAAATTGCAAGGGAAAGCGTAATCCTGTCCATGAATCAAATGTTAATTTATCTGACTTTTCAAGACCATAGCTCCCCTCATGCTTATGATAAAACTGAGTCAATTCATTAAACAAATACTGATCATAACTGACATGCCAATTCAAGGCCATATAATCGCTATCATCTGCTTGAATATAGTCATCATAAACCTTAGCTAAACCCACTTCAGCTTTTAAATTAAGCGCCTTACTTTCATAAAATTGATGCCCCACATAAGGATTTAATGTGGTGCGTAAATTCAGATCGGTAAATTTATCACGTTCAAAAGACAGACCAAAACCATAATAGCGTTTTTTACTCACAAAATAGTCATATTTTCCTGAAAAGAGCCAGTTATCTGCGGTGGTATTCCCCTTAGAGTTATCATTTTCTAAATTAGCATTAAAAATATAGCGATCCTGTATACTGCGTAACTCTAGACGAGCATCTAGGTCAAATTCATCTTTTTCTGTATTGCCATATTGAGATTTTAATGACAGGTTTGCCCGACCTGACATTTTATAGCCTTTATTTAAACGCCAAGGTTCTGGATTAATATAGGCAATCGTATCTGTTTTAACCGATGCTAATTGATTATGGTATTCTTTGAGTTCACTCATACCAGCAGTATTGTGAATAGAAGTGGCGGCAATTAGTTTCTCATCCGCTAGCATTACCTTAATAGGTGTGTCTGTTTTAAGGTGCTTGACCTGATCCCATTTTATTTTAATGGTGCCCGCATAAGCGGTTTTAAATTTCAGGGTATTTTTTTCCTGACTGAGCACTTGCCCCATTAATACTGAGCCATCTGACATAGTCAGAACATCAGCGACGACAGGCACCGTACAAAAAAATAGAATAGCAAAGCATACAACTGATAAAGAGTGGGTAGATTTAAAGCGAATGAAAGGCATGGATGACGAGTTTCCCTAAAGTTAATTGCACTAAAGGGCTTATTATGACTTAAAAAAACAATACGATAAAGCCTATGTTCTTAGTCAAATTAAACAAAACATTATTATTGTTGATCAATTGTATTTATTTTACCTGTAATAAGAATTGCAAACTAAAAGGACTTTATTTTGAAAAACTTACCCTCCCCATATTCTATTCATTTTTTTATGTTCGATAGATACCGGTAGGTAGGTAATAGTCTGAGTATGGCCGGTTTTATCTTTAACAAGCAGAGATTTAGAAATTAGCTCCCCAGAAAAAATATGACCATCTGTCATAGTAATATGTACGGTATTTTTTGCATTCGTTATAATGGGCGTAAGCGTAGCCCCAAATGTGCACAAAAGCACAATTAATTGTATGGGTTTCATATAATAACCTTAATAGTGTAAGCGGTAGATTTTGTTATACACAGTGATTATTAATAATTTTTTATGACTCAAAAATAGCAACCATTCTATTCTAAAAAAAGAGCTTTACTGAGTAATTGCTAATATCTTGTCGTATTTTAGCGCGCATATTAGCATAGTTCTAAATTCTACTCCTATACGTAATAGGCGAAACAAAAACAGTAACATCTTAATAAATAAATTTTTCAAGCCATTATCAATTAACAATGTAGCAGCAAGACTTAACTTTAGACATGAAAAACAATACAAATAAAAACTTAAAAAGCACTCATACACCTATGATGCAGCAATATTTAAAGATAAAGGCTGAGTTTCCCGATATGCTGGTCTTTTACCGTATGGGGGATTTTTATGAATTATTTTTTGAGGATGCTAAAAAAGCCTCTGAATTATTAGACCTGTCTTTAACCGCAAGAGGTCGCTCTAATGGTGAGCCAATTCCTATGGCAGGTTTGCCCTACCATGCGGTTGACAATTATCTGATCAAACTGGTTAAACAAAATCAATCGGTCGCTATTTGTGAACAAATTGGCGATCCTGCAACTTCCAAAGGGCCTGTTGAAAGGAAGGTGGTGCGCATTATTACACCTGGTACACTAACAGAGGATAGTTTGCTCGAAGACCGAAAAGACAACCTATTAGCAGCCATTTTTATTACTGACTCAAACACTCATAAAGCTTCACAAACAGAACAATTATTTGGCCTAGCCGTACTGGATCTCAGTAGCGGTCGATTTACCATTAGTGAATTGCATAGTTTAGAAGCCTTACAATCTGAACTGGAACGTCATCAGCCTTCTGAATTATTATTAGAAGAACACTCCCCCATAAAAAAAATACTGCAGACACAGCTCGATAAAGGCACGGCATTTACTGAACAAGCATCATGGTGGTTTGATGAACAAAGTGCTAGAGATTCTTTAAAGCAACAATTTGGCACTCAGGATTTAAGTGGTTTTGGTTGTGAACATTACCCTATTGCCTTATGTGCTGCTGGCAGTTTATTACACTATGTCCATAATACTCAACGTGCTACCCTGCCCCACATTCATAGTCTAAAAGTGGAACAACATGACAGTGCTATTATTTTAGATACAGTTAGTCGGCGTAATTTGGAAATTGATTATGCGCTTAATGGTAATCATAAACATAGCCTAATGGCTGTTATGGATCACTGTTCTACAGCAATGGGCACTCGTTTGCTCAGACGTTGGCTCAATCGGCCATTGCGCAATCAAACTCAATTGTGCGAACGCTATCAAGCCATTGAGCAATTAACACAGGATAACCATTATGAAAACATTCAGCCCTTACTCAAACAAATTGGTGATATTGAACGTGTTTTAACTCGTGTAGCTCTAAAAAGCGCACGACCCAGAGATTTTGAGCGCCTGAAAATTTCTCTTGGTGTCTACCCCTTATTACAAAGTGAATTAGTTTCTATTGATGATCCCTTAGTGAAACAATTAGGCCAACAGATTGCTGTTTTTCCTGAGTTACATGACTTACTCAACAAAGCCATTAAAGAAAATCCCCCCATATTAATTCGTGATGGCGGGGTTATTTTATCTGGCTATGATCCACAGTTGGATGAGTTACGAGACATTCAAAAAAATGCCCATCAGTTTTTAGTCAATTTAGAGAATCGTGAAAAAGAACGCAGTGGCATTGCCACATTAAAGGTGAATTATAATCGAGTACATGGCTATTTTATCGAGGTCAGTCGTGCCCAGTCACATCTAGTACCCGATAATTATCAGCGCAGACAGACCTTAAAAACCAACGAACGTTATATCACCCCCGAATTAAAAGAGTTTGAAGACAAAGTTCTCAGTGCCAATGAACAAGCACTTAGCAGAGAGAAAATGCTTTATGAGGCCTTATTTGATCACTTCAGCCCCCATTTAAAAAAATTACAAGCCAGCGCTCAAGCATTATGCACCTTAGATGTATTGACTAATTTTGCTGAACGGGCATTTACCTTACAATGGTGTCAGCCTGAATTTAGCCAAACACCCTGCATTGAAATTAAACAGGGTCGCCACCCTGTAGTCGAACACATTCAGGATGATCCCTTTGTTGCCAATGATGTCTCTCTCAATCACTCACGACGTATGTTACTGATCACTGGCCCAAATATGGGGGGTAAATCCACCTATATGCGTCAAACAGCCTTATTAACGTTAATGGCACATATTGGCAGTTATGTGCCTGCACAACAGGCCCAGTTTGGCTCTATTGACCGAATTTTTACCCGTATTGGGGCTTCTGATGATCTGGCTGGAGGGCGCTCAACGTTTATGGTTGAAATGACGGAAACCGCTAATATTTTGCACAATGCAACCGCAGAAAGTCTCGTTTTGATGGATGAAATTGGCCGTGGTACCAGTACCTATGATGGTCTCTCCCTCGCTTATGCATCAGCTCATTATCTGGCCCAGAAAAAACAGTCTTTCACCTTATTTGCAACCCATTATTTTGAATTGACACAGTTAGAAAATACCTTCGATAGCATTCATAATATTCATTTAGGTGCTATGGAACATGGTGAGAAAATTGTCTTTCTTCATCAAATAAAAGAGGGCTGTGCTTCCCAAAGTTATGGTATACAAGTGGCTGCCCTAGCCGGTGTTCCCAAAAGCGTTATTCAATTAGCGAAAGAAAAATTGCTTTCTTTAGAAGCAGATAAACTGATACTCTCCCCCAAAAAGACCAATAAGAAGCTTGTAGAACACAAGCCAATTCATAGTGAGCTTGAACAGATATTAGGTCGCATTGATCCCGATCAGCTATCACCAAGGGAGGCGCTTGATCTTATTTATCAACTCAGTCGCAAAGCAAAACAAATATAATTGACAAATTCTTACACTCAGAGAATAATCATAAATAACCGAGCAAGTACATAAGTAAGTGACAAATAGGTGATACGATTATGTTAAAAATCCCCCTAATTAATCAGATAATGTCACAACGTATATTAATACTCATTATTGCATTATTTTTTGCTCTTATAATGCCATCCAGTGCTTTGGCACAAAGCAATATTAAAGTTTTTCAAACCCAGCAACACGCTGCCACATTAAAAGCACGCATTGCCCCCTTATATGCCAACCAAGCAATATTTAGCGCCACTGATAATACCTTAATAGTCAAAGCATCTGCTGCCATATTGGCTGATATTGAACAATTATTAAAAAAAATAGACCAGCCATTACGCAATCTTATGATTGAAGTGGCCAGTACCTTAGACGGAGATTCTCAAGACCAATATAATGGTATTGAAGGTCAGATTAAAACAGCCAATGGCACCATAATCAGTAATAACAATCCCAAAGGGGATCACTCAGGCACCACCATCCGCTATGATAAAAATGGCTCAGTAATAACCACCACACACACTCGTAAACGACGCGCCTTAAATGCACCTGAAAATTTTACCGTAACCACATTAGAAGGTCATTGGGCTTTTATTAAAACAGGGCAATC
This sequence comes from Gammaproteobacteria bacterium, assembly GCA_015488755.1. Classification (GTDB taxonomy): domain Bacteria; phylum Pseudomonadota; class Gammaproteobacteria; order GRL18; family GRL18; genus GRL18. Next base: position 8,174 of record WFNB01000100.1, on the reverse strand, counting down.
TGTCCCCTATTACACCTCTAATTACCCCAACAATTATCCCTATCATCCTTCCAAAAGGCATATTACTATGGATATGGTAGATGTAAGTTCTGGCTTTGAAGTATTACCAAGCATTAACAATGACATCGTTACTCTGAAAATACGCCCTCAGAATCAATCACTTAACCGTCAATATCCCGGACACATTAATAGCCGCTCTGTTGATACCATGGTCAGTGGTCGCTTAGGACAATGGATTTATTTAGGAGGTCTATCACAGAAAAGCCGTACTTCTGGCAATGGTACTTTATACTCAACTAAACGACGTTCGGAACTTAACGGCAGCTACAAAGTTCGGGTCACTCTGCTAGAATAAAGCATATTAATGACAACAAAAGAAATATAAATCATGCTAAAATAAGCCATAATAAAATCCAGAATAAGCCACAACAATAATTTAAGTAGAGCGCTACAATTTTGATAGAATACAATCCTTTTGATAAGACCCACTCTGACAAAACTTACCCTAATAAATATAATACCGATCAAGCAAAAGAAATTTTTGCTGCCATTGATTTAGGTTCCAATAGTTTTCATTTAATTGTTGCTGAGCTTAAAAACGATCAATTATTGATCATTGATCGCATGAAGGAAATGGTACGGCTGGCATCGGGTCTAAATGATAAAGGAGAATTATCCAAAGAGGCACAACAAAAAGGCTTGGACTGTTTGGCTCGCTTTGGTCAACGTCTGAAAAATATTCCTGATCAAAATATTCGCATTGTTGGCACCAACACCTTACGCAAAGCAAAAAATGGCGCTCAGTTTATTACTCTAGCTGAAGTATCTCTTAAACATTCAATAGAAGTCATTGCCGGACGAGAGGAAGCTCGACTTATTTATCTTGGTGTTGCTCATAGTCAATCAGAAAATACTGAAAACCGGTTGGTTATTGATATCGGTGGCGGTAGTACCGAATTTATTATCGGCCAAGGGTTTAGCCCCAGCTATACCGAAAGTCTGCACATGGGTTGTGTTAGTATGACACTCAAGGCATTCTCTGATGGCAAACTGAGCGATACAAATTTTAAAATTGCCGAGCTGTATTCACGCTTAGAGCTACAAACCATCAAAAACACCTATCGCAATGTAGGTTGGACTTATGCGACTGGCGCATCTGGTACCATCAAAGCCATTGGTAAGGTATTGCGTGCTCATCACATCAGCAAAGAAACAACAGAGCCATTTCTCGGTATCACCTCAAAAGGTCTTAAATGGCTGATAAAAGAGATGATCAAGCAAAAACATATCAGCAAACTAGAACTAGAGGGTCTAAACACAGAACGTCAGGCTATATTTTGCGGTGGCGTCGCCGTATTGTATGGTGCCTTTAAAGTCTTAAAAATAGCTTCAATGAATGTTTCTGATAGTGCCCTTAGAGAAGGTGTTATTTATGATTTACAAGGCCGATTAAGCCACGAAGATGTCCGTCAAAGAACTATTAATCATCTACTTAAGCAATATCATGTCGATACACAACAGGCTCATGAGGTTGAAAAAACTCTGCTAAACCTCTATCAACAAGTACATAAACAATGGCCGGTAGAGCAATTTTCCAGCACGCAAACCTTGCAATGGGTTGCACTCTTGCATGAAATCGGTTTATCCATTGCACATAGCCAATATCACAAGCACGGTGCCTATATTTTAGAAAACTCTGACTTGCCTGGTTTTTCCCGCCGGGAACAACATCGTTTGGCATTGCTGATTGCAGCTCAAAGAAGAAAGTTCCCCAAACAGAGTTTTAAGACACTGTCTAAAGACTGTAATCAGGCATTAAGTTATTTAGCGGTGCTCTTGCGCCTGAGTATTTTACTGCATAGAGATAGAAGCAAAAATGCCCTACCTACCATCAAAGCCACGGCAAAAGAGCAAAAAATCACCCTGCAATTTCCGCATAAATTCTTTGATAAACACCCATTAACCTTAGTTGATTTACAACAGGAAGCCGATTATTTAAAAGCCATTAAGTTTACTTTGGCATTTAAATAGACCGTATTACTTATAGTGCTCCATTAATATTTCTTTGGCCGTTTCATATTCACTTTGGTTAATCGCATGAGACTCATAAGCCTTATGTAGATCATCCAATTGTTCCCCTAATGTGCTAGTAGACTGAAAAGTCTCCACATCCGAAGCACAGCCAGACAAGATAAACGAAACAACAAGCACTGAAAAAATAATACCTTTCATAATTCATTCAACCTTTTTGTTTTCAATCACTTAATCATAGCGGTTCATAATATTTTTCTTAGCTCTTTGGTATTCTTTTTCTGTTAATAGACCTTTTTTATAGCTGGCATCCAAATCCATTAATTCTTGCCCCATTGTCGTATTGGTTGTGGTGTTTTCAACCGTCGCACCGCCACCACCACAGGCTACTAACAAGGCCGTAGATAGTACTATTATAAATAATCTAAATTGTTTCATAAGGTTCCTTATTTGTTTTTTATATCACAGATGGCGTGCATTACACCTAGAGAAAGCATTTTACCACAGGTTCAGCTAAGCTAAGTAGTCATTAGCCTATGGCAATAAATTCCAAACCATTACCATCTGGATCACGACAGAACAGTGCCTTGCGGCCAGAGCGACTCATAGTAAAGCGAATATTATTGGCCATCAGTTTTTCTTTAATTGTGTCAAGCTCTCTGACATGAATCGCCAAATGCCGATCCCGACCTGCATGTTCGGGTTGCTTAATGGCCTGTTCGGTGGCAGGCAGAGCTAATAAGTGAATTTGCTGTGCACCAATATTCAGCCAAACACCTGAAAAACCCATATCAGGGCGTTGTCGATCCTGTTCAAGACCAATAACCTGACAATAAAAATAAATGGCTTGCTCCAAATCCTGCACAATCAAGCTACCATGGTGTAAACAAATAAAATTTGAGTGATTTATCATCCGATTATTGTATTGACATAAATCAAAATAGCAAAGATTATTTGATGCCGGAGTCATAATTCTTTTATAATGCACCGATCTGATTTTTACAACTGCTTGTAATTGGCAACTTAAGCAACGAGCACTGCAAGAGCATTTACATGAATCCATTATTAGAGCATTTGAAACCGTATCCTTTTGAACGACTGAGTGCATTAAAACAGGGCATTAACCCCAATGGTAAGCTCAGCCATATCTCACTTTCTATTGGTGAACCAAAACATACGCCACCGGCATTTGTTGCCCAAGTCATTGCCCAGAACCTTGATGGCCTAAGCAAATACCCTACGACTAAAGGGAGTATTGAGTTACGCAGAGCCATTACCAATTGGATCACCAAACGTTATCATCTTGATGACACTCAGCTAGATCCCGAAACACAGGTATTACCGGTCAATGGCACTCGTGAAGCCTTATTTGCTTTTGCTCAAACAATCGTAAATACCAAAGAAAAAGATCCTTTGGTGATCATGCCTAACCCGTTTTATCAAATATATGAAGGCGCTGCTATTTTAGCAGGTGCTACCCCCTATTTTGTCAATTCCTGTGAGCGAACCCACTACACACCCGATTTTGATAGCATTCCTAAAAATATCTGGAAATATTGCCAACTACTCTATATATGCTCACCAAGCAATCCATCTGGAGAACTGGTTGATAAATACACCTTAAAACAGCTCATAAAAACAGCCTTAGAATACGATTTCATTATTGCCTCCGATGAATGTTATTCTGAGCTCTATCAGGATGAAGAGCACCCTCCCATTGGTTTACTTGAAGCCGCCAAAGAGCTTGGCTTAAGTGACTTTAAAAATCTGGTGGTTTTTAATAGTCTATCCAAACGCTCGAATGTACCGGGACTTCGCTCAGGTTATGTTGCCGGTGATGCCCGACTGATTCAGAAGTTTTTGCTCTATCGTACCTATCACGGCTCAGCCATGCCAATTATTACTCAGCAAGCCAGTATTGCCTGTTGGAATGATGAAGAGCACGTGAAGAAAAATCGTGCTACTTATCGAGAAAAATACCAAGCATTTGTGGATATTTTAAGCCCTGTTATTGATATCTATGCGCCACCAGCATCCTTTTATATATGGCTTAAGTTACCCTGTGGTGACGATGAAAAATTTACTAAAAAATTATTTGAAGAACAACATATTACTGTATTACCCGGCAGTTATCTGTCCAGAAAAACAGGCCATTCCAATCCCGGCAGTGGCTTTGCAAGAATTGCGTTAGTCGCTCCTATTGAGGAATGTGTAGAAGCAGCGCAACGTATCCGTACCTATCTTAAGTACTATAAGGAATAATTAATGAGCGATATGCAAAAAATTATCGAAGACGCCTTTGAAAATCGGGCAGAAATCACACCAACAACAGTCGATGCTCAAGTAAAAGAAGCTGTTATGGAAGTCATCCAGATGCTTGATAGCGGTCGTCTTAGAGTCGCTGAAAAAATAAATGACGACTGGATTGTGAATCAATGGCTGAAAAAAGCCGTATTACTGTCATTTCGTATTCAGGATAACCATTTAATGAAAGGTGACTCAACCAATTATTACGACAAGGTTGAGTCTAAATTTCAGGACTATAATTCCAGAGATTTCCAAGAAGCTGGAATTCGGGTCGTACCTCCTGCCATGGCTAGAAAAGGCGTCTATATTGCCCCAGGAGTCGTATTAATGCCCTCTTATTGTAATATTGGTGCCTATGTCGATAGCGGCACGATGGTTGATACTTGGGCAACGGTCGGTTCTTGCGCGCAGATTGGTAAAAATGTCCATCTCTCTGGTGGCGTTGGTATTGGTGGCGTATTAGAGCCATTACAGGCAGGTCCAACCATTATTGAAGATAATTGTTTTATTGGTGCCCGCTCTGAAGTGGTTGAAGGTGTGATTGTAGAAGAAGGCTCGGTAATTTCTATGGGCGTCTATATTGGTCAAAGCACCCGTATTTACAATCGTATGACCGGTGAAATCAGTTATGGTCGCATCCCCAAAGGTTCTGTTGTTGTCTCTGGTAATTTACCTTCTGATGATGGCAAATACAGCCTTTATTGCGCAGTGATTGTTAAGCAGGTTGATGCCAAAACATTGGGTAAAGTCGGTATTAATGAGCTATTAAGAAATATTTAAGTAGCAAAAAGTATTGCTCTTTGTGATTAAATTATTATTAAAAAGCCTGCCTAGTGCAGGCTTTTTGTATTTAGAAAAAAATAATCTTAAATAATTATGGAGTTAAGGATGATCATCTTATACGGCATTCCTAATTGTGATACCGTGCGAAAAGCTCGTCATTGGCTTAACGGTAATAATATTGACTATCAGTTTCACAATTTCAAAAAAGATGGCTTAGAGCAACAAACTATTGAACAATGGCTTAAACTCACCCCGTGGGAAGCATTACTAAATAAAAGAAGTATGACTTGGCGTAAACTGCCTGATGAGAACAAAACCGACATTGATCAAGAAAAAGCCATAAGCATTATGTTGGCGAATACCTCTATCATTAAACGTCCATTATTGGTTTATAATGGGAAAATATGTGTCGGCTTTAGTAATAAAGCATACTCACAACTCACTTTTTAAATTTATCTTTTAAGGCAGTACCGATATGACCTCTCTTAGTCCAACGATAACACTTGCTCAGGATCTCATTAATATTGATTCGGTGACACCCGAAGATAAAGGCTGTCAAGAATTAATGATTAAGCGTCTTGAAGCACTAGGCTTTAGTATTGAACGCTTACGCTTTGGTGATGTGGATAATCTTTGGGCACGACATGGTACACAAAAGCCTTTATTTGTTTTTGCAGGTCATACCGATGTGGTGCCCAGCGGCTCTGAAGAAAACTGGCATACGCCTCCTTTTAAAGCCACTATTATTGATAATATGCTCTATGGCCGAGGAACAGCCGACATGAAGGGCAGCTTAGCTGCCATGGTTACTGCATGCGAACGTTTTATAAAACAACACCCCGATCACCGAGGCAGTATTGCTTTTTTGATCACCAGTGATGAAGAAGGCCCTGCGACTAACGGAACTATTAAGGTTGTTGAACATCTAAGCCAACAGGGTGAACACATTGATATGTGTTTGGTTGGCGAACCTTCTTGTACGAAGCAGTTAGGCGATACCATTAAAAATGGTCGCCGAGGTTCACTGGGCGCTTGTTTAACAATACAGGGTATTCAGGGACATGTTGCGTATCCCCACTTAGCAGAAAACCCTATTCACTCATTAGCTCCCGCCTTAACTGAATTAATTTCAGTAGAATGGGATCAGGGCAATGAGTTTTTCCCACCCACCAGCTTACAGATATCGAATATTAATGCCGGTACAGGAGCCACTAATGTCATTCCAGGTCATATTGAGGTCATCTTTAATTTACGTTTTTCCACTCAGCTCAATCAAGAAAAAATCACTCAACGAGTAGATGATATTCTCTGCGCTCATAAACTTAACTACACTATTGAATGGAATTTATCCGGCGAACCCTTTCTAACACCACAGGGAGAATTAGTAGATGCTGCCCAACAAAGTATTCAAGAAATCACAGGTCTAAATAGCCAGTTATCAACATCAGGAGGTACTTCTGATGGCCGTTTTATTGCACCGACAGGTGCACAAGTTATCGAATTAGGACCACTTAATGCCACCATACACAAAGTTAATGAATGCGTTGGCATCAAGGAGCTTGATGATTTATCATTAATCTATGAAAAAATTTTAGGTCAACTATTAGCCTAAATCACAACTAAACCACAAAAAGTAGGTAGACAAATTTTAGCTATGAAAATATTAGTAACCGGCGGTGCAGGATACATCGGTAGCCATACCTGTGTTGAATTATTAAACAATCATTATGATGTCATTGTTGTCGATAACTTATGCAACTCAAGCAAAGAATCACTCAATCGAGTGGCCAGCATTACGGGTAAAGCGGTTACTTTTTATCAAGAAGATGTCTTGGATGAACAGGCCTTAAAGACTATTTTTTCAGAGCATGCAATTGACGCTGTTATTCATTTTGCCGGGCTTAAGGCCGTGGGTGAATCGGTTGAAATGCCACTTGAATATTATCAAACAAATCTCACAGGTACTCTGGTTTTATTAAAAGTTATGCGTGATTTTAAGGTTAAGAATTTTGTCTTCAGCTCCTCAGCAACCGTTTATGGTGACCCTCATAGCGTACCGATCACAGAGGACTTCCCTCTTTCTGCCACCAATCCCTATGGTCGTTCAAAACTCATTATTGAAGAAATCAGTGGCGATCTCTACGTGGCCGATAAAGAATGGAATATTGCCTTATTACGTTATTTTAATCCCGTTGGTGCTCATAAATCTGGCTTAATTGGTGAAGATCCCAATGGTATTCCCAATAATCTAATTCCTTATATTTCTCAGGTCGCTATTGGCAAACGAGAAAAACTCTCTGTCTTTGGTGGTGATTACGACACACCTGACGGTACTGGGGTTAGAGATTATATTCATGTCGTTGATTTGGCTCGTGGACACATTAAAGCCTTAGAAAAGTTAGTTTCTAAACCCGGTTTAGTTGTTTACAATCTGGGAACCGGTCAGGGTTATAGTGTTTTAGACATGGTTAAAGCCATTGAAGACGCTTCTGGCAACACAGTCCCTTATCAAATTGTAGCACGTCGCCCTGGTGATATTGCTACCTGTTTTGCTGACCCCAGTTTTGCTGCCCAAGAAATTGGTTGGACAGCAGAACATGATTTACAACAAATGGCTGAGGACACTTGGCGCTGGCAAAGCAATAATCCAAATGGTTATAAGTAGACAAAGCGGTCAATATAGGGGCTTATCAGTATTTATTTCAAGCTCACGTTAATCCTTGATTAAAATCATTGACACACTAATACCATTATTAGATACTCCCCGCTAATCTGGAATCCTATTTTTATGTGGATGTTTTAAGCTCTCACTTTAATATGCACTCGTTTTACGCACACTTCAAAGTCAGATGAATAAAAGCATTATGGTTTATCCAGAGATAAAATAATAAGGAGAAGAGTTGCCATGAGTGAAGTGTTCACAAAAACCATGGCCAGAAATATTTTTTTTGGGGGAAGTGTATTCTTCTTCCTGCTACTTCTGGCCCTAATGTTTGATACGCAAGGTGTTTTACCTGAGCGTGATCACCGCGAAAATATTACCCCAGAAATTG
>WFNB01000099.1 GCA_015488755.1 Gammaproteobacteria bacterium | reverse complement strand
TACCTCGATACCTTGCTGAATTTTGCTACCGATTTAATAGACGTTTTAATTTAAAAGATATGATGCCACGGTTTTTATGCGTGGCAATGAGAACACCACCAATGAATGGAAAGCTCCTTAAAATGGCGGAGCTTTATGGGTAATCAAGTAACAGTATGCACAGGTCTAGCTAGTCGGCCCTGTATTAGTTCCGACCTAATCTGATATTTTTCTTGCAAAAGTGAGTATTTCCGATTTTGATATAAGTGCAAACGTTAATCAAATAAAAGGAAACACTTATGCTAAATAGTAATGAAAAAATCATAAAATACAAAGTTGGATTAACAAAAGTTCGCTCACCACAGACTAATAGTATCTGTGATACGATTCCATAAAACTATTCTTCAAGATTTTTATCACGTGGCTCTAACCCCTTTGATTCTCTAACTTCTTTCTTGAATCGATAGCTTTTATATTTTATACTTAGCTAAGTCTAGCTAAACTAACGAGTATAATATGACTACAATTCAAATTAATATGCATGAAGCTAAGTCGAGTTTATCCCAACTGGCTGAAAAAGCATGGTCAGGTGATAAAATCATTATAGCAAAGGCAGGTAAACCTTATCTTGATCTGATCCCTCATAAAGTGAATAGTCAACAGAGAAAGCCAGGACGTTATAAGGGAAAAATTGAAATATCAAAAGATTTTGATCAAACTCCCATTGATATTATTGAGGCATTTGAGGGTAATTCATGAGGAAGATCCTTATTGATACCCACGTTCTTCTCTGGTGGCTTTCTGATGATGATTCTTTGGGTCAAACTGCTAGACAATTAATGGCTAACCCAAGGAATGAGATATTTGTAAGCTCTGCCACTTCATGGGAAATAGCCATTAAAAAAAAGAAGGGGTTTTTAGTGGCGCCAGATGATATTGATGGTGTGGTTGAAGATGAAGGCTTTTCAAAACTGCCGATAACTCTTTTTCATGGGGAACAAGCAGGATCTTTAAAAGAAATACACAAAGATCCTTTTGATAGGATGTTGATAGCTCAAGCCCAATCAGAAGGGTTGGAATTGTTAACAGTTGATGAAATTATTCCTAAATACAGTGTTCGAGTAATTGATGCTTCAAAATAGTTTGTTTCAAATCAAGGGGGCCAGAAATCAAGGGATCATCAGAGTAACTTGATTTATAAATCTCTGATGATGAATCATGATCTAAAGACAGACAAATGAATGGAGCGGGTAACAGGAGTCAAACCCGCACTCTGGGGTGGCGCCCCAAACAGGTACTGAAAACCTGCGTGCTACCATTACACTATTTTGGTAAGCGTAATATAAACACTTACTAAGATTCCATTCAATATGAATAAAGGCATCGATTATGTTTCAGTATGAATATCCACATCCTGCAGTGACCGTTGATATCACTATCTTCACAATTCGAGATAATCAACTCAAATTGCTTTTGATCCGCCGTGCACTTGATCCCTATCGGGGAAGATGGGCTTTACCCGGTGGTTTTATCAATATGGATGAAGATTTAGAGTCTGCAGCCCGTCGGGAACTGGCAGAGGAAACCGGACTATCTGGTATTTATCTTGAACAATTGTATACCTATAGCAAACCCGACCGAGATCCCAGAGAACGGGTGATCACCGTGGCTTACTATGCTTTGATCCCCTCTGACAAATTGCGCTTATACGCAGCAACCGATGCAGAGGCGGTCGGCTGGTTTGGGCTGGAGGAGTTACCAAAACTGGCCTTTGATCATGCTGAGATTGTGACCACAGCACATGAAAGGCTGGTAGCCAAACTGGACTATTCAACCCTTGGCTTTCAGTTTTTAGCCGATGAATTTACGCTAATGGAGTTACAGAGAGTGTATGAAATCATTCTTCAAGAAGAGCTGGATAAACGTAATTTTAGAAAATGGGCATTAGCACTGGATCAAATTGAAGAAACCGGCGAACAACGTCGGGACGGGCCTCATCGCCCGGCCAAGTTGTACCGAGTGAAATCACCGGGAACGGTGGCTATTATTAAATAGACTTTAGCAAGCTCAAATGAAGTTAAGGTCAAGCCTATCCTTATTAGAGGTGTAATATGCACGTTAATTATTTATTCAGTGACTACAAAGACGAACCCAATAATTATGTGATCCGCTATAAAAACGGTCAGATAAAAAGCAATGGCAAGGGTTTAGATTTTTGGTACATGCCCTTCAACCTAAATAAATCTATTGACATCATTAATGTGGTTTCACAGGATGCTCCCTTTAAATTGTGTAATTAAGTGTCCTAGAAAGTGTTGACAGATCATCATGAAAAAATAAATTATATTGAATTTCCATCAAAGGACTTAATCACTTGCCCTCTGGTCAGAAACAAGTTCATAGTAAATAAGTGCAAGCAAATTTTGCTACTGCTTATTGTTGTGTCTTATTGATGGCTCTGCCCTTTAAATTTTTCTCTTGTCTTTTGTATTACACTAAAAAACATAGGCACGAAAATAGGCACCAAGATTGCCGCTGCCACCATACCGCCAAATACTGCTGTTCCCAGAGAACGACGACTGCCTGCCCCTGCACCCACAGCAATGACAAGAGGAATGACCCCCAAAATAAAGGAGAATGCTGTCATTAAGACTGCTCTAAAACGCAACCTTGCAGAGGTGATAGCCGCATCAAAAATAGACTCACCTTCTTCTCGTAATTGTTTGGCAAATTCAACAATTAAAATGGCATTTTTAGTGGCTAAGCCCATCAGCAAAACAATACCGACTTGCATATAAACATCATTTTGTTGTCCTGCAATTGATTGTGCAACCACTGCCCCAAAAATAGCCAGTGGTACTGAAAATAAAACAGAAATAGGGATTGACCAACTTTCATATTGCGCCACTAAGAACAAAAACACAAACACCAGAGCCATAACAAAGATGGTGACGATTTGATCACCGGCAAGAATTTGTTGGTAGGCTTGCCCTGTCCACTCATAGCTATAACCTGGTGGTAGGGTTTCATCAGCAACACGCTGCATGGCCTTAATGGCATCCCCTGAGCTATAACCTTGTGCTTCTGAGCCATTAATTTTAATGGCTCGAAACATATTGTAGCGAGTCATTAAAGCAGGGCCGATAAAGGATTCTGTTTTTAATAGGGTTCTTAATGGCACCATATCACCATGACTATTTTTAATATTGATATTATAAATATCATCTTCTTGATCACGAAAAGAAGCATCTGCTTGCAAAACAACTTGGTATGTTTTACCAAACTTATTAAAATCATTAACATAAGACTTACCTGTCAGAGCACCTAATGTGGTAAAAATATTGGTCAGTGGCACGCCTAAAATTTGTGCTTTTTCTCGATCAATGTCTAAATAAATCTGTGGTACAGAGGCTTTAAAGGTACTGAAAACAGAATTAAGCTCCGGCGCTTGGTTCGCAGCAATAGCCAAACCACCCAGCACAGATGCCATATTAAGCGGGGAATCGCCCGCAGTCGATTGCAACATAAATTCAAAGCCTCCTGAAGCACCCAAGCCTGGAATGGGGGGCATTCTAAAAGGAAACACATTGGCTGTGGCAATGCTATTAAGCTTTTGTCTAATACTCTGAACTACCGCAGCCTCATGCATATTAGGCTCTGTCCGCTCTGACCAGTTTTTCAAAACAGTAATAACCAAGGCACCATTAGATGAGATACCACCATTTAACATGCTATAGCCTGGCACTGAAATCACATCAGCAACCGCAGGATGTTGCCGAAGTATTTGTTCAACTTCTTTAACCACCTCAACCGTACGACCCAGTGATGCACCATCCGGTAATTGCACATCAATCATAAATGAGCCTTGATCTTCCATTGGTACAAAACCACTGGGCAATTGCGTAAATAAATACAGTGTCGCACCACTAAATAGAGCAAATAATATCATCCAAAATAGGCCACGCCGAACAATAGCACTGACCATGTGAGTATAACCATTGGTCATTTGGTCAAAATTTCGGTTAAACCAACCAAAAAAACCTGTTTTTGCCAGTTCACCACCCTCTTCTTTTAATAAGGTGGCACATAAGGCTGGACTTAGGGTCAACGCATTAATTGATGAAATAGCGACGGCAAGGGAAATAGTCACTGAGAATTGCCGAAAGAGTTCACCGGTGAGTCCGGGTACAAACCCTAGGGGCACAAACACTGCCAATAAGACCAAGGTGGTGGCAATAACAGCCCCAGAAATTTCACTCATGGCTTTACGTGTTGCGTCAACGGGAGATAAGCCATCAGCCATGTGCCGTTGGGTATTTTCAACCACAATAATGGCATCATCCACGACAATACCAATGGCCAGAATCAAACCAAATAAGGTGATCATATTAATGGAATATCCCATCACTAAAAGCCCAGCAAAGGTACCGATAAGCGACACAGGAATGGCAATCGTTGGGATAAGAGTTGAGCGCCAGTCCTGAATAAAAAGAAACACCACTAAAACAACCAGCAGAATGGCTACCAACAGGGTTGTTACAACCTCATCAATCGAGGCTTCAATAAAGGCTGTTGAGTCATAGGGCATAGCATATGCTACATCATCAGGAAAACGCTTGGCTAAATTTTTCATTTCTGCACGCACTCGTGCCGCCACATCTAAAGCATTTGCATCGGGTAATTGATAGATAGCCAATACCACACTGGCTTCTCCATTCAATAAACCAAAGGCATCATAACTTCTCGATCCCATTTCAATACGGGCAATATCTCCCACATGAACAACAGAACCATTATCACCAACACGAACAATAATTTTAGCAAACTCATCCGGATTACTCAGTCGCCCTTTGGTTCTTAAATTGTACTGAAATTGAGTATTATTGGGGCTAGGTTGTGCTCCTAACTGACCGGGAGCCACTTGTATATTTTGATCTCGAATGGCACTAATGACTTCATCAACGGATAACGATAGGCTATTTAAGCGATCGGGATTAAGCCAGATACGCATACTATAATCTTGTACGCCTAAAATAGAGGCTTTGCCAACCCCCGGTAATCTTGCTAAAGCATCAGTGACATTAATATTGGCATAGTTGTTTAAGAATAGAGAATCATAGGTTTTTTTCGGTGAGAAGAGGTTAACCACCATTAACATATTGGTTGATTGTTTGGTGGTCACAACACCCTGACGTTTTACCTCTTCAGGAAGTTTTGCTAATGCCTGAGCCACCCGATTTTGCACATTCACTGTGTTCATATCCGCATCACTGCCGACATTAAAACTCACGGCGAGGTTATAACTGCCATCATTGGCACTATTTGATGACATATAAATCATCTGCTCAACACCATTAATCTTAGCCTCTAATGGACCTGCTACGGTATCGGCAATGGTTTCTGCATCTGCACCGGGATAGTTAGCACTCACTGTTACTTGAGGCGGTGCTAAATCTGGATATAGAGCAATAGGCAGAGCATTAATCGCAATCAAGCCTGCAATAGAAATGAGAATAGAAATAACAAAGGCAAATTTAGGACGAGTAATAAAAAAAGCACTAAACATTATTACGTCCTTTTATTATGAGGCAATTTATTTTCATCGTTCCCCGTGCGACTCTTTTCATCTCCGGGTAAGACCGCTATTTTTGGTGCCACCAACATACCAGGGCGTATTTTCTGTATGCCTTCAACCACCACTTGTTCACCTACTTGCAAACCCTCTTTGATCACCAGAGAACCCGCTACTTGTTTACCAGTAGAGATACGTCGCATTTCAACCTTATTATCTGCATCAACAACCATAACAAAACGCCCAGCCTGATCTTCCTGTACCGCTGAAGCATGTACTAATAATTTAGATTTTTGTTTTGAGCGGGCAATCACTGTTTTAACATACATACCTGGGACTAATAATTTATCCGGGTTATCAAATTTAGCCCTAACAATGACGGTACCTGTTTTAGCATCAATGGCATTATCAACAAAGTCCAACTTGCCCTGATATTGATATTCTGACTTATCCGGCAAGATCAAACGAATTTTTAAATGACTACCCGGCGTATTTGCATCTGCTTTACCTTTAAGCTTTAGTTGTTTCACCTCAACCAAATCAGCCTCAGCCACATTAAAGGTGACATAGATAGGATCCAACTCAACGATTCTTGCTAAACTTTTTGTCTGCGAACCAATAACATTCCCCTTACTCACTAAAATTTGTCCTATACGGCCATTAATCGGTGATAAAATATGCGTATGAGATAAATCCAATTGAGCAGCCTGAACCCCTGCTTGGGCATACTTTACTTGTGCTTTATTTTGTAACACTTCACTTTGAGTGATATCAAACTGCTGCCGACTGATATTTTTTTCTTTAAGTAATATTCGGTATCTGACTAAATCTTTTTCTGCACGAACCAGATCAGCTTCTGCTTTAGCTAAGGTTCCTTCTGCTGCTGCCACTCCTGCAAGATACAAATCAGGATCAATGGTAAAGAGCTCTTGACCCACCGCAACATCTGTACCTTCAGTAAAATGTATTGCTAACAAATAGCCACTGACCTGAGCTTGCAAAGAAACATCATTAACAGCGGTTGTATGTCCGGCATACTGTACTGAGGACTCAATATCTTTATAGTGAATTTTTTCTACTAGAACACCTGGTGGTGCTATTTTTTTCTTATTTTTATTTTCAAAACAACCGCTTAGTAACACCATAGCAATAAGCAATAATAACTTAACTTTCATTGATAGTCCTTAACTTAGAAAAAACGGATGAGATATACAGCATAGCACTAAAACAAAAAAACCCAAATACAGCGTAAACTATATTTGGGTTTAACAATATCACTTAATTACATTGAGCCGGAGGACTCAATGTTATAGCATATAATTAAGTAATATTACGTGGTGCGAAGGACATGCCTCGGAAGTCTTTCTTAAACTCAGACTCACCGATTTTCTTGATTTTAGCAACACCCATCTTGTAATTGTAGTTACCTGAAATATTATCAGGAACACGAATTGTTAACGAGTTTCCTGGGTTTTTCATATCTAGGAAGTTACCATATAATACTCCTTGCTTAGTCGTAGGAGTAACAATAGCAACACCAGAAATGGATGCTTTAACCAGTTCAATATGACCATTTTTCATTAATTCAGAAAATTGGAAATCTTTGCCATGCACACCAAGAATAGTATCTTTAAAAACAGGCACACGATCAGAATGAATCATAACAACATCACCTGATTCAATACCACGTTTTTTGGCATCTTCTGGATTAACTTCTACCCAGTTTCCAGGCCAGCGTTGCGCAATGTATTCACGGCGCTCAACATCATCAAAACCAGACTGCCAAACTTCGTTAACACGACCATTGCTCATCCACAGCTCATCTTTCTTAGGAGATAACCAGCCCCATAAATCACCAAATAAGTTCCATGGGTGTTTCTGTAGATTTACTTTACCGGTTTGAGAATTGAAATGAGTCATCTTCTTGCCATAACGGTTCTCTTTCTGTGGACCATTTTCAAGCCCCATGGCAGCAAATTGTTTTTCTCCAACCGTAGTATCATGCAGACGTTTGGTACCATAAAGTTTACCCGTCTTATAGTTATACATGACTGGACCTTGAATACCATCCGTACCAAACTCACGCATTTTTTGATGCAAGGTTTTACCTTCAATTTGCGCCGCCACTTTAACCATGTGGAACGCCTTACGACTCTTACGACTAAAGCGAGATGCTTCTTCAGCGACTTCGTTGGAATTTTTCCAATCAAAACCATCATAGCCCATTTTATGTGCCAACATGGAAATGATCTTCCAATCGGGTTTTGCTTCACCTGGGGCATCATTAAACTTCTGATACAAACGCAGACGACGCTCGCCATTAGCACGCATAAAGTCTTCTTCGCCCCAAGTGGCAGCAGGGAAGATGATGTCAGCAAACTTAGCACCAATGGGATCACGTAGATAAATATCTTGATCAATTACCACCATACCGCCTGAATCTGCTCGGTTTTTCAATGTGGCAATAATATCTGCTTTGTTTTTGGATTTAACCTGATTGGGGTTCTTAACGACTAATTCTTCAAACTTAGACGCTAATGCTTGTGAACCTGTCATGGATTGAATCCAAGTCGTACCAATTACATGTGCGAGACGCGTATGCCCTGAATACAACCATCTGTCTGTATCCAACGCCTGACGACGACGTCCAGGTACTTTCTGAGCCGATTTATTACGTGGATAACCACCACCACCCTGACCACCACGTTGATGACCACCAAATCGACCCACCACTTGACCAGGACGACCACCGGCACCACAAACAGTTGCCAACGTACTAATAGCATTGGTGTTGCCAGTATTATTTGACCAATAAAAGCCCTTTTCAATACCAATAGATGTCTTAGGGCGCTTACCATTAACAGGTTTAGCTAACCATTCAGCGGCCTGATAGATTTTTTTAACATCAATACCAGCCTTCTTAGCCGCATATTTAGGATCATACTCTGCTTGCTTAAGGTTCCATTTCTTATAGTCTTCATAACCCTTGGTTTGGAATTTACCCCAAGTGGTACGCCACTGCCAAGGTGTATTACGAGTACCCTGACCGAAACCAGAATTAGATTCCCACTTATTATTTACCCAGTTTTTGATCCACTCTGAGTCCTGCCAGCCATTTTGCATAATAATACGAATAATGGCACCTAATACCAAGGTATCAGAACCTGGAAAAACATCTAAATGTAAACCACCCATCTTCTTAATATAAGCAATACCCGCTGTCTCACGAGGATTCAGAGCAATGACCTTCATGCCGTTAGCAATACCTGGCATAATGTGCTGAGTAAAGAGAACGGTTTTGGTTTCATAAGGATCGGTACCACAAATCATAAGAGTGTCAGCGGAACCCCAGTCATCATAGCTGGGGCCAAAGTTATCAAAACCCGCATCACGGAAACCTGGTGTTGAGGTCACATTGGCCGGCGTATCATGGAAGGTAAAGTTTGGTGTGTTTACATGACGTAAGGCATACTTAGTAATCGCATAGGTATTTTCAATATATTGATACGAGTATGTTTTTACGGCATAGGACTCTTCACCGTGCTTTTCCAGAACATGACGACCTACTTGAGCGGCAATGTCAATAGCATCATCCCATGACATTGGAGTTAATACACCATTGATCCGTACTAACGGTGTTTTTAGGCGATCCCTTGTTTTACGATCGGGGCTATAGCATTTTTGTGCTAACAAACCACCACGAATAGATGAGTCACCATTGGTGTTAACCACATTGGCATCCTTATCGGGAAGGATCACCACATTATGTTTTTTACCTTTATGAGTAACAATACTATGCTGTGTGGGTGCTACCCATGATTGCAACATATTGGATGGAAAATCAATACCAAAAGCATTTTCAGAGGCTTTCATGCCTCCATCTTTCGAGCTTACAGGCCAACGATACACTTTATAACCACATGCCACGATACAATGATCACAGGCTGTTGTCATAACATCTGCATCTTTGGGTGGTAGTGGCGCATGATCTTGTGCTTGATAATAATCTATAGTCATTTCTTTCTCCTATGCGCTCAAGTTATCTTGACGACCAAACAACAGCCCCATGATACCAACGGCGTAAACATCATCACCTTCTACTTCAAGTAGAACCTGAGGCAAACTTTGGTACGCTTGACCAGAAACAATAATCCCATGACGTCTTAAATCATACGTGGATAAGTGCAATGGACATTGCCCCATAACGCGCTGATCACCCACATGTTTATAGGTGTTCTGCAAAGGACCACCTTGGTGCGTACACATATAGCTAAAGGCCACCACATCACGCTGATTACCAACACCACCACCGGCTTGTACACCACCCATTTTAACAATCATTGCCTGAGAGTTTTTGCCCCCATCTGGGTAATTAAAGTTAATAGGTTGATGATCCTTAAGTTGACTCAAAGTCGCAATTTTCTTGCGCGGATAACCCTGAACTCTGGCCTTACGTGTTTCAGCCTGTGCAGTACCTGCAAACAGACTAATGGAAACCGTGCTGGCCGCTGCTGCCGTGCTACCACTATACATTAAGAACTTACGACGATTGAGCATACACTTGCCATGTGCTTGTGCTGACTCATCTTTAATCGCCTGATCGTTATCTATAATTTCACTCATTTTTTTGCCTCCTTAAGTTCATCTAAAGTAAACATAGGTGCATATTCAGGCAACTCAGGCTTATCCATTAGGATTTCATCACCGGAGAATGCTTCAAGAAATGCCACTAAATCTTCTTTTTCATTATCACTTAAGCCAAGAGGTTTAATTAACTTCGATTTAGTTTTTGGCCAACCCGTAGTACGGTTATCTTCATCAAAGCCACCTTTATTATAGAAATCAACGACTTCTTCCAAGGTATAAAATGCACCATTATGCATATAAGGTGCGGTATACATGGTATAACGAAGGCTTGGTGTTCTAAATTTACCGAGATCCCAACGATTCTTACCACGGAAATAAGCACCTGGATCAGCCTTTGCAGTACGATAGAGTTCTTCGGTAGAGCCTTTGCCATATAGTTCAAAACGGAAGGTAATTTGTGCTAAACCATCTTCTTCCCAACGTTTTGATGGCGGCACACCAATATTATAAAATTCCATATTGGATGCTAATGCACCATTGTGACATTGAATACAAGCTGCCTTACCTTCAAACAATGCTTTACCACGTAACTGTTGTTCAGAAAGTGCTTTTTTATCACCTTTCAAATAGCGATCAATGGGCGTATCCGTTTGTGTCAGAGTGCGCTCAAATGATGCAATGGCACGCCACGCATTACCAATCAGAGGGGTTTTATCACCAAAAACCTCTTTAAAGCGCTTCTTATATTCAGGGATCAAGGCTAGGCGAGATTCCATGATATCGTTTTCACCATTACCAGCAACACCACCTTTCGCTGCAGAGGGTGCCTGCTTTTCTAGTGATGGCACAGAGTTCGCCCAGAAAGAACCAGGATAATAGCCAGAGTTAATAATGGACTGGCTATTACGCCAGTGAACCGTACCAGGGTAACCACGAGATAAATCCTCTGCCCATGCCCAGCCCTGAGAGGGATCATGACAACTGGCACAAGAAACTGAGGCATCACCACCGAGTCGTGGATCAAAGAATAACAATTTACCTAAGGCAATTTTTGCCTCTGTTTGCTTATTATCAGGTGGCACGGGAACTGAGTCGGGTAATGGTGACAATGGGGCATTGCCTGATGCGGATGCATTGGCATCAACAGCAGTTTGCGATACCGGACTTAGCTTTCCTGTAAACCCAGCTGACTTATCTGCACTTGCACTCTCACAACCAGACAGAACGGCCAATGACACCGCTGCTGAAAGTAAAGCGCCTGTTTTAATCAGTGTTTTCATACTTATCTTTCTCCTGGACGCTAGTTTTTGACTTGACGCCAGTTTTTGATGGCTTCATATTCTTCAGGATACTCTTCACTCCAGACATACTTACTGCCGGTTAGAGGATCACCTGATAATGACTTGAGAAACGCAACCAGATCTTTTTGTTCAGCACTGCTTAAACCTAAAGGTTTAATGCGACTGTCTTTATTAGAGTCCTGACCACCACCGTTATTATAAAAAACAACCACATCGTCTAAGGTTTTAATCATGCCATTATGCATATACGGTGCGGTGTACGTTAACTCACGTAGCGAAGGCGTTAGAAATGTGCCCATATCTGATTTATCAGCTCTATGCTGATGAATATGTGCACCAGGATCACGTTTCAATTGCATACGGCCTTCATTACCCATAAACATATTATAAGCAAGAAATGCCTGATGACGATCCGTATCCATAAAGACATCCCAGTTTTCTGGAACACCAGTATTATAGGCTTTACCATCAGTAAAGTTAGTACCGTTATGACATTGAATACAGCCAGCTTTACCTTTAAATAAACTCATACCACGTTTTGCAGAAGCAGACATTTTGTTGTTATCAAAAGGAACATTTTTAGAGGTCAATGTTTTTAGATATTCAGGTATTGCTTTACGCACTGAACCATTTGATGGCTCACCATAACCAGCATCCTTAAACATTTTAACGTATACTGGATCCTGCTTAACACGCTCCTGCATGATACGCATATCCATGTTCATAATGTAATCTTCTGTGAGCATGCCACGGGTTACATCATTAAGGTTAGTCCCAATACGGCCGTCCCACATCCAACGATTTTTATGCACGGCATTGATCACGGTTGGACTATTTCTAAAGTGCTTATTACCCGGATAACCATCAGATAGGGCCATACCATCAGCATAGCCTTTTTCAGGATTATGACAGTGCGCACAAGAGATTGCAGCATCACCAGATAAACGAGGATCAAAGAACAGACGCTTACCCAGCTCTGCTTTTGCCTTGTTAATTTTAACGTTTGGCAGTGGGCCGATATCAGGATAATTAGATGCCTGTGCATTGACAGTCAGCGCTAACCCCAGACCCATTGCAACTGAAACGAGTAGTCGTTTTTTTGTTGCTCGGATACCCATAGGTTTCCTCCACTTAATCATTATTATGAATACAATAAAGTTATTATCAAAGAGAGCATCAATGTCATTAAAACCATGCATTGAATACTATTTTGAACTATTTATCATTTTACAAGTTCTATTTTGCAAGAAACGTACCCATTACATTTTTCTTTTCTTTATCATACACTTACTTTTAGGATGGTTAAATAACAAACACTTTTTAAAAATAAGTCTGAAAATAATTGATTATCTTGTTCATAATGTATTCATTTATGAGCATAATTTGTTCAAATTGAACATTTCATTCAAGTAAGGCATTCGCTATACACTCTTTAGTCCAACATTAATTAGCCCTTTGTTGATCAATATCAATAAGTCAGATCTTATATATTTTGCACATGAGCCTATCTTTATTTAGCTTGTACGGATCTGTTGGTAGATTCTATAATTGCATTTGCAGTATAATGCCCTCTTAATTTTCTTTTTGTTCTTTCTCTTTTAAAGCTATGGAGTACTCTGGTGAGCAAGCAATCTCTCAGTTATCGTGATGCAGGTGTTGATATAGATGCGGGGAACTCGCTTATCGAACGCATAAAGCCTTATACCAAAGCCACACAACGATCCGGTGTCCTCGGTGGTTTAGGCGGTTTTGGCGCTTTATTTGAATTACCGCTGGATCGCTATAAAAATCCAGTGCTCGTGTCAGGCACCGATGGTGTAGGCACAAAACTTAAACTG
This sequence comes from Gammaproteobacteria bacterium, assembly GCA_015488755.1. Taxonomy (GTDB): domain Bacteria; phylum Pseudomonadota; class Gammaproteobacteria; order GRL18; family GRL18; genus GRL18. The sequence continues at coordinate 30,216 of WFNB01000099.1, read as the reverse complement.
GCTTTAATGATTGGCAAACACGACACCATTGGCATCGACTTAGTGGCTATGTGCTCTAATGATTTAATTGTTGCTGGTGCCGAGCCCCTCTTCTTTTTAGACTATTATGCAACTGGCAAACTGGATATTGATACTGCCAGTGATGTCATTAAAGGCATTAGCGAAGGTTGTATTCAGTCTGGTTGTGCTCTTACTGGGGGTGAAACCGCCGAAATGCCTGGCATGTATGAAGGCGAAGACTATGACTTAGCTGGCTTTTGTGTCGGTATTGTCGAAAAAGATAATATTATTGATGGCTCTAAGGTAAAACAAGGAGACATCCTCCTAGGGCTGGCATCCAGTGGCCCTCATTCTAATGGTTACTCCTTAATCCGAAAAGTCATTGAAGTGTCTGGTGCTGATTTAACCAGCGAGTTTGACGGTGACACTCTAGGCAAGCGTCTATTAGAGCCAACTCGAATCTATGTTAAATCATTACTCACACTGGCCAAAGAAATTGACATTCATTCTTTATCTCATATTACTGGGGGTGGTTTATTAGAAAATTTACCTCGTGTTATGCCAGACAACACCCGTGCCCAAATTGATGCCAGTAGCTGGCAAAGACCTCCGGTATTTGACTGGCTGCAAGAACAAGGCAATATTGCTGACAATGAAATGTACCGCACCTTTAACTGTGGTATCGGCATGGTTGTGGTCGTTGCTCCTGAAGATAAACAAACAGCAATGACTGTTTTACAGCAACAGGGTGAAACGGTATTTACTCTGGGTACCATTGAAGCGAGCACACAAAGTACCCCTAGTGTTGTTATCAGCTAACGATGAAAACACTCCCTATTGTGGTTCTTATTTCTGGCAGTGGTAGCAATTTACAAAGTATTATCAACAGCATTGCCAATAAAACACTCAATGCCAAAATTTGTGCTGTGATTACCAACAAAGCAGATGCTTATGGCCTTGAGCGTGCCAAACAGGCCAATATTCCTACCGAGATTTTAGATCATAGGCAGTATCCTAGTCGAGAGGACTTTGATGCTCAGCTGACTAAGATAATCGAGCGCTACCAAGCTGAGTTGGTCGTACTGGCTGGTTTTATGCGCATACTCAGTGATGGTTTTGTGGCACATTTTTATGGTCGGATGATTAATATTCATCCCTCATTACTGCCTAAGTATCGAGGTTTACACACCCATCAAAGAGCTTTAGAATCAGGTGATAAAGTACATGGCTTAAGTATTCATTATGTCAGTGCTGAACTCGATGGTGGCCCTATTATTTTACAAAAAACAGTGCCCATTTTAGCCGATGATACTGAAAAAAGTCTGGCACAACGGGTATTAGTCGAAGAGCATATTGCTTACCCAAAAGTCATTCAATGGATTGCTCAGGGACGTTTGCAATTAATCGATCACAAAATAATAATGACTGATAATGCCTGAATTAACACAGACCATGGATGAATGGAACAACACTTGATAATGACCTTACAACGATCTCATTACATAACACTTGTTATATTTTATCTTATTTTTTATGGTTCTTTGTGTGCCGCAAAAAGTAATGGTCTAACCAGTAAAACACCCCAACTAGCACCCTTTGTGGCCACCTATATGGTTACTGCTATGGGCTTAGAGGGTATTAATGTCACCAATTCTTTAAGCATTGAAAACACTAAAGATGGCCAAAAAAAATACCACTTTAAATCTTATTCCATGCCTGTTGGCTTATTGGCTTTTAAAAAAGATGAAACTCGTAATGAGCAAAGTGAAGGGCGGATCATTAATGATTCAATTCAACCTGACTACTACACTTACCTACAACTTAGAGATGGTAAAATACACAGAGATGTTGAGTTAAAATTTAATTGGCACAAAAAAGAAGTGCTTAACTATCACAAACACAAACACAGTAGATGGTTACTAGCCATTCCAGAACAGACCTTTGATAAATTATCCTATCAATTATTACTTATGCTCAAACTGGCAAAACAAGCTAAAAAAGAATTTTCTTTTCATATTGCTGATGGGGGTAAATTAAAAGAATATCATTTTAAAATACTCGGTGAAGAACGTGTTTACACTTCTTTGGGCAGTTATAAAGCCATTAAAATTCAACACCATCGTTATCAAAAAGATAAAAATATTATTCTTTGGTGTGCTCCTGAACTGAATTTTTTACCCGTTAAGATCATACAAAAAGAAACAGGAAAACCGGATTTTGTCTCCACCCTAATATCTTATCAAGAAGGTATGAGCGATTATTAGCCACCCTTTTGCCCCAAAGCCAAGGCTTCTAGCAAAGCATTTTTAAGGGCGGGTTGTGCATCTAAATCAGAAACAGATAAATATTTTTGAGCGATCTGTTGCACAATGAGTACATTTTTATTGTCCAACCATCGCTGGCGAAACGCTTGAAAATCAAACTGCCCATCAGTCAAAAACTCACCTGCCATTCCTGTTGGCTCAGAATAATGAGCACTGCCCGCCTGCATAACCTCATAGGCATAAGAATATGTATCAATCTGAATACTGCTAGCCAAAAGCGGGTAAATCGACCCAAGAATGTTTTCTTGAGAAATATCCTCATCCGGTGACATTTTTTCCATTAAATGATCTAAATCTATTTGCGCAGATGGCGTAAAAGTCTCACCTTTAAAAGAAAAAGTAATACTTATAGTAATTGTATTGGGCATAAAAAACCATTTAGTAATCAGTGTAAACACTCAGTTAAATAAACAAGTACCATAAAAAGCTTATGTTCTAGGTGTCACAACCCCTGTTTGCCCCTGATATTTGCCGTTTTTATCTTTATACGAAATATCACACTCTTCATCCGATTCAAAAAACAGCATTTGTGCCACACCTTCATTCGCATAGATTTTTGCAGGCAAAGGGGTCGTATTAGAAAATTCCAAAGTCACATGCCCTTCCCATTCTGGTTCTAACGGTGTCACATTGACAATAATGCCACAGCGGGCATAAGTGGATTTCCCCAAGCAAACCGTCAATACTTTCCGAGGAATACGAAAATATTCAACCGTTCTTGCCAAAGCAAAAGAGTTGGGCGGAATAATACAGACATCGGACTCAACGTCAACAAAACTATTGTCATCAAAATCTTTCGGATCAACGATAGCAGAGTTAATATTGGTAAAAATCTTAAACTCTCGTGAACAGCGTACATCATAACCATAGCTGGATGTGCCATAAGAGACAATCCGTTCACCATTACGCTCTTTTACCTGTGTTGCTTCAAACGGCTCAATCATAGCTTTATTTTCTGCCATAGAACGGATCCAGTGATCAGATTTTATACTCATAGTGTCATGCTCATAATTATTTACTTGGCCGCTATTATAGCGAGAATTCGCTGTAATGAATATGCTTAGATTTATTTAGGATTATGGCATTCTAATTACCAAAACAATGGACAATACGATAACCAGTTCACATCCTGAGCACCTTTTTATTTATCCCTATTAATACAGCAATAATTCAAACTCTTTTTTTTACTCTCAAACATTTGATAATTAAAGATAAAATTAAATTAACTCTTTTGAAACATTTATTTGTAATGAGTTATCCTGTTTATCTACAGGAGAACCCTAATTGTAGAGGAAAATGATTTTGTTAAACTACTCCGCATGGATTAGGAATATCCATATTAGGGAAAACGTAAGAAGGAACGAAAATGGAGTACAGGGTCAAAGGAAAGACCACAGGCAGGAAAAAACTAAAATAAAAAATAGCCTGATAGGGAGTCACAAAAAGCGACAGAGTCTAACGACTGGTCGCTTTTTTTACGCCTGTAAGAAGTGCCCTTGGGGTGCGCCTGTAAGAAGTGCCCTTGGGGTGCGCCTGTAAGAAGTGCCCTTAGGTTAGGGTGCGCCTGTCTTCTTTATGTCTGTCTTTCATACTTTTATAAAAGACAGGCAAACACCCATTAAGCAGCTACCTCATGTAAAATTGAACGAACCACGGGATAGAGCTTTTCAGTTTTTAAAATAATATGGTTTTGCACCATTTCAAACACTTCATTACTGTCTTCAATAAAAGCTTCATGATCTTTGATCCGCAAACTATTATGAGCAGTCCAGCGTCTAAGGTATTGTTTTAAAACTCGCTTAATTTCGGCAGAACTGGATAAAAAATTATTTGCTGTCGTTTTTATCTCTGCTGAATGGTTGGTTAACATGTGCTTAAAAAATTCACTTTCTTCAACTTCCATTTGGTGTTTAATTTGATCAATTAAGCCAAAAAGTAAATCTTTGGTCACATCTGCATCACAAATTGAACGATTTTTAATCATATATAAAATGACTTTGGTACGTTCTGCAATTTTATGGTTGTTTTCATATACATCATTAATTGTTGTCATAGTAGTAAGCTCTCTTTAAAATTATTGTCCATTTATAATACAACAATTCAGGCTATTTTTGGTGCTCCTTATTTAGAATAAGCACACTTATTTTTATTATCCTAAATAAAAAAAGCCCCATTATTTACGCAACCATGTTAGGAAGAAGTTCATAGTTACCAATAATGGAGCCAAGGTACAACATAATCGGAAGAGGAGAAGCTTACGATTACGGGATCAAGCATAACGCTTGGTGCTCACAAGACGGCTTATGTCATCATAAGTCTGTCCTGTTCTTAGGCTTATTCACTTGGATTTTATAATTTTTCACTCACTAATAAGCCTTGATACTTTTTTCTTTGCCCTCGAACTATCAGCAAACCAATAATAAAGAAAACCAATGCCCAGATAGCAGGGATCACATACAGTTTTACGGGATCACTCTCTGGTGGTAATAATAACCAGTACCAAGTTGAAAGAGTGTGTTTAGAGCCGGTTTCACCATTACTACCATCCCAATTAGCAAAGGAGACTGGAATAAATTCCCCTTCATTAAAGGATATTTCACCATCACTACCAATACGCTTGCGTTTCATTAACACCTGCCAACGACCACTTTGCCATTGTCCCTGAGCAGATACCGCTTTATAGTCTATTAGAGGTTCAGGTTTATTATTGGGTCCTGTGCCTTTAAACACTATGGTCTGGGCTGCTTTTTTCGGCTTAATACTGCCCGCATTCCAATACCACATTGAGGTATTATGTGCAGCATCACCATGCCGGTATAACGGTTTTTCAACCATAGGAGCAGAAGTATAAGCCCCTTCCCGAGGAAATTGCATAGCAATAGCATCTGAGTGTAGTGTCAACTCTTCATCCTGAATACTCATTGAATATTCATGACCCGGTAAACTTTCAGTGCGATCATTGACTTCAATTAAAAAGGCAATGTCCTCTTTGTTATAAAGAGCACGGACACTCACAAGATCATTAAGTGGTGTAAACAAACGTTTTTCTTTAATAATATTAGGCACCAAACGCATGGCTGTTACGGGTGCCGTTTGCCAGGCATCATCATCAAGAGAATTGGGTAAAGCACCCTCAATTTTCTTCGCTTGAATCACACCTTTACCCGGTGCTGTATTTTGCTCACGTAAAGAATACACATAGTTAGCAATATGCCAGCGATCTTCCAAACTAATGGGATCTTCATTACCTTCACCTTCAGCACGATGAGCAGGCATGGGTGTACCTGGGATACCAATAGAGAGGCGTGAATAAATATTTTTTACTATCTCATCACGTCTTTTCTCCGGCTCTTGGGTATTGCTACGATTTGTTGCCCGCCATGACCAAGGTTTATTCAAATCCCTTGGCCAGAGACGGAAGCCCCAGTCATCAGCTAAGCGTTTACCTGAGCGGATATTACCCCGCCCAGCAACCCCATGGCATTCCTGACAAGGCTTAAAGGCCTCTTTACCTTTAGCAATTGATTCCGCTGTATAGGGAATTTGACCTGTTAACGGCTCGACTTCCTTAACCGTATTAAAGTCATCTTTGAGATAATGACCATCCTCATCAAAATCGTCATCTTCTGCATTTTCAGGTGCCCACGTCGCCGACACATCAAAGCGCTTTAACACTGGAATTAAGGATTTAATTTGTTCATCCGACATTAATTTGCTCCAGCCAGGCATAGCTGTGCCGGTTAGACCAAATTTAATAGTCTTAAATAAATCTTCATCACGTACAGGTTGCGTACCCGGTGAGGTTTTGTATTTGAATAATCCCAAGGTAAAATCACGAGGTCTTGGGTATAAACGATCCGCAGCAACACCATCTCCAGCACCACTGCCGCCATGACAGACCGAACAACGCAAATCATATAAATCCTTACCTGTCATTTTTGCCCGTTCATCTTTGAGTTTGGTTTTCATACCCGTAACAATTTTAGAAACATCAGCATCCCATATACGAGGTACTTCTTCGGTATAATCATACAAAAAAGTAATGACATTCCAAACATCCTGCTCACCCAACATTTCATGCCATACGGGCATGGCTGATTGCCAAGGTGTGCCTTCTTTAGGAAGTCCTGGGCCACCGGTGGTTATGCGCCAAAAAAGAAAGGCTTCTTGTAGTTGGTTAATGGTCTCCTTCTGAAAATTAATTGGTCTGGGATTAAAGCCATCAGCAAAAATACCTTCGCCATACATTAGGTCGCCATGACAAAAAAAACAATTTTGATAATAAATATCACGCCCTGCAGTAACAGCAGTATTATAAATTTCCCATCCCTTAGCTTCATCACCTGCTTTCATTTTAGCAACAACCTCTTCTCGGATAGGATTTTCTAAAGTAGAGAGATCATAGGTTTTATTAAACACGTTTAACTTGGACGGAGGAGCAGGATGCACCTGACGCAACTCAACAGGAGATTCCCAACTGGGTTTAACGATAATATGAGCGGTATAACCAATTAACGCTGGAATGGCCAGTAAAAAGAACCAACGTATCGGCCAAGTATTATCTTTTTGAGCAACGGCAGCAATCGGTGCTTTAAAGCGAGTCCATGTTTCTTCATTAAAAGAGAAAAAAAGCAACACCCCAATAATACAGATGATCATATATTGGATCAAAAGTGATACGGGAAGTAAGGGAGGGATGCCGTATTTAAAAAATGCAAATGCCGCACTTAAAATGAGAGTGGCCATTAATAATGGTGGAAACTTAAAACCTTTCATTGTTATTTTTCGCCTTTTTTCTCAGTAACTACTCTTGATTCAGAAGCGGATTCAGTGGATACTTCAGAAGTCGATTTTGCGAGAAAATCAACCACCATTTCAAGTTCCTTGACCATCATTTTATCTGCAAAATCAGCAGGCATAATAGGTGCAAAGCCTTCAACAATAACCGCTGAAGGGTTAATTATACTGGTTCGTATTTCTTCTCGAGTCGCACGAGCACCTATGGCTTTCAAACTAGGGCCAATACTTGCCACACTATCCAATACCGAATGACAGGCAGTACAACCATTTTTAGTCAATACTTCTTCAGCATTAACTGCTGGTTTCGGTGGCTCTGCAACACGAGTTGTTGCTGCTACCGCAGGAGTCTCTGTTGGTAATGATACTGTTGGCTGACCACCATCTTTTGCTTGTAAAAAGGCAATAATGGCACCTATTTCAATATCATTTAAGCCGATAGGTGCTTTATTAATCATTGGCATAGGAGAAGGGTCTCCAGCCTTGCCAAAACCTGGTACAATATATTTACTAGGTGTGATCATAGACTCATGAAAATAACTTTCTGAATCGTTAGCATCACCTTTGTAGTTTGGATCGTTTAGACGTTCTGCTGCCGTATCAATCATATTTAAGGCTAGAATATCGGGTGCCCGTCCTAAATTATTATGACATAGCGTACATGTCCCTTTACCTTTAAATAAGGTTTCCCCCATGGCAATATAGGCATCCATTGTTAATGTCCCCAAATCAACTTTTACTTCTTTAGGTGCTTGTCCTTCAACCTGAGGCAAAAGATTGGCTATTCCAGTAAAAACCAATACCATCAAAACCATAAAAGACAGTACCTTTAGAAACACAGGAATGCCTCCTTGTTCTTGAGTCATAAAACGTGATTCATCTGCTATCATTATTATCTTCTTTTATTCTTGTTTATCTGTTTATTTATTAGGGTGAGCTTGTTTTGTATCACCTAAAGAAGCCACCCAAAAGATAAATAAAACCAATAGTAAAAAGCTAATGGTTGCTATGGTCATCATATTGCCTGCATGACCAATACTAGGAATAAAATTATCCACAGAATTATCTTTCATTATGGTATACACATGCCAATGAGTACGAACACTTGAACGGACATAGCCCATTAAGGCCATTAGCCAAGTAAAAGCAATGGGCAAGGCAAACAAGGCATACACACCTCGGTTAGAAATATGTCCCCATTTAACCGGTAAGGTTTTAGCCCCTTTAAACATCATGGTATCAATGACGACACCCGAAACAATAACGATTAGGGTTGATACCACCTGAGCCACAGATGACCCCACCTTATAAACCGTATTGGTAAAATAGCCATAGTAAACACCAAGGAAAATAACATTAGCAATGGCAACCAGATAAATAGCCACCATTAAGGCATTACCAAAACCAGCCCAAGGCACTGTGATTACTTTGTCGGCACGACGATATAACTGAAAGGATAAGAAGGTACCAATAAGCATTAAGTTCACAGCAATATTTTTGGCTGGCATAATACCAAAGGGGCCAAGCCATGGGTGATGAGAGCCACCCAAAGTGGCAATTTCTTTAGCTGATAAGATCAAGGTATGGGGTGTCACCCAAATTAAAAAGCTAACAATTAACGTTACTGCAATGTATTTAATTAACCCCATATAGCGTTTAGCACCTTCACAGCGCGCCATACCATTCCATAAATAGTAATTAGCAGAAAGTAAAATGGTACCAATGAGTACGGCTTGGACAATGAATAACCAAGCAAGAATACCTCCCATTGCGGTAATTCCCATCTGTTGGGAATAGGCATAAATTTCAGCCATCAAATAATAACCGGCAAAAGGTAAGGGCAAAAAGGCCAGCACAGCAATAAAGTTAGCCGTGTAGCCCATCCAGTCATAATGTGCTCGCTGTGCCATTGTTTGAGCACTGAGCATTTTATAGCCTGCATAAGCGCCGACCACCGCACCACCAAAAGCAATATTAGCCACAAAACGGTGTAAGTTTAGCGGATTCCATAAAGGGCCTCGCATAATATCCCAAATACCACCGGTAACTGCCCCAGTATCATCGACACCAGAAGGTGCCATCATAAAGGTTGCCCAAGCATTTGCGACAAATAAGAGCGTTGTACCCACACCATTTAATAGCACACCAAGACTCAGGTGAACATATTTTTTATTACCATAACGCAAAGCATACCAGCTATAATAATAAACATAGAGCACACCACTTTCCATAAAAAACAATAAGGCATAGACCAGCACCTGATTACCAAAAACAGTCATCATATAGGCCATAAAAGTGGGATAGAGTAAAAATAATGAGAAGGCTAATGTACCACCAAACAAGGCCGTCAATGAATAAGCCGTCATAGACACTTTCATAAATTCATGCGCCATATCATCATAGCGCTGATCGCCTGTGTTAACGCCAATCCATTCAATAACGGTGACAAATAAAGGCACTGCTAAAACAAAAGCAGCCAAAAATAAATGCAATTGGGCAATCACCCAGACAAATGAGCGACTGCTTATAGAACCAATTTGTCGATAGTCTTTAGCTCCCAGAACTGGAGCCGCTTGATGTTCAAGAGTTGCCGTTCCGGTAATATTGGCCATATCAGAAGAAGACCATGCAATATCCGGAGTCAACACAAGACTCATCATTAATAGCAAAGCCAAAAGTGTTAATACTGTTTGAGAAAGAGTAACAACCTGATTATTAGATAACGGGTAGCCCGCCATTTTTGATACTATTTGAGGCAATCTATTGTGTAACATTAGCAATGTTCCAAGTCTATTAAATAGTTATTGAGCAGGTGTCATATCTGCATTAAGAGGCAGGCTTTGCATTGACATCATGGCGTGATCCATAAGATAAAACACAGCAAATGCAATCACGAATGACAATAGCCAATTTTTTATTACTTTCATTACTCTCTCCGGATAAACAGCTCATTTTAGTAACCGTTTTTCTAACTCTATCTAAATCTAATTCATAGGTAGGTACGTAAGAACTTTTGGGCTAGGATAACTCTGTGTTTACTACAGAAGACACCGTAAATCCATCCTTGGAGGCTTTATTGCCACATCCATGTGGCAAAAACTTCTTCCGCAAACACAGAGTTATCCTTAAGTACCTACGTATGAAATCTAATTAATGATGGTGAGCCAAGACACCATGATCATAAATCACCAACCACCACATAAAAACCAAGGTACCAAGCATTGTTATACGGAATAGCCAAGGCCCCCAAGTGGCATCTTGATGTAAGGAGGTATCAATTTGGTTTTCTGGCTCTAAGTCATTTTTATTACTCAAGATGGTTTCCTCTTTGGGTATTTCTAACAGCGCATTATTGGGTTCTTAAAAAAAAATGAACAGCAGCAATTTATCTCTCACTCAATCTCTCACTCAATAGAAACTTAGCTCAGCAATAAATATACCAACCTATATAATAATACCTAAAAAAGGGGCTTAAAATGAACTAGGCCTTATTGAATCAGTGACTTATCTATTTTCTTAGTGTTAATATTAAGATTACTTTTGAATAAAGACAGTACAAAAAAGCGTATAATTGAATAGAATGTTCACATTAAAGCCATTAACTAAAAAGATATGTTCAAGTAACGTAAATTGAACGAATTGTTCACTTATAAAAAACTCGCTAATAGCCAGACACTTAATTTATGAATAGATTTCATCCCCTTGTTTTTTAAACTGTTTTCAAAATGGTTTTTATATAGCCATTTATTTATTCTTTAATTGGTATGTTATTTGCTCACATATCTTATTAGCATTACCTCTAATTTTATTCTGGAGTAAATCAAGCGTGCAAACATTGAGTCATAAAGTAACCCGCAGTCTATTAAATTACCTTGAGACAGGTGATGAAGTGGATCGTTGCTATGCAGCAAAAACCTTAGGCAATTTAAAAGCCACGGAAGCCACCAAGGCATTACTTGCACGACTCCAAGATGAAGACATTGATGTCTGCATTGATGCCATTACTGCTCTGGGAAAAATCAAAGAACCATCAGCCATCCCCTTACTACTAGAGTCCTTAGAAAAAGACCCTGATGGTGATGTCAAACTAGCCGTTATAGAATCTCTGGCTCAATATAAAAGTGAAGCCGCCATTGATGCCTTATTAAAGCTGGCTGAAGATCGCCCTGAAAATATGCAATTTGACCAAAATGCTGACTGGGATGGCTGGTGGGATGTACAAGAAAAAGCCATTGTAATTCTTGGTGAGATGCAAGTAGCCAAAGCTTTTGCGGTATTAAAAAGAGTGCTTGAGGATGAATTTGGACAAGACATTGAGGCTATCATCCTTAAAGCCATGGCAAAACTGGGTACTGAAGAAGCCGACACCTATTTAATTGCCCGTCTTAATAATAAGGCAGCAGAATTTCAAGAAAGACAACAACGCCGAGCAGCCACAGCTTTAGGTTTTTCCAAAAGTTCTGAGACCTTAAAGGCATTAGGTCGAGCCTTAGTCAATAAATCTGAAGAAACGCGTGAAAGCGTTATTTATGCCCTAGGTAAGCGCAAGGCAACGCAGTACATTCGAGCAATTCTTTTAAGCCTACGTGATGAAAGCGCCAGTGTCAGACGGGCAGCACTAGAAGTGTTACAACAACTAGCGGGTGAATCTCAGAACAATAGCCAATTTGACTACAATCAAATTGCTTCTATGCTGGTTATAGAAAAACCAACAACAGATGATATTATGCTACAGGTGGCTATTCTTAAATTTTTTACCGAACAGCAAAAAATTGCCTCTGTCATTGACACGCTCACACCTGAAAATCAGCAACAATTCATTGCCTGCCTAAGCGCACATGATGATCAGGTTCTCACCCAAGCATGTCAAATGGCCAGTATTATAAAAAATCCCCTCAGCGCCCCCTTATTATTTGATTTAGCCTTATCAGAAACTCAGTCTGCATGGGTCAGAAATGAAGCTATTTTAGCATTAGGAGAGGTGATCACTTGTATACAAGATAACGATGAAAAACAAAGCGCCTTAGTGAACTTAAGACAATTAATTCATAATAAAGAACAAACCATTCGTGCCTCAGCCATTCAGAGTTTACTCAATATCTCCAATCAAGCCCCAGCACCAAGCGATAATAGTGATGCTGAATTGCCCGCAATTAGCATTCTTTTCGCAACCCTAAAAGGCGAGCAGTTTGATCTGAATGACACTAATGACAATAACAGCACAAATAAAAATACGGCTTGTGCCACAGGCGATCAACCCAGTGAATCCAATTGCAGCAGTTGCGCCCAAAATGATACCTGTGCAGATGATGTTAAGGTCACTGAGGCTATCATAAAGCAGTTCGATAGGCTGGATGTCAATGACAGCACCCATCTTATCCCTGAGAATGACGATCAGCCCATTACAGCAGCCATGTCGACCTTAGATGCAATTCTTATGGATAATATTGAAAGTGCTCAAGCCATGGTGCCCGCAAGCGAAGCAGAAAAAGCCCACAATAAAGACTTAGGCCCCTTTGTTTCAGAAGAACTGGATAAGGATATGGATGAATTTGTTGCCCTAATGCAAAAGAATTTTACCCGTGCCAAGAAATTAACCCGTAAAAAAGTCAATACCTATGCAGATGCTCGTCATATCTGTGCTCGACTATTGGCCGATAATACCCAAAGTGATTATGATGAAATGATTGTCAATGCACTGTCTGAATGTCTCAATGATGATGATAAACAATTACGTCAAGAGGCAGCCGAATCCTTATCACAGATCAGCTTAAAAAATCCTTCAATTTCAAGTTTAAACAATAGCTTTGGTAAGTTAATTACTCTCTTGGATAGTAATGATCCTGATATGCGAATTGCTTGCATCCATGCGCTTGCGCACTCTGGTAATCGAGCCGCCTTACCTCATTTATTGGATTATTTATCCGATAGTGACTACTTGGTACAACTGCATGCTTTAAATGGTTTAACCTATATCATAGGTAATAAAGCCGGCCTCAGTACAGAACAACAAGCACACCATATGGTCTTAAACGATATACCAGATGAACAAATTATTCAGGCACTTTTTGACTGTTTAAATAATCCTAACTATAGTGTTTCCATGGCTGCTATTGAAGCATTAACACAATTACAGCATACAGATGCAATCGAACAATTTATTGATGTCGCACTGACTGATGAAGGCCAGTCTGCCAGACGTATTTCACAATTACTAAAGCAGCTAGACAAAGAAAAAAGTACCGAACTTCTCTTGTCACGCTTGGACAAGGTCTCTAGTAGTTCTTATCGACGATACGTTATGGAAATGTTAGAAGTTATTATCAATACTGAAGAAGAACTTAAAAAAGTAGCATAAAAGAAACGCTTGAAGCTACATAAACCCAAATCTAAACACTAGGAATTAAATATGAAAAAAATAATCACCTCAATTGCATTCGCTACTGCCGCCACACTGAGCCTACCATCAATGGCTGGATATAAAGTTATTGATGTAAGCAATGGTGGTTCCATCTCAGGTAAGGTAAATTTTACTGGAAAAGATGCAGCTCCTATCGTATACAAAGTTGCCAAAGACAAAGCAACTTGTGGTACTGAAGATCGCGTCATTGACTATGTTGATGTTAAAGATGGTGCCTTAAGAAACGTGGTTGTCTACCTTGATAAAGTAAAAGCCGGTAAAAAGTTTGATAAAATTGAAGCCAAAATCGATCAAAAAGGCTGTGCCTTTATGCCATTTATGAGTGTTATGACCAACGATACATTATTTGAAGCAACCAATTCTGATCCTGTGTTACATAATATTCATACCTATGAAATTATGGGACGCGCAAAAAAGACCGTTATGAATGTTAGCCAGCCAAAACAAGGCGCAACCACTAAGAAAAAAGTAAAATTAAAGCGTGGTGCTGGTATGAAATTAGAGTGTGATGCCCATGACTTTATGCATGGTTTCGTCTTTGTTGCCAAAAACCCCTACTATGCCGTTGTTGCCGAAGATGGCACTTACACCATCAGTGGAATACCTGCTGGCAAGTACAAAGTCAAAGCGTGGCATGGTACCTTAGGTGAGAAAAAAGGTAAGGCAGAAGTAACCGCAGGTGGCACAACAACCGTTGACTTTACTTTTAAAGGTAAATAATTAAGCACTAAGCAAACACTCTATTTCCTCCCTTTGTATTAGTAAAGGGGGCATAGAGTGATTTTATAATAAAGCGGGTAACGCATTATGAAAGAACAAATAAGCAAACAATTTACGCTCACTAAAACCGATTATGTCATCCTCTCCGGTGGTGTCATCAATATCATCGTCATCAGCACTATTTTTGTTTTTTGGTTATTGTATAGTTAGATATCCATCAAAAACATTCTTTTAAAGCACGACTAAATTATCCCAATTACACACCATTTAAACCCTTTACATCCAGAGCATTAATACCATGCCTAGCAATACAGCTTCTCATTTGGATCTTCAAGAACACCCATTATCAACAGGCGCATCACCAACGTTAGATACCAGCTATCGTTCAATTTTAATTGCTGTTGATTCTTCTGCTCATTCCAATCAAGCAACAGAAGATGCTATTGAGCTAGGTCGCTTATATCAATCGGTCATTAGCGCATCTCATGTCTACGCAGCACAAATGCATGACTTACGTTTTAAACAAATGGAAGGTGGTTTGCCCGAGCAGTTTAAAGAAGAAGACGAATTAGAACGCCAAAGAGATATTCATGACTCCTTGATTACTAAGGGGCTATCCATTATCACTGACTCTTATTTAATTCAGGCTGAAACTATCTGTAACAAAGCCGATCTTGCCTTTAAGGGGCGTTCTTTGGAAGGCAAAAATTATAAGACACTCGTAAATGAAGCCAATAATGGCCATTACGATCTACTGGTCATGGGGTCACTTGGCCTAGGTGCAATCCAAGGCAGTCTTATTGGTACCGTATGCGAGCGCACCGTACGTCGTAGTGCCATTGATACACTGGTGATTAAACAACCCAAACACAGCATTAAGGAAGGCCCTATTGTGGCAGCACTTGATGGCTCTAAGCAATCTTATGCCGCACTAATAACAGCCTTTAATCTTGCTAAACAATGGCAAGTTGAGCTACACATTGTCTCCGCTTTTGACCCCTACTATCACTATGTCGCATTCAATAGCATTGCCAATGTTCTCAGTGATGAAGCCGGTAAAGTCTTTCGCTTTAAAGAACAAGAACAGCTCCATGAAGAAATTATTGATGATGGCCTAGCCAAAATTTATCAAGGACATTTAGATGTTGCTGAGCAACTAGCAGAAGAATTTGCTATCACAGCACACACCCATTTATTATCCGGCAAGCCACATCATGCCATAGAAAACTTTATTAATGAGATTAATGCCAGCTTATTAGTAATGGGTAAAGTGGGGATTCACTGTGATGATGAACTTGATATCGGTGGTAATAGTGAAAATTTATTACGCAATTCATGCTGTGCAATTTTATTAACTCAAAGAGAATACACACCACGGATAGAGATGATTGCTGAGTCAACCACCACATGGTCAACTCAGGCAGAAGAGGCCATGCAAAACATTCCTCCCTTCGTTCATAATATGGCTCGTGCCGCTATTTTACGTTATGCCCAACAAGAAGGTCATACTGTAATCACCGCCAGTATTGTCCATGAAGCCACCAAAAACATGTGCCCTGCTGGAATGAAAAATTTAGATGACTTAGTGGATGCCGCCACTCAAGTCAAACAAGCAAAAAAAATTCAACCGCCCTCTGGGGCATTTAATATGGACTGGTCTAACGATGCTAATGAGATACTACAACAAGTCAGCGATACCACCTTGCGACACAACACTAAAATGCGTGCAGAAAAACGAGCACTCACAGAAAAAGCCAAACAAGTTGAAGTGGCTCATATACTCCCTTTTGTGGTTAACCCCAAAGTAAAAAAACAGCAACAAAGCTCGAAATGTCCATTTTCTTCTATGGATAATATAGACCAATAAAGGTTACTCTTACCTTGACCAAAATGATAAAAAAAGCACTGATCACTTATGGATAAATTATTTCAGTTACAACAACAGACCCCCGCTCTCTATCTATTGGCAATTAATATTACCAAACGTTGTAACCTTGCCTGTGAACATTGCTATCTTGATGCCGACACCTTAAAAAATGGCCAATCAGATGAACTCAGTGTCGAAGAAGTGAATCATATTTTATCTGCTGTAGCGAGTCGTAGCCAAGAGACTATGGTGGTCTTAACCGGAGGGGAACCACTGGCTCGAAGGGATTTAGAAGAGATGATCCATCACGGTGCTCAACTGGGCTTATCTATGGTGGTTGGCACTAACGGCACACTTCTCACTTCAGCAAGAGTCCGTTCACTTAAAAAAGCAGGGGCACTTGGGGTTGGCATCAGTGTCGATTCTCTAAAAAATGACTTACACGATAACTTTCGAGGACGCCAAGGCAGTTGGCAGCAAACACAATATGGAATACAACAGTGTCAGGAGCAACAGCTCTCCTTTCAAATCCATTTTACTGTGACCCGTAATAACTACACTGAGCTGGATGATATCATCCACTTTTCCCATGATAAGGGGGCTCGGGTGCTAAATTTATTTTTTCTCATCTGCACAGGACGTGCAGAATCTGCATCCGATATTAGTGTTGATCAGTATGAATACATACTCAAACAAACCATTATTGCTCAGTCACGCTACTCAGATATGATCATACGCCCTCGTTGCGCACCTCATTTTAAGCGCATTGCTCACCAGCTCAATCCAGATTCCCCCATCACACGTATCAGTGGTTTAGAGGGTGATGGCTGTATTGCCGGTAGTCATTATTGCCGCATTGCACCCAATGGTGATGTCACCGCTTGCCCTTATATTAATACCGTATCAGGTAATATCCGCCAACAAGATTTTTTATCTATCTGGGATCATGCCGATGAGTTTCAGGCATTACGAAGCCCAAAGCTTAAGGGTGCTTGTGGCGAATGTGAATATCAAAAACTCTGTGGTGGCTGTCGTGCCCGACCATTAGCAATGGGGGGGGATTTGATGGACTCGGATCCCTATTGTGCTTATGTACCAAAAGGTAAGGCCATTATTGAACCCTTTAAGCTAACACCTGAAATAAGCATTCAATGGCATAAAGATGCCAGCCAACGCCTGTCACGCATCCCTGGTTTTTTACAAAAAATGATTAAAAAACGAGCCGAAGCCTATGTCCTTGAGTTAGGAGAAAATACCGTCACCTGTGACCACTTAAGCACTCTTGCGAGTAAGCGCTTTGGTAAAAACTTACCCTTTGCCAAGCCTTCTTTTGTCTCTTCACAGAAACCAGACTAACACCATGATGAAGACCGCAACACTAACACCAAAACAAGCACCAAAACAAGTGCCAACACAAGCAAATAATACGGCTAAACAACCACAAAAGCAGGTGGATGTGTTAATTATCGGTGGTGGTATTTCTGGCCTAAGCACCGCATGGTGGTTGGCACAAAAAGGCATCCGTGTACAGGTCTGGGAAAAATCAAACCATGCTGGTGGAAAAATAAAAACACATCATCGCAATGGCTTTCAAACAGAACAAGCTGCTTCAATGATAATGAACTTTAAACCCGAAGTGGATCAGTTTTTTGCTCATAGTGGTTTGGATCACTATAAGGCCAAGCGCTTACTCAGCTCAGAGAACAACCGCTACCTCATTCATAATGCTCAACTTCAAGCTTTACCTATGAGTATTGCTCGGTTATTTTTCTCTCCTATGTGGAGCCATAAAGGAAAATTACGTCTTTTATTAGAACCCTTTATTGGTCGCTCAACAAAGCAAAATGAAACCGTCAGTGACTTTATTATTCGCCGTTTTGGCCATGAATTTCTTGAAAAAGCCATGGAGCCATTTATTGCTGGCACTTTGGCCTCTGACCCTGATTTAGCCTGCGCTGAACAGGTTATTCCAAGACTGACTGCGCTTGAGAAAAAATTTGGTAGTATCAGTGCCGGTATTGTGGCACATAAAATCATGGGTAAGCGCACTGCCCGAAACCCAGAAAGTTTTTCTTTTAGCAACGGTATGCAAACACTGCCTGAGTTTTTGGCCAACGAGCCCAATATTCATTTTCATCGTAATAGGGATGTTTGCCAACTGATCCACCACAAACATCAAAAGACTAAGCACTGGGAAATCCATGCCCAAGGCCCTCATGGTGAGGTCTCTTGTCAAGCACAACATGTGGTCTTAGCCAGCCCAGCCAGCAGTGCAGCACAACTTATTGAACCACTTAATCAGTCACTGAGTCAGTTACTTAATGGTATTGAATATGCCTCATTATCCGTTGTTCATATTGGTCTCAATCGCTCAGCAATTAAACATTCATTGGACGGTGCTGGTTTTCTGGTTCCCCGTCAAGAACAGCAAAGCGGCAAGATCCAAATTAATGGCAATTTGTGGATGAGCTCCCTCTTTGCCCATAAGGCTCCTGAAAATACCGTACTTCTATCCAGTTATCTTGGTGGTGCCCGTCATCCACAGGCCATTCATCTATCCACACAAGAAAGCATTGATACCGTCCTGCACGATATCAGCCCATTAATCGGTCTCAAGGCAGAGACAAGCCCTATTATGGGTCGTCTTGATAAACACCCAAGAGCATTGCCCTTATACCATGGTCACTATCAACAACGACTGTCTGAAATTAAGCAACAATTGCACACACTACCGGGCTTGCATTTAAGCGCTAATTATAAAGGTGGGGTTTCTGTGAGAGATCGTATCAGCTGTGCTAAGGAAACTGCTGATATAATACACAAGCAGTTATCACAAACAAAGAATCATTGCGAAGTACCCCAAGACTGCACCACAACATTTTTAAGTCAGTCTGTATTAGAGCGACTTGCATAATGACTGAGCATGAATTAATTAATGAGGATAATTTCAAACCATCTCGGTTTAAAGTATGGCCTTTTATGTTGATAATTTTAGCCATTATGCTGTTTATTTCTCAAGCAATAAAATGGTATAGTACCTCTGTCACCCTACCGAGATTTTGTGATGATCCAGAACTCTCCTTACATCATTTAGAAGTGCTTATCAGCAAAAAAACACCCGCAGGTGAGGGACGTTTAGCACGTAAGCCTTATATTATTGCTGCTAAATTAATTTATCTGGTACCACAGCAATCCAATGAATCGAATAAAGATTATTTGCATCGTGTGCGTCAGGAACTTAGCCAGCGGTGTATGCAATGACCTCTTTAAAAACACACGATAAAAAATATAACCAAGAAAAGTATAATAAAGGACATCCTTCCGCTCTGGTTGGCCATTTTTTCCCCGGTAAATCACAGTCTTTTATTTGGCATTTTTTACTCTTTCTGATGCCTGTTTCCCTTGTTCTTATTATTGGTATTAGTTTACATTATTCGTTTCATGTTAAAGCCAACTTACAAACATTAGAAAAAACCGACCTATTGAATGTCCGCTTAGCACAATTAACCGTTAATAATGTGTTACAGGATATTGTTTCTGATATTAAATATTTACAAGAACACAATCAATTACGCAATGGTTTTATTGATACGCCAAGGGCGAGGAACATTCTTGAACAAGATTTTTTAAGTTTTAGTAAAAACCGAAAAATATACGATCAAATACGTTACCTTAACCTTAATGGTGAAGAAATTGTACGCATTAATAACAATAATGGTCAGCCCTATGCAGTCAAAATTGAGCACTTACAAAAAAAAGACAGTCGTTATTATGTTGCTAACACCTTAGCATTAGAGCGCAACAATATTTACTGGTCACCCTTTGACTTAAATATTGAAAATCATAAAATAGAAACCCCCTACAAACCTACCATTCGCATTGGCACCCCTGTATACAACTCTTATGGTCATCGTACTGGTGTACTTATTTTAAATTTTGACGGTAAAAAATTAATTAATGAATTTCGCCGTGCGACCGCAAATATTGCTAATCATATTATGTTAGTAAATGAATCTGGCTACTGGCTGATACATCCTCAAGCAAAAAACGAATGGGGTTTCATGTTTGCTAACAATATAACATTTGCCAGCAAATACCCTAAATTATGGCCAGAAATTAATAAAAATCAACGCTTAAAACAACATTATATTGATAATAACTTACTGACTTATGCCACCATTTTTTTTAATACTATTGGCAGCAATAATAAAAACAAAGAAACCCAAAAAAATAATAATCTATGGAAAATTATTGCTTTTGCCCCCCCCCAATTAATTAATCAATTACACTCTGATTTCTTTAAGCGCAATGCTCTTTTTTATAGCATTATTTTTTTATTAATTACTATTGGTGCTTTCCTATTGGCACGACTACAAATTTACAATCAAAAATCTGAGGCTCAGGGTGAGTACGAACGAAGTTTTCGCACTATTTTAGAATCAATGGAATTAATTGCTATCACCCTAGACAGAGATGGCAATATTATTTTTTGCAACCATTCTTTTCTCGCATTATCTGGTTACACACTTAATGAAGTGCTACAACGGAATTGGTTTCATTCATTTGTAGACGATAAAGAGCAGAATGATCGCTATCAACGTTTTGCCTCTGCTTTTGAAACCGGTATTAGCTGTGGTTATAGAGAAGGGGAAATTGTTATTAAAAATGGTACTAAGCGTCTGATTGGTTCAAATAGTACCCTAAGTTATGACAGCCAGAATCAAGCAATTAGCATTACTTTTATTGGTACAGACATTACCGAACAACGCCATATTGAAAATGAACTACGCAAAGCCAGTCAAGCCATTGAGCAAAGTCCTAATACGGTATTAATTACCGATACTGATGGCCATATTGTGTATAGTAATCCTAAATTTACCGAATTAACTGGCTATACTAAAGAAGAAGTCTTAGGACAAAACCCCAAAATTTTACAATCGGGTGAAACCGACAATAATGATTATAAAAATCTTTGGAGTGCCTTAAAAAATGGTAAAGAATGGCTTGGTGAATTTCATAATAAAAAGAAAAATGGTGAGCTTTATTGGGAATCTGCCCGAATTTCTGCCATTAAAGATAATGATGGCAATATTACTCACTTTCTTGCCGTTAAAGAAGACATAACAGAGAAAAAAGCACTCGAGGAAGAAGTGGCATTACGCAGTAAAGAAATTGCTAAAAATGAACTTTTAGCTGGCGTTGGAAAAATGGCTAATATGATTGCCCATGATTTAAGAAACCCCTTATCTTCCATTAAAATGGGTATGCAAATCTTACACAGCTTACCCAACAAATCAATTGGTGAAGAAGGTAAGGAATTGATCGATATTGGTCTTGAGCAAGTTCAATACATGGAAAGCATTCTAACGGATTTATTAAGCTTTTCTCGGCCTGACAAGCTAAATTTAGAATGGATATCCATTGAAAAATTATTAGATACTTCTTTAATCAGCATACAAAATCAGGTTGAAAAAGATTCTGTTATTATCAACACCGATTATCAAACAGGACTGCCAACAATCCATGCCGATAAAACAAAAATTCGTCAGGTTTTTTCTAATTTAATCAGTAATGCCTTGCAAGCATTAAGGCCTGATGATGATCAAAAATCAGTCATTTCCATTTCATCCTTTATTACTATTACCGATTTTGGTCCAATGATGGAAGTACAAATTGCTGATAATGGCATTGGCATTGATGAACAAACACAGGAAAAATTATTCGAACCCTTTTTTACCACCCGAGCAAAAGGGACAGGTTTAGGTCTAGCTATTGTGAAACGTATTATTGACCAGCATCATGGCTATATCCGAGTTGTTTCTGAACCCTATTCAGGAACAACCATGTGTGTCATATTACCTCTTTCAATGAGCTGAGAAACAATTAAAACTTTAACAAAAAAGAAATATTATGAGTAGCTTACTAATTATTGATGATGATAAAGCCAGTTGCAGAATGTTACAAATGCATTTTCGCAATCAAGGACATGATATCCGTCTGGCACATTCAGTTGATGAAGGACTGGCTTATGATGGCAAGCTTTCTCCTGAAGTAATTATTCTCGACATTCGAATGCCTGGTCGCAGCGGTCTTGAGGGCTTGCCCGATATAAAAAAGGCCTTTACCAATAGCCGTATTATTATGATCACCGCTTTTCATGATATGAACAGCACCATTCAAGCAATGAAAGATGGCGCTGATGATTATATTCACAAGCCCATTGATTTACCTGAATTGGATCAAGCGGTTGCCAAAGCCCTCATTTCTCATTGTGGCTCAGCAGATGATATTCAGATTAATGAATCATCACCGGCCGATCCAGTTCTTAATACCATGGTAGGTAGCAGCCCAGCTATGCGGGATATTTTTAAAACCATTGGCCGAGTTGCACAAAGTCCTGCCAGTATCTTAATTACTGGTGAAAGTGGTACCGGTAAAGAATTAGTTGCTAGAGCCATCCATTTATCCAGTGAGCGAGCAGCTGGCTCTTTTATTGCTATTAACTGCGCTGCCTTAGTAGAAACCTTACTTGAGTCCGATATGTTTGGTCATGAAAAAGGCTCATTTACTGGCGCTGTCAATAAACAAACAGGTAAGTTTACACTGGCAAATGACGGTACCATTTTTCTTGATGAGGTTGGTGAATTATCACTGAGTATGCAAGCCAAACTCTTACGGGTATTACAGGAAAAAGAGTTCATCCCTGTTGGGGGGAAAATGACCCATACCACCAATGCCAGAGTCATTGCTGCCACTAATATTGATTTTAATGAACAGGTAAAAAATGGTTCCTTTCGAGAAGATCTCTTCTATCGCTTACAGGTAGTTAATATCCATATCCCTCCCCTTAGAGAGCGCAAAGAAGATATTTTTGACTTAGCACAATCGTTATTGGGTCGTGCCAATAAAGAAATGAATAAAAACGTGACCCGAGTATCCAATGATGTCATGCAGGCCTTACAAAATTATCATTGGCCGGGTAATGTACGTGAACTAGAAAATGTCTTAATAAAATCTGTGGCACTTTCACCAAGAGATATTATTACCGCTGACTTATTGCCTGATAAAATCCTTCATAGTATGAGTATAGAACAAGAAAAACAGGATGATCTTAATGACATTAACAGCATGAGTTTGCAAGACATCGAAAAACTTCATATTCAGCGTATTTTAGAAAATACTCAAGGGCACAAAGGTAAAACCTGTGAAATATTGGGTGTCTCTCGCCCACGACTTCGCCGACTTATCAAACAATACCACTTAAGTGATGATGGCAATAACAATGGTGAAGACGAGGATGAAAGCAATGAATAAATTATTATTAATGAGTCTATTTGTGCTATGTCTGTCTGACTATATTATGGCTGAGGGCTTTTTACCTGCTGATGGCTCTCTACCCGCTGATGGCTCTTCACCTGCGGATAACGCCAAAACCAAACAAGAAAAAGACATCGTTATCGGTGATCGTGGGGGGGACTTTTCATTAATTGGTAAAAACGGTTGGGTTTCTTTATCTGATTTCAGAGGTAAAGTTGTCGCTATTTACTTTGGCTATACAAAGTGTCCCGATGTCTGCCCAACAAATTTAAGTTTTTTATCCAGCGCGATTGCACAACTCTCAGCTGAGGAAAAAAAACACTTCCAAAGTATTTTTATCAGTGTTGATCCCGGTAGAGACACTCCAGAAGTATTAGAAAAGTACGTCCAATATTTTGATAAAGAGATGATTGGCTTAAGCGCTACCCCTGCTGATCTTGACCCTGTCGTGGCACAATACGGTGCCTATTATGAAAAAGTACCCTTCTCAAATTCTGCGCTTATGTATGGTATGGATCATACCTCTGAAACTTATATTATTAATAAAAAAGGCAAACTTATTGCCATTTTACCTCATGCCACAGAGTCAAAAAAAATATTGGCAAGCATCCGCTCTGCTCTACAAAAAGACGAATAAGCTAAGTTCTGGATGATTACACTAATTACAAATCAAAATTAAATTCTAATTGTTGTCTTTGCTCAGTTCCCTTGTGTACAAACGATGACACACCGACACCAATTAAACGGACTTTTCTTTTTCCTGCCTCTGTCTTTTTTATCAGCGCTACACATAGCCTATACAATTGTTCATAATTTTTAATCGTCTGAGACAGTGTTTTACTTCGTGTGACTTGCTGAAAATTATCATATTTTACTTTGACTATCACTGTTTTTCCATAGAGCTTCTTAGTCCGTAAATCTGCAATCACTTCTTTTACCAAACAGGATAAATGTTGTAATAAAGTATCCATATCATCAATATCTTGGGCAAAGGTTGTTTCATTGCTTAAACTTTTTCTTAGACCTCTTTGGCCTTTTACTTTTCGCTCATCAATACCTCTGGAAACATTATAAAAATAGTGCGCTGAATTGCCAAAATGTTGCCTTAAAAAGTCTAATGACTTGGCTTTAAGATCCACTCCTTTGTTGATCCCTAATTTTTTCATTTTTGCCTCTGTCACCTTACCAATGCCATAAAATTTTCCTATGGCCAGCTCAGCAACAAAGGCTTCTCCTTCACTAGGGAGGATCACTTTTATGCCATTGGGTTTATTGATATCAGAGGCTATTTTTGCCAGAAATTTATTATAGGATACCCCAGCTGAGGCTGTCAGCCCCGTTTTTTGATAAATTTTTTCTCTGATCTGCTCAGCAATACGAATGGCCGAGGCTTGACCTATTTTATTCTCCGTAACATCAAGATATGCTTCATCTAGCGATAGGGGTTCAACACTATCTGTATAATATAAAAAAATAGATCATATTTCTTGAGAGGTTTGTTTATAAGCTTCAAATCGAGGTTTAACAAAGACGGGGCTAACTACAAAAGCGGTAAAAAACGCCCATTCAAAGCACCTATCATGTTGAAATAATTGAATTATATGATCACCTTTTTTGAAAATTCAATTATTTAGAAAGGCGGTTAAATTGTTAAGGCTAATATTCTTTCCACATCAAATGTTGGATCATTGGCACTTTTACGATAAAAATTATACTCTCCATGTAGATTTATGTGCCTCCAAGTCAATACAGAACCATTCAGAATTGAATTAGTGGCTTTATCTTTTTCAGTATCGTTGTCTAAATTGACAAGATACTCTGACAAATAGAGATAATTCCACAGCACTATGGCATTTTGAATCAGCATTTTACAGGCTGAAGCTAACTCCTGATCTTCCTGTTCACCTTCTTGTAGTTCCTGATTATTGGCAAAAAATATGGCTTTTGCCAATTTATTAGACAACTCGACACGATTAAGTTGTTTTTCTATACGCTGTCTCAACCCCATATCATCAAAATATGTCAGTATAAAATTTGATTTGATGATGCGCCCAAACTCCTTTAAAGCGTTATAAAGCGGAATATCCTTAGTATAGGAATTCAGCTTAGAAAAAAGCTGTAAGGCTGTTGTTTTCTTTAATTTGATGGTGACCATAAATCGCAAAATATCTTCCCAATTATCAATGATCAATTTCTGTTTTATGGCTCTCTTCGGCTTGATAGTATGCCCTTTCTCTCGATGGCTTTTCTGTGTGTCAAAATCATAGATATGCTGTGTTCCAATACCTTTGATTCTTGGTGCGAATGAAGTGCCCATGAAATGTGCAGTACCGAAAATTGATTCTGTATAACCATGTGTGTCAGTGCTGTGTATATCACTTTTGACGACATTGTTATTAACCAATCCGTCTATGACATAGGCGGCCTCTCTTTCTGAGGCACTGATAACCGTTGAATAAAATAATCTTTGCTGTTCATCTAAAAACGTATAGACCGTTGAGCCTTTATATTTTCCGAAATATTTAAAAGAATAGGCTGAATTTAATGAGTCAACGGCAACATAATATTTCTGCCCATCACTGCTGGTATGCATACTATCGGAGTCATATTTGTAGCCATTCGCTAAAGCGAGCCTATCAATATACTCAATAATGGTACTACTTGCTGAACGAATGTTTTGGAGATCAAAAAACCAGTTGACCGTATTCTTGAGTACATCCTCACTGATAACATCATCTGATATGTTAGCAATTCGTTTTAAGCCTAAATTACATCCCTTTCCTAAAATACCGGCCAGGAATAATTCATTATTAGGCCGCATTTTTTTATTTTTATTTGCATAATGAGAAAAGCAATCACTAAAGTGGCAGACATCATTGATATCAGAAAGAATTGTCTGGATTGGTATAAAACCATCCTGCATCAAAGTTTCGCCCACAAAAGCAAAATCATCATTATCAGTTTTTGGTGTCTTTACGTTAATTTTCCCTTTGTCATTAAGATTAATATAGGGGGTTTTATCAGCCACTATTCGTTTATTGACTTCAATGTATTTCTGGCTTAATTGCTGACGTAGTTTTTTTAAAACTGTGTTGACACTATTGAACTCTTTTAATCCTGCCGCTTCAAGCAGTTGTTTACGATTTTTGCCCCATAATTTTTCATCAATAAGATAATCAAAAATCCCTTTATGTTTATACGTATGCTCAAAAATAAGCTGTCCAGATTTAATGCCTTCAGCAACATGTTGAAATAGTATGGCTTTATAAAGAGAAGTTTTAAAGGTGTTGTTTTTTAATACGGCTTCGTGTTCACTGGGGTTAAGAAATTCCAACGGTGGATTCTGTCCGATGTTACCATCAGAGACTTTAAAATGCTCTATGGCTTTCAAAACATCTGGTGCACTACTTCTGTCGGAAAATTCAAGGACTTTCAGAATATTGGAGACTCGATGTTGAAGTTTTAACGAGAGTGATTCTTTCAGGTCAAAGAACCGATCAGTTCCTGATACTTTTTCAAGATAAGCGTCCATCTTCCGAATGTGGGCTTGTTTTTTTTCATCATAGGATTGTAAATGCTGATCAACAATCTGCTCTAATTCTTTGAGTTTTTCATTGTCTTTCATCGGTGCTTGAGTGACGACTCCGATAACCTGATCAGCAAAATTCGTAAGCTCCTTATTTGAGCTTGAAATTATTTTTATGGCAGAATTTCTCTGAGCCTGCTCTTCTCGATCCATTTTTTTTAATCCGTTACAGATACCCGATTGATGAGAGGCGACTGAAACTTGGAACATATCAATTAAAGTGTCATCTCGTAAATAGAACTGATGTTTGATGTAGGCCATCATATAGAGATACTTTTTGGGATTTGAAAAACGATTCAATTGAAACGTCTGAGCCTTCTTTACCCAAGTAGCAAAATATTCTACGGCTTGCTCAGTCAGGTTAAACCTCTCCATTAATGGAATAAGTTTCAAATAAAGCTGTTGGATGAGTTCAAATGCATCAACACTTTTTTGAATATCACTAGGCTTAACGGACTGATTAATGGCTTTTAACTGAGTGATGGGTGAGCAAATAAAGGGTTTATCTGATTGCGAGCTGCTAAGTAAGGAATCAAGCACTTCTTTTTGCTTAACAGAGATCTCTTTTTTTATTATTTCGATCAATTGTTTTTCATAAAAATTGTAATAATCGGTAATATAGGCAGATAATTTACTATAGCTGGGAATAACCAACTTATTGTTCCAGCAAAACTCAACTAATCCACTGAATACTTTTTGGGGAGAAATTTGTTGTTCAATATACCATTTAGCCTGTTCGGTTAACTTTTCATCATGCGATTCATTGGGTAAGATCCATCCTGCTAAGCCCAGTATGGTGTCTCTATGGTTTTTCCTTGATGTTTCGCTGTAATGCTCAATATTAATCGATCCTTTGTGAATATTGAGCATTTTACAGGCATATTGAATATCTCTTTTATTGTACTCATTACTGACGAAAAACTTACCAGAAGCACGAAAATAACCAAGTTGCAGTATAAAACCGACACGGTTGACCGGTTTTCTAAGCTTGTTAAATGCTAACTGCTTAATTTTGGGTGAAACAGAGAAATATTTTAAACGATCAGCTTTCTTAAACTTAGGTGGTAAGTCAAAATTTCTTTGTTCTTTTGGAGTTAATATTGCAAGTTTTGTCATATTGGTTATTTTTTATGGACAATCATAATAAGGATTACTTTGAACGACTGCTTTTTATCTGTTCAGCGTAGAGCAGTTTGCTTATTTTATCTATGTTACCAGTAATAGCTATAGATTATTTCAACAAATAAACGACACTTGAATAACAAATAGACGATGGTACAATAATAATTGTATGAGTCTTTTAATAATATAGAATGTGAATAAATATGTATACCCGTTTTTCCTCAAGTAATGTAAGAGAAGCCCTAACTGATACTCCTGTGGTTTTTATCATGGGACCAAGACAGACCGGTAAAACAACGCTTATTCATTCTCTTATCCAGGATAATAAGCCCGAAGACTGGGAATATATTACCCTGGATGATCAGGCGCAACTTGAAATAGCCAAAGCCGATCCAGTTGGCTTTATTCGCCATTTGCCTGACAAACGGATTGCTCTGGATGAAGTTCAGCGGTTGCCAGAACTCTTTGTATCCATCAAACAAAGTGTGGATGAAAATCGTAAACCTGGACGCTTTTTACTAACAGGCTCTGCCAATGCACTATTGTTGCCCAAATTATCGGATTCTCTGGCCGGACGTATGGAATCAATCCGTTTGCCGACCTTATCTGAGTGTGAAATAAATAATACTGAACCCACTTTTTTAAACAAATTACTTGTTCAGGAAGAACTGTCAACACAAGACATTCGTGTACGTGATCACTTGCTGTCTCGGATGGTTAAAGGTTGTTTTCCAGAACCTCTACAGCGAGCCAGTGAAAAACGAAGTACAGTCTGGTACCAGCAATATATTAATACTCTGATCCAACGTGACATAAAGGATCTGACCCGGATTGATCACCCGGAAGTCATGACCAAACTACTCAAACTAACGGCTTTTTATGCCGGTAAGCTTATTAATATGAGTGAATTGGGCAATAAGTTAAGTCTTGATCGGCTGACCATTAAAAAATATATGGGATTACTGGAGCAACTTTTTTTAGTTGAACAATTACCTGCCTGGCATAGCAATGAATATAAGCGGCTAATCAAAACCCCCAAAATGCATTTAATTGACACCGGTATGATGTGTGCTATCCGGGGATTAAATCGTGACAAATTAGTAAAACAGCCTGAGGATTTCGGCTTATTATTGGAATCTTTTGTTTATAATGAGTTACGCAAACAGTCCGTTTGGCAAGATGAGCCTTTGTCTTTTTATCATTATCGGGATAAAGATAAAAATGAAGTGGACATTATTATTGAAAATGCCATTGGGGATTGTTTCGCAATTGAGGTAAAAGCTTCCGCATCACTCAGTAGCAAAGATTTCAACGGACTTAAACGATTTAAAAGTATTGCTGGAGAACGATTTAAAATGGGAGTTTTGCTCTATGATGGTGATCGTACCAGCTCTTTTGGTGACAATCTTTTTGCTGTTCCAATGGGGGCGTTGTGGTCATAAAGTAAAAATATGAATTGCAGCAAATTGACCTAACTAGAGATTCGAGACAAATGAGATTGATTCTCAAAATTCCAGATAGCTGCTATTTAAAATCAAATATAAAAAGATTTTCTAAATAGCAGGAGTCGACCCAAAAGAGAGATATCATTGTTTCCTTATTAAGATAATTTAGACAATGAGCAGCTATTTCATTCAGTTGGTTTTGACACAGAAAAACGATTCGGACTTAAGAGAAACTATCACTTTGAATTCCAGACAACGGCCATTTCAAACCACGAATAAGTGGGTGGGGTAAATTGACAAAAATCAGCATAAAGCCGTCAATTGGTAAGCGATCAATCAACGATTCTATTTCCCCAATCTAGCCAGATCTGATAAAAGAGGAACAGCCTCAAACTTATCTTTCCAGCATCTGGGCGTTAATTCAACCACATCTCTGGCTGGGTGCAGATTGATACGCTGTAGGACATCCACTAAATAATGATAGGGATTAACATTCTGTAATTTACAGGTGGTTAGCAATGTCTGGATAGTAGCAACCTGCTCAGCTCCGACTTCATTCCAGCAAAAAAGCCAGTTTTTCTTGCCCATGGGAATGACTCTTAATGTACGTTCCAAAT
>WFNB01000098.1 GCA_015488755.1 Gammaproteobacteria bacterium | reverse complement strand
GTATTATATTTAATATTGCTCTATTAGCGTATTATAAATATTTTGATTTTATTATTTTAAATATTAATCATTTATTTAATAGTGATTTACCAACATTAAACTTATTACTACCTCTAGCCATTAGTTTTTTTACCTTTCAACAAGTTGCTTATCTTGTTGATAGTTATAAAACAGAGACGCAAGAATATAGTTTTTTAAACTACTGCTTGTTTGTTACTTTCTTTCCGCAACTAATTGCGGGTCCAATTGTGCATCATAAAGAAATGATGCCCCAATTCTCTGATGCCAATAATAGTATTCTTAATATAAATAATATTGCCAAAGGCTTATTTATTTTTTCTTTAGGTTTATTTAAGAAAATTGTCATTGCCGATAATTTTTCAATATGGGTGGATCAGGGGTTTAATAGTACACACATATTAATACCTTTAGATGCATGGGCAACAAGCCTTAGTTATACGTTTCAACTTTATTATGACTTTTCAGCCTATACAGATATGGCGATTGGTGCAGCGCTAATGTTTAATATTGTTTTACCAAAAAACTTTAATTCACCTTACAAGGCGCTTAATATTCAAGATTTTTGGCGTAGGTGGCATATGACCTTATCTCGATGGTTGAAAGACTATGTATATATTACTTTAGGTGGCAACCGAAAGGGTAATGGGAGAATGTATCTTAATTTATTACTGACCTTTATTATTGGTGGTTTATGGCATGGTGCTGCATGGACGTTTATTTTATGGGGCATGCTGCATGGAATTGCTATTATTATTCATCGTTTGTGGCAAAAAATAGGCTATAGACTACCGACACTATTATCATGGCTGATTACTTTCCTTTTTATTAATATTACTTGGGTTTTTTTTCGAGCATCAGATCTCTCTTCAGCTATGAAAATTATCTCCTCAATGTTTGCATTTCATCGAATATCAGTAGAACAAATACACACATCAGCCCTAACATTACTCTTTATTCTTATTTTTGGGGGGATTGCTTTTATTGCTAAAAACTCATTAGAAATAGCTGATAAGAAAACATCTTATACTCTTATGGATAGTGTATTTATTGCCATTACCTTATTTTTATCCATTATTCTTAGTATTAGTAGTAGTGCCTCAGAATTTCTTTATTTTAATTTTTAAAGCATATGACTAGAGTAACTATCAAGCAATCATGAAAAAACAATTAACAATACAAGAATTTTTTCTCTACACTATGATAAGCTTTATTATTATAGCGATAGGCTATGTAATTATTGTTGACCAATTTGTTTTTATAAAAAGAGAGGTTCCCTTTACTTACCGGCAGTTTTTGTTAGAAAATACTCAGTCCATTAAAAATAAAATTATTATTGAATCTGGATCAAATTCGATTCATGCTATTGATCCTCTTTTGTTAACAAATGACTTAAATAAGCCTGTTGTCACTATTGCTGATAATGGTGACTATCCATTAAGACTGAAAATATTCAATTTAGAAAAGTATTTACAAGCAGATGATACACTTATTTTGCCTCTTGAGTGGAATCAATATTATTATGAATCCAGCTTACCAAAAAATTTTATAAAGGCTTTAGCTGATCGTGATCTTAAATTAGAATACTATTATAATCATCTTCCTATAGAAGAAAAATTACGTTTTATTTTTACTCAGTATCCATTAACTGAAGTTTATGAATCACTGAAATATAAACGTGATACCAAGAAAATAATATTGGATGATTTTTTCAGGCTGAATCATTTTTTAAGGCAATTGCAAGGCTATTCGGTAGATTCATTAGGTGGTTCAAGCCGTAATGGGCCAGAGCAAAGAGTTATTGCTCCTATTAATAAAACATGCACTAAATACCTATTTCATGGAAAAAGGCATCTTTCAGCAGCTTTTAAAGATAATTTAAAATTATTAAAAAAACTAAAGGATAATAAAAATCTGAATATTTATTTCTTATGGCCGACAGTGGTTGATCATAAAAGCAGTACTTGTTACAAAAATATTGAGCAAGTTAGAGAATATGCCGATATAATAAGAAAATATGTTATTGGTCAGGGGTTTCAATTTATAGGTGATTTCTCAAAAAATCACTTTACTGAAAAATGTTTTTTAAATACCCACTACCACATAACGCATGATTGTGCTATTACAAGAACACGAGAGCTTGCAGATGAATTAAAAAATAATCTAGACATAGAGGATACTATTATAGACTCTAGTCAGATAAACTCAAATCAATTGATAAAAAAAATAATAGAAAACACCCAATCTATAAAGAAAAAACTGGAGAAAAAAATCAATCAATATTATCCTGATATTGATTTAGATAAGCGTAAACATCAGCAATTAACTTATAATATTAATTTTATAAAGGGTTGGTCTGAGCAAGAATCATGGGGAATATGGAGCTTAGGTTCACAATCAGAGCTTGATTTCTATGTGCCTGAAGACTTATTAACTAGCAAACAGTTTAAGCTGACTATTAAAGGTAAGTATTTTAATGGTGTCGAGAAAACAAAAGTGACTGTTAATGATCAGTATATTGGCCAATACGTGTTAGAAAATAAAACTTTCATTATAGATTCTAGCTCGCTTGTAGATAATAAAATTAATATGATTTTACAACATTCATTATTAAAATCACCTGCTGAGCTAGGAAAATCTCATGATAATAGAAAAATAAAATTTGGTTTATACGCCATATCTATCGAACGCTATGCACCAAAGATGATAAGAAATGATAAATAATACAATCAATCCATTTAAAAAAATAACACTGCCTATTGCCGTTTTTATATCCTTGCTGATCCTATACCCTATGGTTTCATTTTCAATAAAGGCTTTATCTGATTTTTATCAATATCAAGATATTGTGGATCCGGATATGCAGTTAAATTTACAACGTTTTCATTTCTTTTTAAAAAATAGGGTCTTAAAAACCTATATAAAATTTACTGCAAAAACTCCTTTGTCAAATAAACAATCGCAATTAAAAACATTTGATATTACTATTGATCCAAACCATATTTCTCAGCTAAATTCCAATCTACCAAAAAGCGGTAAAGAAAACTATTATAAGGCTTATCTAAAAATTACTTTACCTGATGAGGGAGAAAAAGCATCGATAAGAAAGATAAAACTAAGATATCGAGGTGATAATAATTATCACTGGCTTAATGATAAAAAATCTTTGCGTATTAAGCTTAAAGGTGGTGTTTATGAGATGGAAAAAACATTTAATTTACTCAATCCAGTTGAACTCAGCAGTTTTCGTGATGTGGTTAACTATAATCTAGCTAAAAAAATTGGTTTAATCGCACCAGATTGTTATCCAGTGAGAGTGACTATAAATGGTCAATTTATGGGGGTCTATTTATACCTTAGTCAAGTGGATGAAAATTTATTGCGTAAATACAAGCGTATGCCGGGCAGTATTTATTATGGTGATTTAGGGGTTATAGATAAGGTTGAATTTGTCTGGGATGGGCAAGAAAAATGGGCTAAAAAAGCTTCGAGAAATAAACAGCAAAAGAATGATAGAAAAGACATTAGTTTATTAATTCATGCGATTAAAAATTATAGCCAATTAGAATTTATTGACTTTACGGAAACATATTTAAATAAAGAAGCCTTTTTTAAATTTATTGCCTTAGATCGTTTATTTGGTAGTCATCATCATGACTTTGTTCATAATCATAAGTTATATTTTGATCCCTACAAAGGTAAATTTGAACCCATTGCATGGGATATTCGTTTTTGGAATAATAGAGCCCCAAAAGATCGTTCTATTTTTCCAATTCAATTAAAGCTGGCAAACCATCCGCCATATGATGCTCAGATTGATAGAATAGTGTATTCTCAACTAAGTGATCAAAGTTTTGATTCTTTACTGACTCAATATGAAGCAACGGTTAAAAAGTTGCTACCTGATATTCAACGGGATATCTTTCGTGATACGGCAGTGGTTTCTGATTTGATTTCTAAGAAGACTGTCTCCAAGCCATTTTTTATATCTCAACTAATGCATCGTCTTGAAAATGATAAAATCATATTAAGACAACGCTTTGATTATCTAAAAAAATTATATGAAAAAGTTGATCTACGTTACTCTAGTTATCGTAGTAATAATCAGCTTATTATTAACTTTTCAATAGGTGGCAATAATCCTGTCACTATGGATCTATCTCAATTATCACAGTATAAAATAGAGCAAAATGTGAGCGGTAAGTGGGAAGCATTAAATAAACAATTTATTCTTTATCCTGGAAGGCATATTGTTGCTAATAGCCAAAATTTTCTACCTGTGGATGCTTATGGAGATGCAACAGTACAGGCACAAGATAATCATTACCAAATTATCATAGCATCTAAAAATTCAATATTGCCAGCTAATATTTTGAATAAAATTAGCTATAAAAATATGATTAGTAATCAGAAGGTCATACCTAGAAAAATAGACAATCAATCTACTGACCTGAAAAAAATAAAAAATTATTCGTATTATAAAATTCACAAAGAGAACAAAACACTTATTCTAAGCGGTACAATTGAAGTAACTCATAATCGTATTTATCCAAAATCAACTCAAGTTATAATAGAGCCTGGCACTCATTTTATTATGCATCCAAAGGCTTCTTTGTTCTTTTATGGTAAATTATTGGCTAAGGGTACTCTTAGTCAACCGATTGTATTTACCGCAAAAGACAAGACTAAGCCTTGGGGGATTATCGCCATTCAAGGGCAATCTGCTAATGGTTCACAATTGTCATACTGTCATATAGAAGGGGGCTCTATCAGTAGTCGAAATTTAATTGATTATACCGCACCATTAAGTCTTCATGATGTTAATGATTTTGTTGTTAGCCATAGTCTTATTGGCAAAAATTATATAGGCGATGATGCCATGCATATTGCTTATGCTCAGGGAACCATAAAATTTAATAAATTTACTGATGCAAGAAGTGATGCACTTGATATTGATATTTCAAATGTCACGGTTAGTCATAACTCTTTTTATAATAGTGGGAATGATGCCTTAGATATTATGACAACAGAGTTGCGAGCTGATCATAATTACTTTGAAAAAACAGGAGATAAAGGTATCTCTGTAGGAGAATGGTCTCATGCAGAGATACAGAAAAGTATTTTTATTGAAACCCATATTGCCCTAGAAGTTAAGGATCAATCCAGTGTGATAGCAAAAGAACTCTTGATCAAACACACACAAGAAAAAGCAATAAACCTATATCATAAAAATAAGCGTTATAATGAAGGGGGAATATTGGATGCTATTGACATTGCTTTTGTTGGAAATGATCGAGTAAGTGTTGATGATGATTCACATCTAAATTCTATTAGTATTATCAGTGCTCATGAGTTAATGAATAGTGTATGGTATCAAGAAATAGGGGTGAATTAATTCACTTAATCAAAATGATAATAACAATCAATCATAAGTTTATAGCATGGCTTTTAATAGTAAGCAGTTTGCTTTTAAGTGGTTTGTTTTTTTACTGGGCTGTATATACCATTTATGATAGCAAGGAATTAGAAAGCAGAGGCCATTACGAATATGCCAAAAAGCATTATAAAAAATCCTATGAGTATTTTTTTCGTGCTGCTGAGATTACAGAGAATACTATGATCTCATATCCAGATGTAGAAACACAAAATTTGGCAAAACAAAAATTATCATCACGTTATCGTTTTGCTGCCTCGGCAGCTCATGCAAGTAAGGAATATAAAAAGTCTCGACGTATGCTAAAAAAATCACTATTTTACAATCCTAATAATACTCAGGCCATAGCACTACAAAAGCATATGGATATCAATAAGCAAGGTAAGTAAATTTGTTCCATAGGATTAATATATCTTGCTATAACATAATGGGCTTATTATCCAAGCTATTTCTATTGGTGATACGAGCGTTTATTTCTGTTCTTATCTTATTTATTATCTCAATGCCCTCTTATAGTAGTGATAATTTTTTCTCCCCTGTTGCTTCGAGTCATGAGAAAGTAGAACATCTGCTTAGTGTTTTTGCTGTTAATCAGAATGTTATCCCTATTTGTTATAATTATGGCTGCAATACACAACATAACATCATAGTAGATAAAGAAAGTATTCAGTCAATAAAAGCGATTTTTAATCCAGCGCCTCTGACTGCTCAAAATGAACGTGTTGCTATTTCCAAGGCCATTGCTATGCTGGAATCAATCAGTGCCAGACAAACACCGACCTATAATGATAAAGCAGGAAACGCTAATGATAATGGTCTGTCTGGACGAATGGATTGTATTGATGCTACAGTAAATACCACACACTATTTACAGTTTATAAACAATCTAGGTTTAATTAATTACCACCAACTGCAAAAACCTGCTTATCGTTCGCCATTTGTTTTTGGGCAACATTGGGCTGCCAAAATTAGAGACAGGACAAGCACTCAATCTTATGTTGTTGATTCATGGCAAACAGATAATGGACAGCCTCCTGTTATTCAAAAAATAGCACCTTGGGAAAGACGGGATAAAGTGAATAAAAATTAGTTTACCGATCAAAAGAGTGATGTTCATGCTAAAATAATCCTAAATAGGATAATAGCCATGCAATTAATAAGAGTGATAAATTATGTTCAATCATAGTCCTGAAACAAATTGTGGTATGTTATATATTATCAGTGCACCTTCTGGAGCAGGAAAAACAAGTTTGGTTAAAGCACTTCTGGAAGAAGTCGATTTAATTGAAGTCTCGGTGTCTTATACAACTCGTGCTCAACGTCAGGGTGAACGTGAGGGCATTGATTACCACTATATTCATAAAGAAAAATTTCAACAAATGATTGCCCAGGATCAATTTATTGAATATGCACAAGTGTTTGGTAATTTTTATGGTACCTCTAAAGAACAAATAAAAGAAAAGCTTGAAGCCGGCATTGATATTATTTTAGAAATTGACTGGCAAGGAGCGCAACAGGTTAAAAAATTATTTTCTGATTGTACTCGAGTCTTTATTTTACCTCCTTCTCGCCATGAGCTTGCTCATCGTTTAAAAGAAAGAGGCCAAGATGCAGAGGATGTTATTACGGCTCGAATGGCAGAGGCCATTGAACAAATGTCTCATTATAATGAATTTGACTACCTTATTATTAATGATCAATTTGCTCATGCATTAGGCGATCTTAAGGCGCTTATTCATTCTTTTCGCTTGCGCCAGACAAGCCAATGTCGTCGTCACCATAGTTTAATAGTAGAGTTATTAGACTAAAGCCCCGATTTTAGTGTTATGAGTTCTACTTATAGTGGAGTTGGGGCTTAAGCCCTTAGCATAAATACCATCGGGCATGGTCAGTTTATTTTTACCAATATAAACAAGGTATTGCTCAATTTCAGCCCTCGGCCATCTGACAATGGATTAAATTTCTTGTATTGATATGCTCTATTTAGTACACTATCTGGTTTTCTAGGATAATTAATAATTTTTGTATTGCTCGTTGTTTTTACTATAGAAAAGCAGTTGCTAATACGAATAAATTTCAGGGGTATAGTACCAATGGCACGAGTGACAGTTGAAGATTGTCTTGATAATGTAAAAAATCGTTTTGAGTTAGTGATGGTAGCAACCAAGCGTGCTCGCCAGATCATTAATGGTCAGGAGCCCTTGGTTGAGCCAGAGAATGATAAATCAACCGTAATTGCTTTAAGAGAAATTGCTGAAGGCAAAATTGGCCCTAAAATTCTTGAAGAAGTCTCTGCCTTGGCACATTTGGGGACTTCATTGACCTCAGTTGAGGAAGTAGGTCAGGAAATGACCAGCGAAGACTAAGTGTCTTGTTTAAACCGTCTTTAGGTTAAGATACCTTGTTTATTGTGCTCTCGCTTATGTACAGTGCTTGAGCACCCTTAGGCTTCACCCATTCTGTAAAATCCAATAGGGAATTTGCAAGTGTTTTTAATCAGTGATCTTTGTGCAATGCTGAACACTTATTTGGAAGAAGATAAGGTCAGCGCCATCTACCATGCCTATTTATTTGGTGCTGAGGCTCATGAAGGTCAGACCCGTATGACGGGTGAGCCTTATATTTACCACCCGATTGCGGTGGCTCGCATCCTTGCAGAAATGCGCATGGATGAAAAAACCCTGATCGCTGCTATTCTGCATGATGTTATCGAAGATACTGAAACCCACAAAGAACAAATAGCCACTCTTTTTGGCGAGGAAGTTGCTGAGATTGTCGATGGTTTAACCAAACTCAACCACATTCATTTTGACAATAAGCAAGAGGCCAAGGCAGAAAGTTTTCGCAAAATGATTTTGGCTATGGTGAAGGACATTCGGGTGATCCTCATCAAATTAGCTGATCGTCTGCATAATATGCGTACTCTGGGGATCATGCGGCCAGAAAAAGCACGTCGTATTGCTTCTGAAACATTGGAAGTCTATGCCCCCATTGCGAATCGGCTGGGTATGAATTCAATGCGTCATGAGCTTGAAGATTTGGGTTTTAAAGCCTACTATCCCATGCGTTATCGAGTGTTAAAAAAATCGGTTATGACCGTTCGGGGTAATCGCAAGGCCATTGTTGAAAAAATCCAAGTGGCTTTAGAAAATCGTTTAGCACAAGAAGGTATTGAGTGTCAGGTCTTAGGCCGAGAAAAACACCTCTATAGTATTTATCTAAAAATGCAGAATAAACACCTGCCTTTCGCTGAAGTCTATGATGTCTATGCCTTTCGTGTGGTGGTAGACAGTGTTGATAGTTGTTATCGTTCCTTAGGTATTGTACATGCCTTGTATAAACCCATTCCGGGAAAATTCAAAGATTATATTGCTATTCCCAAAGTCAATGGTTACCAATCTTTGCATACCATTTTATTCAGCCCATTTGGTGTTGCCATTGAAGTGCAGTTGCGCACGGTGGATATGCATCGAGTGGCTGAAAATGGTATTGCCGCCCATTGGGGCTATAAAGAAGGTGATAGCAATGGTGGGGTCATTGCTCAGACCAAAGCACGGGAATGGCTTAAGGATTTATTGGATCTGCAACAAAATGCCGGTGATTCCATTGAATTTTTAGAAAATGTTAAGGTGGATCTGTTTCCCTCAGAAGTCTATGTGTTTACTCCCAAGGGACAAATTATGGAATTACCCAGAGGCGCAACGGTGATTGATTTTGCCTATGCAGTACATACCGATGTGGGCAATTCTTGTGTGGCAGCCAAAGTGAATCAGCAACATTCACCCCTGAGTTCACAATTGAAAAATGGCCAAACCATAGAAATTATTACTGCTCCCGGTGCGATGCCAAATCCTTCATGGCTTAATTTTGTCTTTACTGCTAAAGCACGTAGTAATATTCGCAATATCCTAAAAAATCTTCATCAAGATGAGTCGATTGCCTTAGGTACTCGTTTGCTGAATAAATGTCTCTCATATATTAATATGTCGGTTCAGGATTTATCACAACGTCGTATTCAACGGGTCTTAGAAGACTACAAACTGGCTTCATTTAATGAGCTATTAGATCAAATTGGTTTGGGTAATCGTATTCCCCAATTGGTTGTGCGTCACCTGTTACCTGAGCAAAGTGAGCTTTTGGATCAACTACGTAAAGAAAAAGGCATTGCTTTGAGCATTCAAGGCACAGAAGGTATGGTGGTACATTATGGTCGTTGTTGCCATCCTATTCCGGGTGATACTATTGTCGGTTACATGAGTGTGGGGCGAGGCGTTGTGATCCATACCAAGTCGTGTAAAAATGCTAAAGACACGCGTAAAGAAGTACAAAAATGGATTGATGTCGAGTGGAGTGATGATATTGATACCGAGTTCAGTGTCTCTTTGCGAGTGGTGGTTGAGCATCGCAAAGGGGTTCTGGCGACCATTGCTTCTGCAATTTCAGATAGTGAGGCTAATATCGAACATGTGGTGACGGCCGAAGGTGAAGATCAGCTTTCCTC
Source organism: Gammaproteobacteria bacterium (assembly GCA_015488755.1). Taxonomy (GTDB): domain Bacteria; phylum Pseudomonadota; class Gammaproteobacteria; order GRL18; family GRL18; genus GRL18. The sequence goes on along the minus strand of WFNB01000098.1, from coordinate 16,958 downwards.
TTTAGATTTTATTTTATCAGTACGCGATCGTCGGCATTTGGCTGATATTATAAGAAATTTACGTGCTCAGGATATGGTTGTAACAATCACCCGCTTATAGTATTAGGAACTAAATTTAAGGTATTGATATGAAAAAAACAAGTCGTGTTATGGGTTATGTTTTTAGTTTGTGTGTGCTTATGTTTCTGATAGCCGCTTGTACTACTACTCAAATAAGTGATTGTTCCAATAGTGCTTGCCTAGCTAAAACTCTTTCAGCAGATGAAATGCAGACACTTTTTTCTGGCAATACTTACACTGCCTCTATACCCTCAAAAAAGCTCACTATGACGGTTTATGTTGACCCCAATGGTACGATGAGAGGTATGCAAGCGGGTCATAAGTTTACGACTCACTGGCAGATTAATGAGCAGGGCGAAATCTGTGTCAGCTATAAAGATAAAATGAATTGTCGCTATGTAATGCAGGAAAATGGTCAGTATAAAAAATATAAGCTGGATGAGCAGGGTAATAAATTGGTCTTAGTTATCTACCAGTCATTTGCTCGTGGTAATGTGCACGGATACTAAACATACGCCTGATGATGCTAGCTGGTTGCAGCAGTCCATCATTCATCTTAAAGGCATTGGTGATAAAATGCAGGAACGTTTTGCCAGACGTTCCTTGCTCACCTTCAATGATCTGCTTTTTCACCTTCCCACACGTTATCAAGACAAAACACGCGTTGTGCCGATTGCCAGCTTACGAATAGGCGACAGTGCTTTGATCCATGGTGAACTGGTTCACTGTCAGACGCAAAGCACCATGAAGCGTCCAATGCTCAGTTGCGATATTAATGATGGCAGTGGTGTGATGAGTCTGCGTTTTTTTCACTTTACTCACTATCAGGCAAAGGCTCTCAGTCGTGCTACTGAGCAAGGTAAATGGCTCATGGGCTTTGGCGAGATAAAAAGGGCACGTCATAGTTTTGAAATAATTCATCCGGAATATCGTATTTGTGAGCCACAGCAAGTACTTATGCTTGAAGAAACACTTAGCCCTATTTATCCAACCACAGAGGGGCTGACGCAGAAAATATTACGTAATGCCATTGCTCAAGTATTGGCTTTATTACAGCAACGCCTAGGGGTATCCCCATCTCAAGTAGGTAATAAAAAGCTATTAAAACAGCCATTGATTGCTGATTTACTGCCACTGCCCATTCGACAACGGTTGGCATTGCCTAGCACGATTGAAGCCTTGTTTTATCTACACCAGCCTCCACCAGATTGCCCTATTTTTGCCTTACAGGAAGGCTCTGATCCCTATCGAAAAGCCTTAATTTTTGAAGAGTTATTGGCCCATCAACTGACCATGAAGCAAGCCTATCAGGCAAAAAAACAATATCATGCCCATTCTCTGATAAGCAGAAACGATGTTCAGATAACGAGCCAGCAGGATGCTACAGAAAAACTGCAATACAGTGCACAGTTTCTTCAGCAACTTCCCTTTAAACTGACTCAGGCACAAGAGCGGGTTATTGCCGAGATTGCTTTGGATATGAGTCAGACTCATCCCATGCAGCGTTTGGTGCAAGGGGATGTCGGTTCAGGTAAGACGGTTGTGGCTGCAATGGCGGGGCTTTATGCCATTGAAAGTGGTTTTCAAGTGGCCTTAATGGCGCCGACCGAGTTACTGGCTGAACAGCATCGAACTAATTTTCAGCACTGGTTTTCGCCTTTGTCATTACAAGTTGCTTGGCTTAGTGGTAAGACTCGTGCTAAACAGCGTCGGGAAGCATTGCAAAGCATTGCGGATGGCTCAGCTCATATTGTTATTGGTACTCATGCTTTATTCCAAGATGATGTGCTGTTTCAACACTTAGGTTTGGTTATTATTGATGAACAACATCGTTTTGGCGTGCATCAGCGGCTGTCATTGCTGAATAAAGGCTTACCTAATGAGAATAACGCGTATGACTATTATCCTCATCAATTAATTATGACGGCCACACCGATCCCCAGAACGCTGGCAATGACGGCTTATGCAGATTTAGACTGCTCGATTATTGATGAGTTGCCACCGGGGCGGACACCAGTAGAAACCGTTGTGCTAAGTGAGCAACGCAGAAATGCCGTATTGCAACGAGTATATCAAGCGTGTTTAGCAGGCAGACAAGCCTATTGGGTGTGTACCCTAATAGAAGAGTCGGAACTATTGCAATGTCAGGCAGCAGAAAAAACCTATGAGCAATTGCATGATCAGTTTCCTGATTTGACCATTGGCTTGGTACATGGTCGCTTAAAAGCACAAGAGAAACAAAGCGTCATGCAAGCCTTTAAACAGGGAGAAATTGCCTTATTAATTGCCACTACCGTCATTGAAGTTGGGGTGGATGTGCCTAATGCCAGCTTGATGATTATTGAAAATGCTGAGCGTCTGGGGCTATCACAATTGCATCAACTGAGAGGGCGAGTTGGGCGTGGTAGTCAGTCCAGTGCCTGTGTGCTTATGTATGGTGGTAGGCTGTCAAAAAATGCCAAAGCACGTTTAATGACTCTGAGAGAAACCAATGATGGCTTTATTGTGGCACAAAAAGACCTAGCCCTTCGAGGGCCAGGTGAAGTCTTAGGAACCAAGCAAACGGGCTTAGCAGAAATGAAAATTGCCGATATTATTCGTGATCAATCCTTACTGCCACAGGTCAGTAATATTGCTCAAGAATTGATTAACGAGTATCCCGATTCGGTTGAGCCTATTATTAATCGTTGGCTTGGGCAAAAAATGGAATATCAAAATGTCTAATAAAAGAACTATTATAAAACAACTATTGCTTACTGCTTTATTTTTTTTGGGTATGAATCAAGTCCTCTGGGCACAAGTATTTAAGTGTGAGGCAGAAAACGGTAAAATTTCTTTTTCTGATGAGCATTGTGCCAAGGGTGAGTCCAGTTCTCGACTGGACTGGCTTAAAGGCGCAACTTCAACGGGTAAAAAGAAATACCAAGCAAAGAAAAAAGTCTCCAGGGAATCAAAAACCGCCAAAAAGGCCAAAAAAGAAAATGAGGCTTATGTTCTGTTATCACTATTAACAACCACACAATTAGAATTAGAAACCGCCTCATTACGCAGTTCTCTCAATGGTCAGAGCAGTGAGGTACCAGAACTGATTTTATCTGATGGCATTGTTGTGGACTTGTTAAAAGTAAATAAAATTATACTCAACTCCAAATACGCTAGGGAGGGGATTCAAGCCCGTTTTATTATGGATGATGGCTATAGTGAGGTGAAAATAGTAAAAAAACCTTATCCTGTTATCAGTGGTTCTGCCAAAATAGGCCGTTTTAGTAAATCGCTGGCTGATATAAAACAAATCGAATTTTTTAATTCTAAAAAACTACTCAAGCGTCGAGCAAAGCAACAGAAAAAACAGCATTTGGCCAAGGAAAAAGCATCTCATGCTAAGCTAAACAAGCCCAAGGTAACAGAGACTCATTCTAAAACCAAACCAAAGCCAAGCCCAAAAATCGCCAGTGTTGATACTCAGAGTGATACTCCGGTTATTGAACTGGATTTAACAGCACAAGTAGCCAAAGAAATGACCACGGCTAAGAAAAAGCCACAAATTAAAGTGGTTGCAAAAAGCCGCTCCACAACAAAAACTCAGTCTGTAATTTCTCCAGAAACGCCTATTTCAGTACGTTTCACCAACGATAAAGTAATGGCTTTAAAAAAACAGGGTCTCAGTAGCTCTAAGGGGAAACAAAAAAAGACTGAGCAGTACTTTATTTTAAGTGAAAAAGAAAAAATTGCTTATGCGGATATAAAAGCAATTAAAATTCGTCCAACCAGTAATAAAGCCAGCCTGATTGTTGCCATTGAACTGAAAAGCAAAGAAATTAGAATGGAGGTCATGTCACCACCTTTTACCCGTATCATTGGACGCAGTCGTTCATCGCGCTTTGATCACTCCTTACTAGAGATTAAAGCCATTAATTTTTAAGATCTGATTATTTAGGAAGATGGAGCTAAAAAGGGCTTTATGTTACCATTGTCGGCTTTCTGAATTATTGTTAAATGTAAATAACCTGAGTTCTGGATAACGGAACAAGTAACGTATTGATTGGCCTGTATTTGTGGAATAAGTCTTTTTGGCATGGATGCCAAAGTGAAGCCTACAAGGATGTATTCACGGCGACTTCTGTAACAAATACAGGCTAACCAATACGTTGAATTTATTTTCAAGATCATCTTATCTAGAGCTCAGGTTAAATAAATGCGATTAAATGGCCATGCCTGCTGAGTTTTTTTATGTCTGCCTCTAGTAAATCATCACAACAATCACGACAAAGGCACCCAGTTCATTGGCATGTCGTGGACAGTGAGCTGAGTTTAGCAATACCACAAGCTATTTCTCAGTGGTTACTGGATAGTAATTCTCTGACCGCACGCATTAAACATCATTGTCAGAAAAATAAACTGGGTGATTTTTCTGTGCATGTTTTATTGCAAGAGCAAGCGCCTGTTTCAGAGGATGAAGCGGTGCGTCTGCAATTAGCAATGAATGAACCAGCTTTGATCCGTGAAGTCCTATTATACTGTGGTGCTTTGCCTGTGGTGTTTGCCCGTACTATTATTCCCTTAACAAGCCTGAGCGGATCACAACAGCAATTGGCTAATTTAGGCAATAAACCCTTAGGAGAGTTTCTTTTCTCTCAGCCTGACTTAGTACGTAATGGTATGGAAGTGACGGCTTTATTAGCTGAGCATGCACTTTATTATAAAGTACTCAATTATTTGTCTACTGACATGTCACTTAACATAGGGCAAGCACTGAAACAGAAGCCAGAAAAACTATGGGCAAGACGTTCGGTCTTTTGTTTATCCCATAAGCCATTATTAGTGGCAGAAGTCTTCTTACCCGACTTATTAGCGTGTCCTACATAATGCTTTTTCTTAGACCATAATAACCATGCAATTAACCAAAGAGCGTTTACAACAATACTATTTGCTGATGAGAATGGATCGTCCCATAGGCACTTGGTTACTTTTGTGGCCCACCTTTTGGGCTTTATGGATTGCTGCTCAGGGCATACCCGAGCCGACTATTATTATTGTTTTTGCTCTAGGTGTCTTTGTTATGAGATCGGCTGGTTGTGTGATTAATGACTACGCTGATCGTCATATTGATAAGCATATTAAACGCACTAAAAACCGCCCTATTACCTCAGGAAAAGTGACCCCAAAAGAAGCGTTAATACTCTTTTTTTGCTGTATTTTGGTCGCTTTTACTTTAGTGCTATTTCTTAATTTTTATACCATTGCCTTAAGTTTTGTTGCCTTAATACTAGCTGCCATCTACCCTTTTATGAAGCGTTATACTCACTACCCACAGTTTGTTCTAGGCATGGCCTTTAGCTGGGCTATTCCTATGGGATTTGCTGCCCAATTAAATACGATCCCTATAATTGCATGGCAACTATATGCGGTGACTATTTTATGGATTGTTAGTTACGACACGATGTATGCAATGGCAGACAGAACAGATGATTTAAAAATAGGGGTCAAGTCCACGGCCATTATTTTTGCCCATAATGATAAGCGTATTATCGCTCTCTTACAAATAGCCTTTACTTTGGGATTGTTGGCTATTGCATGGCAGGAGCAAGCCGGATTATTTTTCTATCTTGGCATTTTGGTCTCAGTAGGGTTTTCTATCTACCAACAATACTTAATCCGTGATCGGGATGAGCAAAAATGCTTTCAGGCATTTCTCAATAATCATTGGCTAGGCTTGGTCGTGTTTATCGGTATTTTTTTGAATTACCTGCCCTTATTGTCCACTTAATAATGTGTTTTAACTCAATGATAAATAAAAGCAAAATAATTATTGCGACTCTGCGCTTCTTATCGTGGTTTCCTTTGCCTGTCATTCATGGCTTGGGAGGAGTGATTGGTTTATTATTATATCTTGTTCCTAATGGTCTAAAGCGTATCGCAGTGATTAATTTGGCTCTTTGTTTTCCTGAATTATCAGAGCAAGAGCGAAAAAAATTATTGCGTCAAAGTCTTGCTGAAAGTGTCAAAACAGTCTTAGAAATGGGAGCCATGTGGTTTTGGTCGATAGAAAAATTAACTAAATTAAATAAGGGGATTGTGGGGTTTGAAATATGGCAAGAGGCCTATCAGCAGGGTAATGGCGTTATTGCGTTGACTCCTCATATCGGCCAATGGGAATACTTAGGGCTGTTTAGTCAAAAATATGCACCTATGACCAGTTTATACCGTCCCCCCAAACTAGCCGACCTAAATGACTTTTTAGTTGCTGTGCGTAAACGTACAGGTAATACGTTAGTGCCAACAACTTCTTTTGGTGTTAAATCTCTATATGGTAGCTTGCGCAAGGGACATATGGCTGGAATTTTACCCGATCAAGACCCAGGTGCCAGCGGTGTTTTTGCACCATTTTTTAGTATACAAACCAATACCATGAGCTTGGTTTCTAAACTAGCTGAACGCACCTATGCACCCATTATTATTGCCTATGCAGAACGTCTTTCATGGGGGCAAGGCTATGTAACTCATATCCACTTATTAGATAATAAAGACATTATCAACCCTGACCCAATTGTTGCCGCAACCGCTCTTAATGATGCCATTGCTATGTGCATCCGAGAAATTCCCAGCCAATATCAATGGATTTATAAGCGCTTTAAAAAGCGTCCTAATGGCGAAAATAAAATTTATTAATGTCTTTTTGCTTGAGTTTTATTTTTTAGGTTAAACTATTGTGACTTTCTTTAAGATAGTAGAGCACCTGTATAGAATTAACCTAAAGATGTACTAGACTTTGCCGATAGAAAGATAAGAAGAGCTGATTAATCGTATTTTGTCATCATGGAGAATCCAATGTTAAGTTTTTTTCGCACAAAGTGTCAAAAAAATTATGCAGAAGCTATTTTAGAGCAAGATGAGCTGAGACAAGAAAATAAAAATTTATCTGCTGAAATAGAGTCTCTCAGAGAACAACTGGTTCAAGCAAAAAAATATGAGCCAACACTGGCACATGTAGAAGACTTAGTTAAGTTCGAAAATAATAATATAAAATCAGGCGTATTGGATATTCAGACTAATTTGGCAGACTCCGTAAAAAAAGCAAAAGAAACATTAGAGTGTGTCTCAATGCTTAAATCTGAATTTGCCGTGCGTTCTAAGGCTCTGAACCAAATAAGTGATGGTATTCAAGGATTGTCCTCAGTTTCAGGGCAATCAGGCGTTGCAGTTGAGAGTATGTCTGCAAGAGCCGAAGAGATCAGTTCTATTTTATTAATGATCAGAGGGATTGCTGAACAAACTAATTTATTGGCGCTTAATGCAGCCATTGAAGCGGCACGGGCAGGTGAATCCGGCAGAGGTTTTGCGGTGGTTGCAGATGAAGTGAGAGGCTTGGCAGATAAAACACAATTGGCTATTACCGATATCAATGATGTTATTCTAGCGCTTAAAGACAATGTTGTGTCTGTTTCTGATATTTCTACTCAGCTCATTGAAGGTATTAAAAATGTTGTTGTTGATATCTCTAATTTTGAAACGCATTTGAATGATATTGACAGCCAAGTAACCGAGCATTTTGTTAGTATTCATTTAATGACGGATATGATTTTTACAACACTTGCCAAAACGGATCATATTCTATGGAAAATAAATACCTACTTATCTATTAATAATAAAGAGCCAGTTTTTGATTTTGTTGATCATCATAATTGTCGTTTAGGTAAGTGGTATTATGAGGGAGAAGGGAAAATATTTTTTTCACATTCAAAACATTATACTGAACTAGAGCAACCGCATTCTTTAGTGCACAATAGCACCAAAGATATTTTTGAGCTTATTAAACAAGGTGATATTGATTATAATAAACTCATGGAGGCGGTTAAGCTAATGGAAGAGTCCAGCCAGAAAGTATTTGATAATCTTTCTAAAATTTCCCAAGATGCTAAACGTGAAGAAGATTAGCTTAGCAGGTATGCTCCTGCTCTGTTAACTTACTGATTATTCTTATACAGACTCGCTTGTTTCACTAAAGCGTTTAAATGCCGTCACAGCATTGAGTCCTCCAAAAGCAAAAGAATTATTCAGAGCAATATTTATTGGCATAGGTCTTGGCTTATTCACTACATAGTCTAAATCGCACTTAGGATCGACTTCACTATAATTCATTGTGGGTGGTGCAATTTGTTGCTCTAGTGCGGCCACAACGGCAATAGTTTCAAGTGCAGCGGCGGCACCTAAGGCATGACCATGCATAGACTTGGTTGATGAAACAGCAAGTTGGTCGGCATAGTCACCAAATACTTTGCGAATAGCGGCGGTTTCTGATGGGTCATTTTGTGGTGTGCCAGTGCCATGAGCATTAATATATTGTACGTCTTCAATGTTTAATTTAGCATCTTTTAAGGCTGCTTGTATGGCTCTGGCAGCACCATCACTGGAGGGTTGGACAATATTACCGGCATCAGAACTCATGCCAAAACCGATGACTTCAGCATAAATATGAGCACCCCGAGACTGGGCGTGCTCTAGAGTTTCTAAAACAATGGTGCCAGAGCCTTCTCCTAGAATCAAACCACTGCGATCTTTACTAAATGGCCGACAAGTCGTTTTACTGGTGACCCGCAAGGCTTCCCAGCCCTTAACTGTACCATAAGTAATGCATGCTTCAGAACCACCAGTAATGGCAACATCAACTAAGCCTGAGCGTAACATCATGCAAGATTGTGCCAGTGAATGTGCGGAAGAAGCACAGGCGCTGGCAATAGTGAATGCAGGCCCTGTGATGCCAAATTCCATAGTGACGTGACTGCTGGCAGCATTGGGGATCAGTTTCGGTACGGTTAATGGAGGCAGGCGCTTACCACCCTCATGGTAGATTTTTTTGTAGTTTTGTTCTTGAGTGCTCTGGCCACCAATACCACTGCCCATAATAACGCAGGTACGTTCACTGAGTGATGGAGTAAAATCAAGTTGAGCATCGCTAATTGCTTCACGGGCTGATAAAAGTTGAAATTGTGTAAAACGATCAAAAAGGGCAAGCTCTTTTTTACTAAAGTGGGCGGTTTCATCGTAGTCAGGTATTTCTGCTGCAATTTTTACCCGTAAATTTTTTATCTCTGGAATTTGCTCAATAGGGGAAAAGCCTACTTGACCTGTCATTATTCCTGTAACAAAACTATTAACATCATAGCCAAGGGAAGATATTGCACCCATCCCAGTAATGACAATTCGCATTCAATTTCCTTTATTTAATGAGTGTTTGTAATGAATAGAATTAAGGTTTAATCAGTCAATCAATGTGTTGACGATATTAAGCAGATCTTGTACGGTGCTAAAATTTTCATCCATACCCTCAATTTCATTGGGGTCTGGGATCTCAATATCAAACGTCTCTTCAAGATCAAAGATGATCTCTACCACATCCATTGAATCAATTCCCAATGCTTCAAAACTGGCTTCGGGCAGCACTTGAGCATGATCCACTTCTTCATCAATGTATTTGCAAAGGATTTCCAGAATAATTTCTTGGGAGGATTTTTGTGTTTGATCCGACATGATTGCGCCTATATATACCATCAAGTTAATCTGTCATTTTAGAAGCTATTGAGGTTTTGAGCCATGCTCAACAGCTCTAAGTCTGACTCAGAGCTATGAATGATAGAGAATTCATCGCTATTTATCAATCTAAAATGAAGTTGAGAAGCATTTATTTGTCTATTTTATCCTAAATAAATCAGCTAAACCTTGAATTGACTGACAATCGTATTGAGTTTAAGAGAAGATTCTTTTAAATCGATCCCTAGTGAGGATGCTTGTTCAGCAGTTGCTCGATTTTTATGAGAATTGTTTTTGAGTTGCTCCAGAGCCACTTTAATAGTGTCAGCTAAGTTTGCTTGGCGTTCAGAAGCAGAGGCAATTTCTTTATTCATGCTAAAAAGCTCATCAACTGATTGTGTGATCTGTTCTAAAGAAGTACCAGCTTCATTAGCCTGATCAATGGTTTCTTTAACCTGAGAGTTGCCTTGATTCATTTGAGAAATAACAGCATTACTGGCCGCTTGCAAATCATTAATCATGGTCTGAATTTTATCAGTGGATTCTTGGGTTTGATTAGCCAAAGTTCTTACTTCATCAGCAACGACAGCAAACCCCCGTCCTTGTTCACCAGCACGAGCCGCTTCAATGGCTGCATTGAGGGCTAATAAGTTTGTTTGTTCGGCAATGCCTCGGATCACATCAATAATAGAACTGATATTTTCCACGCTATCGGCAACTTTAGAAGTTGCCTGAGAGGCACCCTCTACGGCAGTGGATACTTGGTTGATATTATTAATTGATTGGCTAACAATTTCACGACCGTGTTTGGATGCCTCATAAGCATCCTGAGCAACGCTGACGGTTTGTTGAATATTTTGGGTGACATGGCCAACGGCTTCAAGCATTTCATTCATTGCCAAATCAACGGTTTCTACTTGTTTTTGTTGTTCTTGTAAATGCATATTGCCTTGTTCAGATATTGCTGAGACTTTTTCCGCAGCCTCATTGGTCGTATTAGACACATGACTGGCATCAGCAATGATCTGCTGAAATTTTTGCAACATACTATTAAACGCATTGGCAAGGTTATTTAATTCGCTGATATTAGAGCCATCAAGGCGTTGATTTAAGTCCGAGTTTTTTTCTATTGTTTGCACACTATGAATCATAGAGGATAAAGGTGTATTAATGTTTCGTGCAATAAATAAAACGACAATAATAGAGATAATCAATAATATGATTGTGGCGGGCAGAATATCAAATAAAATATCTTTCCATAGATGTTTTATTTCAGAAATATCCTGAATCATCCATAGAGTGCCACCACCTTTATTGCTTAATTTAAAAATGAGATGTAATTTAGCATTGTTATAATCAATAAAATAATTATTCTTGAGTTGTTCATTAGAGGGTTGTTGATGGTGCTGTTGTAATTGTTTAATGAGCTCTTTTTGGTGTTCAAAAGTGGCAATTTCGGCACTGAGTTTTGTTTTTATTTTGTTGAGTTTAGGACGTTTTTTGTGATTTTTTGGTAGTTTTTTAAGTGCCTTAGTAATTTTGCTTAATTTTTTCTCACGGCTACTGATGTAATTGGTGCCATAAGTAGCACGAAGAAGGACTTGTTTTTGACCATCGTATAAAGCAGAAAAAGGGCTGTTTGTGAGATCGCTTTTTCCCTGTACTGAGAAAAAATCCATACTCCTATTGGCCTTAAATAAATTTAGGGCTTCTTTATCTTGTATATTGGCATAATTACCACCACCCACAGAACGATTCATTAAGTTGAGTATGGGTTGGGCAGACACTTTAGCCAGCTCAACTCGTGATAGTATGGCGTTATCCATTGTATCAGTATAACGCAGGTAACCTTGTATGATACTAACGACCAGAACAATTAAAATAGGCAGAATAGTCACCGCCTTATTTATTGACTTATTAAACGCCATAATATAAAACCTTTTTTCTCGCAATCTATTGTCTAAGCGCTATTTATTACATATTCCAGCAATGCAAGCATCACCATAGCCAGTGTGACAGGTTGTGCAGATGCTTGGATTGAGAGAGGGGTGGGCATCAGAAATATCTTTGCCATCGGTGGTAAAGACACCATATTGAGGTTCACCAATAAGATGTTCAGTGACTAATAGAACCTTAATGTCGACTAACTCTAAGACACCAGTGGGTGCATCTTCATAATGACCTGCTTTTTGAGCAGGGTTTAAACGTACATTATAGGCTGAGCCTTTGCCATTATTGATCCAGTTATAGGTTTTCATTGTTTCAATGACAATAGGGGGTAAATCTGATGGAATGCTTGTTTCTTTACCCAAAATAGTACCTGAGTGATGAATAGGCCATTTATCCCAGCCTTCGGGGAATCCAGCATCAGACTCAGCAAAGGCAGTGGTGGTAAAAATCAGTGATAATACAATACTGAGCAGGCTAATCGACTTCATAATATTCTCCAGTGATATTGCTATGTTGTTAATAATATTGATGCGAAGAATAGATCCTTACGAGATCTATCGGTAGTTATTAAAAATAGTTTAGACGGGATATGAAGAAATGCAAAAAATAACCATTAAAAAAATAAGTTAAGTGCTTAAATATGTACAGATAATAATAAGGCCTAGTTGTAACTCATTGTATTTGTTTCTATAAGTTGTTTTTTAATAATGCGATTGTTTTACTTGTATTAATGTTGGACAGTGTTAATACATCGCCCAAATGGAATGGGTTTAATTGTTTTGAATAGTTCTATCTTTATTTGTATAAAAGGCTACCTTAAAATAAGAAAGAGAGCAGAATTGCCTCGTTGAATATTAAGTGCAATGGCCTGAGTATACTGGTTTTTTGATAGTTTTTTTAGATCGTTGACTGAGCGAATAGTGTGACGATTAATGGCAATAATAGTATCATTTTTTCGTAAACCAGCTTGCCAAGCAGGAGAGCCTCTTTTAACGTCAATAACGTTAACTCCTTGTCCCGATGTTTGAGCACTAAAGTAAGCACCGTCTAAAGCAGGATGTAATTGTTTAGCGGCAAAAGCCTGTGTGGAATGTGTGCTCTCAGTATGCTTTGATAGCATGTTTTCACCACCAATAGTCACTTTAAGTTTAAGTGTTTTTTTACCTCGTAGTAATTTTACTTGTACGCTTTCTCCGGGGCGTTTCAAGCCAATTTGATTGCGTAAGTCAGAAGAATCATTAATGCTTCGGTTGTTAACTGCAATAATAATATCCCCTGTCTTGATATTGGCTTTACTGGCAGGAGAATTGGCAATGACTTGAGCGACCACAGCACCTTTGGAGACCTCTGCTCCTAAAGCTGAGGCTAAGTCGGGGGTTAAATCCTGTATTTGGACACCTAGCAAGCCTCGTTGCATAGAGCCATATTGTATAAGTTGTTTCATGACGGACTTAGCCATATTGACAGGAATGGCGAAGCCAATCCCAATGTTGCCGCCACTTTTAGAAAAAATAGCGGTATTAATCCCAATAAGCTCGCCATGTAAATTGACTAAGGCACCACCAGAATTTCCAGGGTTAATGGAGGCATCAGTTTGAATAAAATCTTCATAACCTTCAATACCTAGACCACTACGCCCCAAACCACTGATGATTCCAGAGGTGACTGTTTGTCCTAAGCCAAAGGGATGACCAATGGCTAAAGCAAAATCACCCACTCGTAAGACATCAGAATTGGCCAATTTGACTTGACTCAGATCGTTAGCATTAATTTTAAGTACTGCAATGTCTATTTGTGGATCAGTACCAATGAGCTCAGCTACAAATGAACGACCGTCTTTTAAAGTTACTAATATTTCACTGGCATTATCAATTACATGGTTATTGGTAAGAATATAACCTTTTTCAGCATTTACAATAACACCTGAGCCGAGGGCGTGAGATTGTTGTCGGTGCTGTGGTGTTTTAAATCTAAAAAACTGCTGAAATAAAGGATCTTGAAATAATTCGGGTAATTGATTGCCTCCTTGGTAGCCCCCCTTAGTGGATATATTAACAATGGCCGGTGTTATTTTTGCCAACATGGGGGCTAAACTAGGGAGCGCTTTATTCTGACTGTCATACGTTGGCAAGGCATAAAGGGAGCCTAATGCCAGTAGGGATAAAGTGAAAATGCTGATTATTAGGTGTTTTTTAGTCAGAGTCATAATGGATCTTAAGCCTCAATAAGTTATGAATAAAATCATCAATAATGTGACTGATATAAATGAAATTAGTTCACTTATGCTTGATTTAAAAATTCTTTCTTGGATTAAACTGACTTATTTTCGCCATTTTTTTATATAAGGTCTTTAGTTCGTCAGAATTTGCCTCTGGTGTCATAATTTGTAAAATAACATATTGGTCACCGGTATTTTTTCCGGGTAAGCCACGCCCCTTAAGACGAAGTTTTTTACCACCTTTGGTATTGGCTGCCAGTTTCATTTCAACGGTACCACCGAGCGTTGGTATTGATAGTTTCGTACCCAATGCTGCTTCCCATGGCGTAATGGGTAATATTAAAGTAATGTCTTTGCCATCAAGTGTAAAATGTGGATGCTTATTAAATTTGACCTCTAAAAACAAATCACCATTGGTTGGACCGCTCCCTCCCTGACCACTTAAGCGTATTTTTTGCCCTTCTTTAATTCCCTTTGGAATTTTAACTTTTAATTTCTTAGTCCCCTGAGTGCCAGGTATATGAACATGCAAAGAACGCTCATTGCCCTGATATGAGTCTTCTAAATCAACAGAAATGCTAACGTTTTGATCCTGTCCTTTGGGTGCTTGCCTCTGGCGGGTAAAGGTATCTTCTTGACCATTGAAATGGCCACTACGGGAGTTAGAAAACATACTATCGAAAATATCATCAAAACTGCCTTGCCCGAAGCCACCAAAATTACCACCTTGTGCACCACCAGGTGGTGGGGTAAAACCGCCACTGCTATAAGGGTTACCATCAGCAGAGCCAAAACGGTCATAATTGGATCGCTTTTCTTTGTCTTTTAAGACATCATAGGCCTCATTAACTTCTTTGAAATGTTCTTCTGAGTTTTTGAGTTTGCTGACATCAGGATGATACTTACGTGCCAGTCTGCGATATTGTTTTTTAATATCAGCATCGCTGGCACTTCGGTTAACACCAAGAATTTTATAATAATCTTTTTTTGACATAGGCTTATAAGTATTATCTTTAAAGTGAGTTAGGCTATAATATGGGGCTTGAATTTAAAAAAAGAAGTGCTCAAAAGAGAGAAATCTTATAAAAACAGGTATTCTAGGTTAAAAATAATAGAGGGTATTTTATGTTGAGTGACGGGCAAAAACAATTTATCTTTAAACGAACAATGTTTCAAAAAATTTCTGGCTATCTTGCTTGGAGCATTGGTTTGTCTAGCAGTATTGCATGGGGCTTTATTTTTTGGTTTAAGCCAGAAATGGTCAATCCACAAGCCGTTTTGGCTTTATTGAAAACAAAAACGGATAATGGGGTCAATATGACTCAGGTGACAGACCTTGCTATTCTGGCTGTAACAGGGGCGACGGCGATTTCAGCATTATTTTTCTTTGTTCTTCTTATGAGCTTTGTTCTGTACTCCTCAAGTAAAAAAGAACAAGAATATCTCTCTATTATTGAACACTTAGAAAAACAACAGAAATAAGGTAACTATGGGCTAACTGGAGCTGGCAAATGCTAAAATATGCTCTAGTTCGGCAAATGTTTTGCTTACCTCTGTGGTATCAATCTGAATGCCCAATACTTTGCTTAGTAAGCTCATGGAAAAAATGCCTCGAATTTGATAGTCATTACTATTATTTGAGGTTTCTAAAACCAGTGCATGCTGACGGTTAAATTTCTTCATAGTCATAGCAATATCACCAACACGAGCATGTTCAACACGACTCCAATCAAGCACTTCTATACTTTCAATTCCGGTCATAATATCTAAAACACACACTTCAGTACGAGAAACGCCATTCATTTGTTGAAATTGGATAGGACGCTCACCTTGAATATCACTATAAGTGATCAAACCAATAACAAGATCGTTAGAATCGGTAACAAAGAGTAGTTTTACTTTCATTTTAAGCATGCGGTCGTTTGCTTCCATCAGGCTACAGGAAGGGGAAATAGTGACTGCGGCAATGGTTGTTAAATCGGTCATGATTTTCACAGCAGGTTCATCTAAATCAACTTGTTCTTGAGAATAATAACGAGGATTGCATAAGCGGGTAGGGCTTGGTAGGGTTTTAATCTCTAATTCTTGATAATGACAAGACATATACATCTCCTTTAAGGCATAAAATATAAATTCAATGGTCTTTATTTATTTTATTAGTAAGTAACCATAGGTAGGTACTTAAGCTCTTTTGAGGCAGGATAACTCTGTATTTACTACGCAAGACGCCGTAAATCCATCCATGGAGGCTTTATTGCCACATCCATGTGGCAAAAACTTCCTCCGTAAACACAGAGTTATCCTTAAGTACCTACTTATGAGTAAGTAACAAAATAAGACTCTTATTATGCATAAGGATTAAGATAAATCGGATGATTTACTTGATCGCTCTGTACCTAACTGTAGACAAAGGTTTTTATAATTACAATTAAATTGGGGAAAGGCATTGATGTTTATCGTATTTAAGGTAAGTAAGGAGGTGTTTGTTTGGTGTTGAATTTAGGAATAATAGAAAGCTTAATAGTCGTAGAATCAGATGATTAATCTTTCTATTATTCAAAAGGTTGGACTGTTTTTAATCTTAAAGAGCCATTTCTTTTAGTTTTTTAAGTGCTCTAACTTTCACAATTGTGGTGGCCTTTTTGGCTTGAAACATTTGCTCTTCACCAGTAAAAGGATTAATTCCTTTTCTTGCTTTAACCGCTTTCTTTTTAACGGTGACGATTTTTAATAAGCCCGGTAATAAAAATTCACCACAGGCACGTTTTTTAATATGTCGTTTAATTAATCCATCTAATTGAGTGAGAACACCTGTCACTTCTTTTTTGCTCAGTTCGGTTGTTTCTGCAAGTTCGGCTATAATTTGTGATTTGCTCATTCTATTTTGTATGGCAGTGGTCTTAATTTTTTTATGAGCGACTACTTTTTTCTTAATAGCTTTTTTAGGTGCGACTCGTTTTTTTACACTTGTTTTTTTAGTTGCTAGTTTTTTCTTGCTAGCTACTTTTTTTTTACTGACCACTTTCTTTTTTATAGCCATGGGAACTCCAGTTAAGGCAAATGAATTAACTCTTAGTCAAAACCATTGTTTTAAATAAGATACTATTATCCTAAATAAGTAATACAATAATATAGCCGAATCTACCGATTTAGGATAATCATGAAATTAGGCTATGTATAGCGTTTTTTAAATAAAAATAGC
>WFNB01000097.1 GCA_015488755.1 Gammaproteobacteria bacterium | reverse complement strand
AGGTAGGTACTTAAGGATAACTCTGTGTTTACGGAAGAAGTTTTTGCCACATGGATGTGGCAATAAAGCCTCCAAGGATGGATTTACGGCGTCTTGTGTAGTAAACACAGAGTTATCCTAGCCCAAAAGTTCTTAAGTACCTACCTATGAATAAAGAATAAAGAATAAAGATAAGCAAAACCTTTATGCACTTATGATTTTAACTTAGGTATAATGGCTCAATGGAAGGCATATTGAACTCATTTTATAATAAAATAAGCGCCAGACTCTTTAATTATTTTATTATTGATGAGCATAAGGCGTTACTAAACAAAAGCAATGTATCATTGCTTATTTTTAATAATACAATCACTGACTTAACGACAGGCAGATCCTGCGATCTGCTTGATAATAGTGTTCAAGAAATTGCCTTAGCGGCGAAAAAAATAATACCGGCAACAATCAAAAAACCATGCATTACATTATTTTTGCCTGCCAATGAGTTTATTGCGACGAGCTATCAACTGCCCCAATTAGAACAATCACAACGTCTGGCAGGCTTATATTATCAACAGAGTGACTTATTACCTGCATGTCGGCAAGACTTGTTAGTTGCCAGTCCAATAGTGGCTGATGGTTCAACCAATCAAGCCATTTGGTTTTCAAAAGAACGTTCAGAGAACCTATTTGATGCTTTAAAAAAGTATGGCTTCACCTTAGTGGCTATTTTTCCGGCCAGTGTTCTTTTTTCAATTAATAAGCAAGCAGATGATAAGGTTTATTGTGAACAGGGAGAAGACTATCTTTTGGTAACACAATTTAGGCAACAAAATTTGCGACACTGGGATTTTTATCATCATAGTGATTTAGATATAGCGGAATTCAGGCAACAGTTCCAAGAGCAATGGTTGGCTCACTATCCTAAGTGCTCTTTTAAAAATAAGGATAAAATCCATAACAAAGACGTATTTTTATCTTATATTGATAAATTGAAACCTAAAAAAGACTATGGCTTTTATCCTAAACAGGCTATTGCTTTAATACAAAAAGAGTATCAATCGCATAAGCTACAAATTATTGCTTTTGTTATCGTTTGTCTTGTACTCTTGTTGTCATCACCCTTTATAAAAAATATCCTTGAGTATAAACGCTTAGAACAAGCCTATCTACGCCATTGGCAACAAACAGAGACAGTGCGAAATCACCGAGAAACGGTTGTTAATTATGAGCAAAAATGGTTAGCCTTTGAGCAATACCCACAACGAGATTTACATCAGATTTTATTAAAAATTAATCGTTTGATCCCTAAAAACAGTTGGTTATCCTCATTTGAGTTTAATAAAGGAGTTATTGAAATTGAAGGTTATAGCCCTTCGCCTTCAAAAATATTAGAATTGCTGGCACAACAAAAAGAATTTGACAATGCAGCGTTTAACCAGAATGTTCGTGCGGAGCGAGGCAAAAAGAAAGAACACTTTGGTATAATTTTCCACCTTGTTGATTATGATGAAAAAACTTATTATGAGGAATTTTTTCCCCGTGATGAATAATATTAAGCATTGAGAGTAGGACGTATTGTCATGACTAAAAAAGAGAGCAAACTCCTATACTTTTTTTTTACAATGCTACTTATAACAGGCTTGTTTAGAGGTATTCCGCTTGGTATTCGTTATTATCATCAAGGTCTTAATGATATTGAACTATTACAAAGTAAAGCGGAGCGTTTGGATAAACTACAAAGTAAACAACAATTTTGGGCGGATGAATACGCTAAAATTAAAAAACTGGAAGAGAATAGAGTCAAACAATTATTTTCTGCTAAATCCAGAGAGTTAGTGGCGGCAAAACTACAGACCTTAGTTAAAAAAATAGCAATAAACAGTGGTGCAAAAATACAGTCCAGCCGTTTGCCAGAGTTTAAAGATAATGCACAATGGTTAATGATCACACAAAATATGTCCATCAGTGGTGATATGAGCAGTATTATGGCATTTGTTAATGCCCTAGAACATTCACAGAAAAAATTAATCATTAGCCAAATGAAAATTCGTTCCAGCCGGAGAATATTGCGGGGGTCTCTTAGTGTAACGGCCTTTAGCCAGAAAAATACCAAAGTAGATGATTTGTAATGATTTTAACATTGCCTCTTTTTTCACAGCTTATCTTGCCCAATCACTTAGTGCCAGCAATTGATTTTGAAGACACAGGTACATTGTGTTATGTGCTGTTACCTTCTGCTGAGACTCGTGCCTTAGTTCGTTTTATTATCAATGGTATTACGATTCACTTTATGGCTTGCTCCACACATGAAATGGAACAATTAACTCGACATTGGCGGGCACAACTAGCTCCTGAAATGGACGAACAGCAAGCGGTTGAATTATTTAAAGAAGATGAATTAAATAATACCGACTCCGATGCCCCTGTGATCCGCACAGTCAATCATTTGTTTGAACGGGCACTTGATCTACGAGCCAGTGATATTCACTTTGAACCAGATATCAGTGGTTTGCATGTACGTTGTCGAGTCGATGGGATTATGACCACCATTGAAACCTTGCCATTAGTGCATCAGCCCACCATTACCTCCCGTTTAAAACTAATGGCTAAGTTGGATATTGGTGAGAAACGACTGCCTCAAGATGGTCGTATTGAACATAGTATTGGTGACCGCATTTTAGATTTGCGTGTCTCAACCTTGCCGGGTGTTCATGGTGAATCGGTGGTCTTAAGGATCTTAGATAGGGATGACATTCATGTCAGCCTGGAACACTTAGGCATGCCTGCGAAACTGCTTAGTACGTATCAACAGTTAATAACACAGGCTAATGGCATGATCTTAGTCACCGGGCCGACCGGCAGTGGTAAAACGACCACCTTATATGCGTCATTGGAAAAAATTAATTCTCGAAAACAAAAAATTATCACGGTGGAAGATCCGGTCGAGTATCAATTAGATGGTGTGACCCAAATACAAACGAATGCCAAAATTGGCCTGAGTTTTTCTTCCGGCTTACGCTCGATTGTCCGTCAAGATCCCGATATTATTATGATTGGTGAAATCCGTGATACTGAAACGGCTGCTATTGCTATTGAATCGGCTCTTACAGGACATTTGATTTTTTCGACTCTACATACAAATAACGCCTCAGGTACGATTGCTCGCTTGCAAGACATGGGGGTCGAGCCTTATTTGCTCAGTTCCAGTTTGCTCGCGATTCAAGCTCAGCGCTTAGTAAGAAAAATTTGTTCACATTGTCGCTATGAAACCACCTTGACAGATATTGAAGCAAAACTATTGGACATTAGCCAACACGATATGCCTAAGGTCTATCATGGCCGAGGCTGTACTCATTGTGGTGAAACGGGGTATCAAGGACGGGTGGGTTTATATGAGTTATTAGTGATCACCGATGAGATTCGTGATCTGATTGGTCGGGGAGTTGATACAAATAAAATTCAACAGCAGGCTGTGCGTGACGGTATGCAAACACTGCGCTTAGATGCCTTGGAAAAATTGGCTCAGGGCATTACTAGCCCAGAAGAAGTTGTGCGAGTGACGAGTAATAAATGAAGCTTAACTCCTTTCATTATCAAGCCTATGACATTACGGGCACATTGGTTTCCGGCCAGCTGAATGCATTAGATGAGAACGAAGCGCTGGGCACATTAAAAGCACGGCAACTTACCCCGATACAACTTGACCCCATTGATGCTACGCATAGTGAACAGCAAAAAACACACCATCTATCGAGTGAAGAACTGATCCATTTTACTGAAGGCTTAACGACCTTAATTCAGGCACAGGTACCTATTGATAAAGCATTAACCTTATTGCAGAGTCTCAGTAGTCGCACTGCCACTCATTATTTAATTGAAAATATGATCCGCTATGTAAAAGAAGGTGGTACGCTGACTCAGGCAATGGAGGATAATCCCCAAAGTTTTTCTAAACTGTATATTAGTATTGTTCGGGCAGGTGAAGAAGGCGGTATTCTGGCGGATTTATTAGTGCCATTAAAACACTTTTTAGAAGAAGCACAAGAAACCAAACGGCAGATCATCAGTGCCATGATTTATCCTTTGGTACTACTTTTTGTGGGGGTGCTTTCCGTGGTGTTGATGATTCTATTTGTGGTGCCTCGATTTGCTACCTTATTTAGTGATACAGGGGCACCTATTCCTGCGTCAGCCCAATTTTTATTTTCTATGAGTGATTGGATGCTGTATTATTCATGGACACTCATTCCAGCATCTGTTTTGCTGTATTTTTTGACTCAATGGTGGTTTCGTGATGAACAACATAGTAAACAAAAAGATGCACTTTTATTAACTTTGCCAATCATTGGTAAATTGTTATTATACAAAGATGCCAGTAATTTTTGCCGTACCATTGGAGCCTTGCTCAGTGCAGGTGTTCCCCTGATTAAAAGCCTTTCGATTACTCAGGGGGTATTAGAAAATCGTCAATTATCCGCACAGGTGTCACAGGTTGAACTGGATGTAAAATCCGGTCTGTCGTTAGGCAAAGCACTGGAAAAAAATACCGATTTCCCTATGATCCTAGCCAAGCTTATTGTTGTGGGAGAAGAAACAGGTAGAACTGCTAATATTTTTAATCAATTAGCAGAGACTTTTAATCAACGTGTTAAAAATCGCTTGGCACGATTACTTGCATTAATTGAACCCTTATTAATTTTACTTCTTGGAATACTGGTCGGTGGTATTGTTATCGTTATGCTTTTAGCGGTATTCAGTATGAATGATATCGGTATATAAAAATGGAACGTCTTTATGGTCTATCACTTTTGCTCAGATATAAATAATCAGTCCACATACCGTTTGCTAAAGCCTCTGATACTCTTATTAATTGCGGTGCCTATGCTCACTAGCTGTGTGCATAATCGTGCGCATGAGAGTTTAGATCATGGCGTAGATAAAGATAATAATAGGCTTAGTGTGGGGCAAAGGGCAATAGAGAATCGCACCAGCAAGCCTGTTTCTATTGAGCCAGAAGCAATGGCGATTAGTACTCAAGTAGTCAATAAAAATACCCAGCTTAGTCATATTTCACAAGAGACACAAAATTATCTTGATAGCCAGATAAAGCAACTAGAGACCAGTGGCAGCCTGCCTATTATTAAATCTCATCAAGCAATTACTCCCGGTATTGCCAAAGTGTATAGCAATGATCCATCAGGGATAGAGCAGGACATTGTGCAATTAGATTATGAGCAGGTTGAACTGCGACAAATTTTGCAAGAAATAGCCGACTCGCTGGGGATCAGTATTGTGATTGATGCCTCAGTTAATAATAAAGTGACCATGCGTACCGCACCGGATAAGCCATTAAAATATAAAGACCTATGGCCCTTGCTGAATATGTTGCTGAGTGAATCAGGGATCACTCTAGAGAATAAAGCGGGTGTTTATTACGCTAAAAAATCAGCGGTTTTTTTACCAGAAGAAATGGGCTATGCTACTATGTTGACTCAAAACAGTGTAGGCAAGGTCATGCAAATTACACCGCTGAGAAATATATCCATTCAATCCGCTTTGGCTGTTTTAAAACCTCTGATAGCATCTGATACTAAAATATCACAAATTGCTCAGCTAAATGCATTGTCTATTATTGCTTCATCTGAACAATTAAAAAAAATTAATGGTCTATTAAGTCTGATTGATGTCGATCCGTTTCGTGCCAGAGGGATCCGTATTTATAAAATACAAAAATCAGAGACTAAGAAAGTCGCTGCTGATCTGCTTGCTATTTTAAAACTTATTGAGGGCGCACAGCCTGCCTATCAGGTGCTTGGGCTGGAACGGATTAACTCCTTATTAGTTGTTGCTCCTCCTGGGCGGGGCTTTACATCTGTAGATCGTTGGGTTGATATTCTTGATGACGGGGGATCAAGCTCATCACAAGAACAAATATTTTTCTATCGCTGCAAGAGTATTGATTGTGATTCTCTCTCAGGTACATTAAATTCTATTTTAAATAATGCCAATGATAAAAAACCTAAAATAGAAAAAGAGCTTGAAGCATCGTCTCCTAACGTCTTTAGAACGGTGCCCAAGGATGCACTCGCGATAAAAAGACACAACAAACCTCTGGTTAAGAAAAAAAGACCATTAATAAAAAACTTAACCGTTGCACAAGGAGGGGCTTCAGCAAATATTATGGCCACCATCGTCTCGGATACGGACTCAAATTCATTACTGATCCGTACCACGGCAAGAGATTATCAGCAACTATTAGAAACCATTAAAGTCTTGGATAGAGTCCCTCTACAAGTATTGGTCAATGTGGTTATCGCTCAAGTCACCTTATCAGATAGTCAAAGTTTGGGTCTTGACTGGAGCTATCTGTCATCCAATGGCAGTATCCAAACGAACTTTGGTGTTGCACAAAATGTATCAAGTGATGGCAAACCGTTGGGATTGATTTTAAATCGCTTAGGAGGTGACTGGCGAGTGACTTTAAATGCAGTTGCTAAAGATTCTAATGTCAATATTTTATCCAGACCTTCCTTATTGATCTCTAATAATCAAGAAGGTGCTATTAATGTGGGTAAAGAAGTTCCCGTACAAACCTCTGAAACAACCAATTTGGATTCAGGTACAGGGAGTTCGGTTAATCAAGTAACGCAACAAATTGCCTATCGAAAAACTGGTATTGAAATGACGATTACCCCTCATATTAATGATGATGGTGTGATTAATATGCAAATATCACAATCACTTTCTTCTATCGAAGGGGCAACAAATTCTAGTGATGCAGGCTTTAAACCCACCTTTGGTAATCAAGAAATTACCACAACGGTAATTGCTCGTAATAATCAGACCATTATCTTAGGTGGTTTGATTGAATCGGTTACGGTTGATGGTGAAACGGGTATTCCTATCATTAAAAATACTCCTATTGTCGGTTCTTTGTTTAAAACTCAAACAGAACAAGCCGAACGCCGTGAATTAGTGTTGATTATTACCCCTAAAATTATTAGTCCAGAAACTGATTTAAAACAATTTAACCATGAATTTAATAATCGCTTTGACTCTGTGAGTCATTATCTTTTAAAGCAACTCAAAGAGTCCTATTAAAATGAAGTTTATTATTATGCCTATAAAAGCAACCACTAAACGAGCAGGTTTTACCCTAATTGAATTATTAATTGTCATGGCAATACTGGCTCTCTTAGCGGGGATTATTGGTCCTAGTTTATGGAATAAATTAGGTGGCGCAAAACATGATGTGGCCTTAACTCAAATTAAAAATATAGAGGTTGCCTTAGATTCCTATCGCCTTGATATGGGACGATACCCTAAAAATCTAGATGAGATGGTTAAGAATAATTCGGGTAAAGCCCGTTGGGATGGCCCTTATATGAAAAGTATTCCCCTAGATCCTTGGGGCAAAGCCTATGAGTACCAACTTTCAGGTGATCACAATGGTCGAGAATACACACTCTTGTCATTAGGTGCCGACGGACAAGAAGGGGGAGAGGGTGAAGATAAAGACATTCACCATTAGGTTTTATTATGAATGTTCAGCCGTTTAGTCGTAAAAAAGAACAACAGGGCTTTACCCTATTAGAACTTTTATTGGTCTTGGCTATTATTACTTTGGGCAGTGCTATTATTATCCCCAATATTAGTAATACGGATGGCAAATTATTTGCTGCTCAGCTTAGAGACTTAGCTAATATTTTAAAATATAACCGCCGTAATGCAGTTGTTACTGGAGAGGTTCAAAGTGCTCAATTATTTAATCTGTTTGATGATCAAGAGACGATAAAAGGACATGAGCAAAGGAACAAGACGGGGCATAAAAAAGGGCAATGGTACAGCCAAGGAGCAGTTGTTCGCTGGCTTGATAAGGATGCTCTTAATAAGACAAGAATGGTAGCAAAGCCATTAGAGACAAATAATCAAGCGAAACCAGCCATGCTTATGGTTCAGTTTTTTCCACAGGGTGGTGCAACAGGCGGCACATTACTCTTGCAGCAAGGTGCGCAACAGGCACAACTGGTGGTTAATGGCTTTACTGGTAAGCTGACGATTCACTATCCTGAGAATTAATATATGAGACAGTCTTCACTTCGCTATATACAAGGCTTTACCTTATTAGAAATACTCATTGCCATAACACTTACGGCAATGGTATTGGGCAGTGTTTTTGTGTTGCAAAGCCAGAGTAAACAACTGGTGTTTCGCTCACAGACTAAGATTCATGAGAGCCTTGAATTACGAGCCGCATTAAATAATGCTCATTTACCCAATGCACCAAAGCATTTAACGAATCAATTTCATATTGCTAATGCCCATATTTTAGAAAAACCAGAGGAACAGTCAGCAGCCATTCGTTGGCAATTAGAACAATTTGATCTGCTTGATCAACAGGGCAACATCATGCTCAGTAGTATCCGTTTTCATGTACCTTAATAAGCTATGAAATTAACTAAACAAATTGGTTTTACCTTACTAGAACTCTTAATTTCACTGGCACTGAGTTCTATTGTCTTGGTGATTTTAGTGGGTAGTTTTTATCAATTAAGCCAAAATTGGCAAAAGCAAAATGACACCTTAGACAAGCATATTGATAATGCCCTGATGCTAGTAGAAATTGAACGGGCTTTATCTGGTGCTTTGGCTTTTAGTTATCGTGATGAAGAGAGTGCCAAGAAAAAAACTTTTTTTACGGGGACAGAAGATACATTACAATGGGCATCAAACAGTTCTCCCTCATACAATGATAAGATAATGATCTGGTCGGTTAAGGTATTAGAACAAGGCATAAAACTACTGGTTACACCTGCTCTAAAGGGTGACCCTCAACAACAAATTGATTATGCAAAAAAAAATGTACCGGAATCGAGCATGACCTTGTTTGAGAATTATCAATTGAATTTACACTATTTATCTGAATCTGTAGATCATAAAATGCAATGGCTTAATAAGGTTCCAGTGGAAAATAATACTAATTTTCCCCGTGCTATTTGGTTAGAATTTAGTGGGCAGAGACAAAATGATGATTTACCGGCTTTTGATTTATTGGTAGCAATAAAAAGTGCTAAAAACCATTATAATCGGTCTCCTCGGACACACTAAGATTATGTCTTGGACTCAATACCCTAAACTCAGGCACAATAACCAAGGTCTTATTCTTATTGTTGTTTTATGGATCATTGTTATGTCATTAGTGATGGTGACCATTTTAGCATCCAATGCTCGGCTGTCAGCAACCACGGTTATGCATCAGCAAGAGGCTGTAGTCAATAAAGCCAAACTAATGAGCGCCATAAATCTGGCAAAAATGCAATTAATGATCCATTTTTCCCCATCAGGCAGTCAAGCTTCTGCTAATAAAGCAAATGACTTATTTGATGGTCGGATAGTGAATTTATCCTATCCTTTGCCTGCAGATATGGTGGTACGCATTTATGATTTATCTGGACGCATTAGCTTGTCTCATCTTCCAAGGCGCAAGTTTAAACTCATTTTGGATAAATTATTGACCCAAAACAATATAAGTGACAATGATATAAGCAGTGATAGCTTATTGGATGCTTGGCAAGATTGGCTTGACCGAGATGATTTAGTACGCTTAAATGGTGCCGAAAAAGACTATTATCAACAGCAAATGCCACCCTATTCACCCGCGAACAGCCCTTTAGAATCTATTGAAGAACTGGCACTGATTAAAGGTTTTTCTGAGGTGTTTTCTTTAGTTGATATGATGGATGTTTTTTCTATCTATGGCAGTTCACAAAAGCTTAACCCTAATACCGCCAGTCAGTCAGCACTCTTATTGATCCCAACAATGACGCAGGCATTAGCAGAAGATATTATTAAACAAAGAAAACAATTACCCTTTAAGAGTATTTCCCAGTTTCATAATTTATTTTCAGCAGAGCAAATCAACCAGATTCGGCCATGGTTTTCATTACAAACAAGCCATTATTTTGCCATTATTGTCTATCCAAAAAAACGTGAGAAGAGTGCTGTACAAGATAATAAGGGTAATAAAGAATTTTATGTTTACCAAGAATTTGTCCACTATAGGGGCACTCGGAAAATACCCCAAACCCTGAGAGTATACCCAATGAGTCATTATACGTTAGCGTCTTATTTACAATAAATAATAATTTGAGTTTGAATGATATGATAAGCACAGCAAAGTCTATTGTCTTCTTTAGCTTACTTTTTACAACCCTTTCTTTGATAGAGGGAGTGTATGCAGAAGGTATTGATCTATTTGATCAAAATAGGGGACAGGTAATTGTAAAACCCCCTCCAGTAAAAAAGACACACACCTACACAGTGCCCAAAAAACGTCCAATTTATCGAAAAACCCCAAGCTTCTATCTAACGGGTATTTCAAGATTTGGTCATCGCTATACCTTGTACTTTATTAATAGTCAACGAACGCTCGATAAAATTATTTGGCTAGATGATAAACAGGCGGGACAAACAACACTTTATGATGATTATTCAATTGTAAAAGTTAAGGATAGAATGCTTTATCTTCAGCTTAATAAGGGACAATGTTATGAGGATCAAACTAAGGGAATATCTTGTGATACTAAGCATAAACAAATGCTGATGAGTATTGTAAAACGAACACGAATAGTGCCCAGACAAAAAAATAAACGCTTAAAAAAAGTGATCACTACTCGTCAATTAAAAACTCAAAAAGCATCACCCTTAAGTTTACAATAACGAGTTATTGTTGCTTCTGATGGAGTCCCCGTAAGTGAGCGGGACTAAAGTCCCGGTTCCGAGTGAGCGCCATAAGTTTTTTCCTTAGCGCTCTAACAAGAATTTATCACTATAATTTGTAGTGTTATAATGTTGTAGTGTTATAATGCCTGCAATCAAAAAAAGGAGTCTCCAGAATGTCAAGCAACAAGCAATACACACTAACGCAAACCCCGTTAAGTAAGGTTTTTTCCTCTTGCCCTTTTTCTTTATTCTTTTTTTTACTGTTCAGCTTACTCCCTCTCTCTGTTTTCGCCGGCAGTCTGGATTCTCCTGCAGCGGTGACTAATAGCGGTAGTGCCATGTATAGTCTAGAGTCCGTCTATAATCGTTTGGCTACGGGAGCTACTGGCACTAAACGCACCACGACCTTTAGTGAACCGGGTGCAGGCCCTGGTGCAACGGGTCATACATTGGATGAGGTTATGAGCAAAGCACCAGTAAGTGATAATGGCAATGGTGCCACCACTGGCGATGTAGTCACAGGCAAAACCTTCTGGAGTCTGCAAAGTGGCAATTGGGGTTTAAATACTGGTACCGCAAATCCAGCACCCGTCCCCCAAACCGGCCAAAATCTTTGTTATAACACGGCAGGTAGTGTTATTGCCTGTGCCGGTACCGGACAAGATGGTGACTTAAAAAAAGGCATAGCCCATGCCAGCCCCCGATTTAGCGATAATTCTGATGGTACCGTCACCGATAATAGTACGGGTCTTATCTGGCTAAAAAATGCCAATTGTTTTGGTACTCATAACTTTGCCACCGCATTAACCGATGCCAACACGTTAGCCAATGGTGCTTGTGGTCTGAGTGATGGTTCCAGTGCCGGTGACTGGCGTTTACCTAATGTTAAAGAATTGCACAGTCTGATTGATTTTCAACGTGTCAATCCAGCTCTGCCAACGGGGCACCCGTTTGCTTCGGTGCAGTCTAGTTGGTACTGGTCCTCTACTACCTACGTGGGCCTTCCCGGCGACGCTTGGTCCGTGGACCTCGGCGATGGCGTTGTCGGCAACGACGTTAAGACGGGTAACGATTATGTCTGGCCAGTACGAGGTGGACAATAGTGTTATTTGGTCATTTGATTATTTGGGGCATTTGACCCTTTAGGGGGTGCAGGGGGTTTCCCCCCTGCTTGCCGCTAGGCAAGGATTAGGAAAAAAGATGGTTGTATCAAAAAAATTAATGCAACGCTATCAGGAACTTAAGCTTGAGTCATCTGATACGCTACTGCTCATGCAAGTGGGTGCTTTTATGCAAGTAATGAATGAAGATGCCAAAATCATCTCAGATATTACGGGAATAAAATTACAAATGGCCGGTGATATCGATGCGCCAGTGGTTTTAGGGGGCTTCCCCTTGCACAGAGTACATCCCCCTAACGATTAGCAACGAATCAATACCAAGCACCAATAAAACAGTATAAATAAAAACAATTATAGATAACTAATGAGTATGAAAATGAATAAACAAATGGCAGGCTCTCAAGATACACAAGGCAAGCTAGAAAAGAAGCTCTTAGGCACTAAAAAACTCCCCTTGCTCTTATTACTATTAGGTACTTTTTTTATTTACTCAACTGTCTTTGCCGACAGTATTTCCACTACCGACAAATACGCTTGGTCAGAAAATACCGGCTGGCTGAATTTTAATAGCACTCATGAAGCTGTTACTGTTTTTGATGATCACCTTGAAGGCTATGTCTGGGCGGAAAATATCGGTTGGATCCGTTTGGGTACGCATACAGGTGGTGGTAGTTTTAGCTATACTAATTCATTGGCAACAAATTATGGTGTCAATAATGATGGCTCGGGTAACCTCTCCGGCTATGGCTGGGGTGAAAACATCGGCTGGGTGAACTTTAATCCCACTCATTCACAAGTGACTATTAATGCCACCACAGGCGATTTTGATGGTTATGCTTGGGCGGAAAATATCGGTTGGATCCATTTTAATCATACCATACCTGCCTATAAAGTCAGCCGTCAGCTGGTGTTGGTGGATACCACACCCGATGCCTTTGCCTTTAGTGACCAAAGCAATGTGGCCTTGGCTAGTTTGATCACCAGTAATGCCATTAGTGTCAATGGCATCAATAGCAATAGTGCCATTAGCATTGTCGGTGGTGAATATGAAATCAATAATAGCGGTACATGGCTCACAACCGCCAGCAGTGTTAGCAATGGCAATACTATTAAGGTACGCCATACTTCAGCAGGCAATTATTCTAGCACCGTCAATACCATATTGACCATTGGTGGGGTCAGTGACACCTTTAGCAGTACCACGCTTGCTGCACCTGCGCCACCCCCTCCACCAGCACCGGTTACTCACACGAAAACCGTATCTCATGGCGGTGTAACGATGACCTTAAGTGTGCAGAATAATATCTTATCTCAGGCAAGCTTAGAAACACTCCCCGATGATGTGGATGCTGGCATACACTTTCCATTTGGCTTATTGGCCTTTCAAAGCACCTCAGTCATCGGTGGCTCAGTTAAGGTTGAGCTGTGCCTTAATCAAAATCTACCCACACAGGGCTTTTTTCTCTATAAATTTGATAATGAGCATAAGCGCCAATTCATACCACAGGATTTCTGGCAACAAAGCAGTGCTAAATGTCTTGAATTGACCCTAAAGGATGGTGGCTTATTTGATTTAGATGGGCGTAAAAATGGTGTTATTATCGACCCCATTGCCATTGGCGAGCCACTTAATGAGCCAATGGAAGCCTTTACTTTTAGTGGCTATAATGATGCCACTGCGGAACAATGGGTTAGCTCCAAGGCCATCCCATTGCGGGGTATTCGCCAAATGACCACCCTGAGTATTGATAATGGCCTGCTTTCCATTGATGGCGCTCCTTTTCAAAGTGAGCCTGTGAGTGTCGGCTTAGGACAAAGCATACAAGTGCTGATACCAGCCTCTGCGATTGATGATTATAGTCAAACGGCTACGATTTATGCCGAGAAAACGGGTCAAGACTATCAAACGGACTTTGTGGTGCACACCTTGAGCGATGCCCATAATGAGCAATTACAATATGCTTATAACTGCTCAGAACAAGCAACTGAGGAAGTGATTAAGGCCTACCTTGCCAACTATGTACAATTGGCACATACAGCACAAATCAATACTTGGGCGTGTCTTATACAAGAGCAGGGTGGTGGCTTTGCCGCAATCGCAGAAGACTTTAGCGATACCCCAGCCTTTAATGAACGCTTTGCTGGTATGAGTGAGACACAAATTATTGCAGATATTTACCAAAAACTCTTTCATCGCACGCCTACGAGTGATGAACAAGCTACTTGGCTTAATGCCTTAAATCAGGCAGAGCAAACCATCGCCACCTTGGCCATGGCAATTTTAGAAAGTGCTACGGGTAATGACCAAGGCTTAGTACAACGCCAACTTGATTTGGCGCATTATTATTATGAGCAATACGGTCAAAACGATATGGCGACCCGAAACTTTACCAAGGCACTCGCATTGATTAGCGCACAAAGCAGCTCTTTAGAAGAAGCCAAGAAGGTGATTGACCAGCAGGTTAATTTGATGATATTGGCTAAAATCCCTGAGCAAGCTAGTGAGGTGTATACCACAGTAACGGAAAGTAATAGTAATTATATCAATTACTTTTTATTAGCAATCAATAAAAAGTACAGCCATGATATCTCAGTCTTTTATGAGACGGTTGAAGGCACCGCACGAGCAGGTAAGGACTATATTGCCAGCAGTGGTCGGGCAATTATTCGAGCAGGGGAATTAGCCACCGCCATTCCTGTGACCATTATCGGGGATTATAAAGCCGAGTCCTCAGAGTATTTTTACTTGCGTATTAGTCAACCAGAGGGTACCCAGTTTGCCAAGGGCGTTACGGAGATTGAAAGTAAACGGATCATTGAAGATGATGATTAGGTGCAAAGATACAGGCATTTTACTTCTGATGGAGTTGGGGCTTTAGCCCCGCAAATAAGCAGAACTAACACTCTATGAATGTTGCTACTTAAGAAACAATGCCAATTTCTTTATCACTAAGATAACAAGCAGGATCTTCTGCCCAGAAATTATCTGTAGTTTGCCAAGCTCTTACGCGGGTATTGCCATTGCAAATGGTTAGATATTGGCATTTAGCACAGCGTCCTTCTACGGGGCGAGGGCTTTGTTTTAAACCGGCCATAAGAGGGTCGCTGGTGTCTTGCCATATTTCTGAAAAAGGACGATCTTTGACATTGCCTAAGGAATAATTCCACCACATGGTATCGGGGTGTACCTTACCAAGATTATCAATATTAGAAATATTCATACCGGATGAATTTCCCCCCCATTGATCCAATCGTGCTTTTGTTGCTTCGGCTTGCTCGGGATAATGTTCTTTGACCCAATGGTATAAATAGAGTCCATCGGCATCGTTATTGCCTGTGACGTATTCTCGTTGAATGCCTTGTTTGAGTTCCTTCATGCAATGCTCAAATAAGAAGTCCAGAGATTTTCGAGTGGCGATGTGGTAGACATCATCTTCTCTGTTTTTATTACCACGACCAGCGTAATTAAGATGGGATAAATAGAATTTATCAACCCCTTCATCTTCCATTAATTGCAGCAGTGCTGGGAGTTCATCGGCATTGTCTTGGGTTAGGGTAAAACGTAGGCCGACTTTGATATTGTGTTGTTTGCATAGTCGAATGCCTTTAATGGATTCTTTATAAGCCCCTTCTTTGCGGCGAAAAATATCATGAGTGGCTTCAATGCCATCAATACTGATGCCCACATAATTGTAATTAACATCCGCAATTTGCTGGATATTGTCTTCGGTAATTAGCGTGCCATTGGTCGATAGTCCGACATAAAAACCCATATCTTTAGCTCGATGAGAAATATCAAAAATATCATCGCGTAATAAGGGTTCACCTCCAGAGAGGATCAATACGGGTACATGGAAGGCTTTTAAATCATCCATGACACTAAAGACTTCGTTAGTGGATAATTCACCTTTAAAGTGAGTGTCTGCCGAAATAGAATAGCAGTGTTTGCAGGTTAGGTTGCAACGCCGTATCAGGTTCCAGATAACGACAGGGCCGAGAGGATTACGTTTTTTCCCTAATGGGGTGGGCTTAAGTACTTCATTAAGGTATTGGGAAATTCTAAACATTATGGGCTGCTTTTTATCGGTTTAAGACGAAGTCCGGTTTTTTTTAGGATTTTGGTACTATAGAGTAATTCATATCCGGCACAATGCTCGCCTAATAAGGTGACGATACGTTGTACTTTTTCGGCAACTTCTGCTTTGCTTTTACCATGTAACATGGCAAAAAGATTATAGGGCCATTCGGGTAAAAATCGTGGCCGTTCATAACAATGGCTAACATAGTCTAAAGCACCAAGTTGTTGGCCGAGTTCAGAAATTTTATCATCAGGCACATTCCAAACAGACATGGCATTAGCTTTATAGCCGAGTTTGTAATGGTTAGGTACGGCACCAATACGGCGTATTTGGCCATTGTCCAACATGGCCTGCATGCGTTGTTTGAGTAATTGAGGCTCTATATTCAGTTGTTGAGCAATGGCTTGATAAGGCTCTTTGACTAATGGGAGACCCGCTTGTGTTGCAGTGATTATTTTTCTATCAAGATCATCCATAAAGGGCTTATCTTTTATTTGGGATTTGCTATTACATCAGGCCTGAAAATGAAGGCCGACAAAAAATTCTTGTATTTTGGGCATATTATACACTTTTAAACCGGTCTTTTTTTCAATTGCCTGATTGGTGGCTGTAATTTGTGCTAACGATTCTGTTGCCAGAACATACCACATATTAAACTCATGGTCACGTTCATAATTATGGGCGACCTCAGCAAAGTCGTTAACAATTTCAGTCACTTCCTGAAATCGTTCAGGAGGCACTCGAATGGCACAGAGACTAAAGTGCCCGTTGAGTTTTTGAATATCAAACATGGGGCCAAAGCGAGTCAGTGTACGATTTTTTAATAACGTATCAAGGCGTTGCAGTAATTCATCTTCATTTATATCGAGCTGCTGTGCAATGATTTGGTAGGGTCTGTCATCAACTGGAAACTTACCCTGAAGTGCATTAATAATTTTACGATCAGTTGCGTCTAAGAAGACCTGATCAGATCGTTTTTCATTTTTTTGAGATGCTTTTTTTATCAAACTCAATTTAACCGCAGGCTCTGTTTTTGATTAATGGGGAAGGAATATCCGTATCAACTCTGTTAGGAAGTTTTAGCGGTACAACAGAGTGAGTGATGATTTTATCAGGATCCACATAACGACCCCCACGCTGTTTGAAACAGCGAGTACTGAATAAAGGCTGATGTTTGATATTCTTTAAGTCTAATATCTCAATAAGATCGTCCAGATGTTCTAATACAGACGCTCTATTTTTTCCATGAATCATCGAAAACAGGTTGTATGACCAGTCAGGTAAACGACGAGGCCGTTGATAACATAGGGTAACACATTCAAAAG
The DNA here is from genome assembly GCA_015488755.1 of Gammaproteobacteria bacterium. Lineage (GTDB taxonomy): Bacteria > Pseudomonadota > Gammaproteobacteria > GRL18 > GRL18 > GRL18. Next base: position 44,896 of record WFNB01000097.1, on the reverse strand, counting down.
AAGCAATTCGCTGAGCAATCTCAGCCACAAGATGATCAGGGATATCCCAGACAACCATGGCATTGGCTTTAAAACCCAGCTCCCGATGTTTAACCACCACGCCAAGACGTTTTATGGTACCGTTATCCTTTAATTGCTGTAGACGATGGAGCACTTTTTGTTCAGAAATTCCCAATTGGGAGGCAATGCGTGCAAAAGGTTTACTGATAAATTCCAGTCCATCCTGTATTGAGGCAATGAGTTGCTGATCTAATATGTCTAGTGTCATTTCAAAATCCCTGTTAGTTAGGGGCTTGGAAATTTATTCTTTACTAGGCCCTTGATACCAATGTATATAAACTAGGGAGGAACTGCTTTGATTTAGATCAAATCTGTCAATCCTTTTTGTGACATAAGGAGATACGTTTTTCTATTTTGGCAGTGAATCTGGTAGTATGAGTAACAAACTGATTAATGAAGAGGAAAATTTATGATGAATAAAAAGCAATTATTAGCTTTATTGGTTGGCTTATCCCTGCCTGTTTACTCATCAGCTCTATTTGCAAAGGGCAACCAAGATACGATAAATGAAGCCCGAAACATCGTAAAGCAGTATGCTCAATCATTAAAGCATGAATTAAAATCAGCACTTAAGGAAAAAGGGACTGTTTTGGCAATTGAAAGTTGTCATCTGAAAGCACCCGATGTTACTGATGACATCAGTCATTCCTCTGGTTGGGTGGTGCGTCGAACCAGTTTAAAGGTTCGTTCTTTGGAAGATGCCCCTGATAAATGGGAAAATGCGGTTTTACAACAGTTTGAACGCATGAATAAGAAGGGCATAGATTTTGATAAAATGGAATTTAGTGACGTTGTAATAAAAAAAGATGGTAGTAGGGCGTTTCGTTATATGAAAGCAATTCCTACTCAAAAAGTTTGTCTTCGATGCCATGGCTCAAATATCAAATCAAAAGTTGCATCACAACTAGATAGTCTTTATCCCTTTGACCGAGCGGTTGGTTTTAAGGTCAATGACTTACGTGGAGCATTCAGTTTGTCAAAGCCACTCAAATAGGTAATCTGTACTGTTTAGGCTTGTCGGTTTTTATCAGTAGGTAGACCTATTTTGGAGATTATTAAATAATAAAACAGATAAGTTTGGCTATATTATGAGTTAAATATGAGCCCCTTTATCGGGACTATTGGCAATATCCTAGCACCAGAGTGGAAATCCCAAATCAATATGATAATCTTCTTCCATTGGCAAATTCAGAACTTTTAAACCTGTTTTTGCTTCAATCTCACTTAAAACCTGTAGCACTTCATCCTGTGAACTGGCTGTGACGACAAACCACAAATTAAATTGATGCTCCCGTTCATAATTATGATTTACTTGTGAAAAGCGATTGATAATCTGAGCAACTTGTTCCATTCGCTCCTTAGGTACAGCAAGTGCAGCCAGGGTGCTACCGCCAACACTTTTAGGTTTAAATACGGGACCTACACGACTGATCATGCCTTTTTCTTTTAAGGTTGCCAAACAATCAATAATATCATGTTCGGTCACGTTAAATCCTTTCTGGTTCAGTTCGCTGGCGATTTCAGCATAGGGCTCTGATACTAATGGCATACCATGCTGAAAATCATTGAGCAGTTGTTTTTCAAGTTCTGTAAGCATTATTAATAAGTGATCCTTGGTTGCTTTATCGATAAAGCATTTACGACCCGCTATAAACCAATGCGGTGGGCTCGAGAGGTAAAAAAGATACCACTGGGTTTTCTTGCAGGTATGTGCTTCACTTCTTCAAGGGTTTGTGTGTCGTAGACAATAATTTCATCATTATCTCGAACGGAAACCCAAACTTGCTCGCTTCTTGGCGTAAACTCCATGTGTAAAATGCCTTTGCCCGGTTGAAATTGTTTAATTATTTTAAATGATTCAGTATCAATCACTTGTAAGGTATTATTATCAGGGTAAGCAAAGTTAACCCAAATCTGGCGGTCATCAGGGCTTGCCATAGCAAATACTGGCTGGCTATGGACTTTAATACGTTTGATTTCTTGCCAAGTATTAGTGTCAACAACCAGCACTTCATGTAAACCTACCGCTGGAAGAAAAGCATGGTTGCCAGCAATAGCCCAGCCCTCTAAATGAGGCATTTTATAGACAGGGAGTTTTTTTTGGCCTTTACCATAATGACTAAGAATTCTTTGTACACCTCTTTCTGGATGCCATAAGTCCAATAGATCCAGTCCATCTTCGCCAAATAAGCCGGCAATATAATAACGGCCATTAGAGCTGATAAGACCATCATAAGGTGCTTTACCAATAGAATATTTCTTTATATCTGCTTTGGGTTTGTTGTTTTTTGCATCCATCGGCACCTGCCAGATTTGATTACCATTGTAGAGGCTATAAATAAATTGATTGCCTGGTGCATCAACTAAACCAACGGTTTTTGATCTCTGATTATCATGACCATAAGTTGCTGGAATTTTAGCGACTAAGGAAAGATCAGCGACATTAAAAATGTTAACTCCCCCAGGTACATAATTTGATACAGCAATATAACGACCATCCTGAGAAATAGCACCACCAATAGAATTGCCTGATTGCATGACTCGTTTAGCTATTTTGCCTTTTAACAAATCAATTTTAGTTAAACCACCATCACGACCAAAAACAAAGGCATAGCGTTCATCTCTGGAGAAAACAACAGAAGCATGGGATAAATCACCTAGTCCCTCAACACGGCATAATACAGAAAGGGAACTATTATTAATGATCAAGACAGAACCATCTCTACGTTCAATGACAACGCCTAAATCACCAGTAGCCAATGGGCTTGGCATTTTGCATGATGAAAAGGCCGGTAGACTGGGTAATATGAGTAAAAATAAAACGAATAGCCAAAAGCTTGGTTTTATTTTGTGCAGACCCTTTGGTAAAAAGAGTGGGCAATGGTTTTGTAAGGTATTAGCATTTAGCATTTATAGGACTCAAGTTTAGTGTCTTTTTTGAGCAAGATGCCCAAGTTGTAGTTGCTCGGCAATCCACTTTATTTCTTGCTGTGTTAATAGTGGTCCCCAAGGAGGCATTGGTGTCTCTTGACGGCCATTGGTGATTACGTCAATAAGATATTGTGTCGGTAAAATGGATACTCTCTCTGGTAATAAATTGGGTCCTAAACCACCTTTTAGGGTCATGCCATGACAAGCACCACAATCTTGTTGCACCAAATAGGTTAATTCTTTTTGACGTTCAAGACTGGGTAATGAAGCTGGGAGATTGGTATCCTGATCTTTTGATAGCACAGGCGACGCCATAAGGATCAGTATGATGACAAAGGACAGAGATAATGTTCTCAATGTGGTTTGCATAAGCTGCTGTTTTATTTTTGGCATTAAGTACTGCTTGTTAGCTAAATCTGGATAAATTATAAACCTGTTCAAGTGCAACAGTATCTAACATTTTAGATAAGCACTATGATATAGATCAAATTAAAAAATAACTATAACATTGTGAAAAAATCTGAAAAAAAGAGTGATCCAAATGAGTCAATCACCCGTAATGGTCTATAGAACATAGACCATTACGGGTGATTAGTGGAGAACAGCCTCTACAGACTGTTTTAAAAAGGTGGCTGGGAAATTATCAGCCACATTCTACTGCTACACTCGGAGTTTTAGTGACCACCTGTCTCATGACGACGGTGAACAGCAAAGATACCAGTTGGTGTTTTAACATCTTTAATGGTTTTAACCAGTTTTAGACTTGAATCGTCATAAACACGAACCACATTTTCTTTCCAGTCAGATATGTAAACAAACTTACCGTCAGTATCAGGTTCTGGATGTACAGTCAAAGTACCATCATTGATGTGTTTAACCACCTTAAATGGAGGGTTTTTCTCAAACACAGTAATTTCACTAGGCTTAGGTGGGAAGATGCTGTCAAACCAGACGTAATCCATATTTTCAGCCGCACGGATAAAGAGTCCTGGAGCTTCACTCTTCACAGTACCCACAATCTCATTAGTGGTTGTATCCCAGATAGAGGTCTTACCTTCACCAATGTGTGGCGTGGCTGCATATTCGTGACCATCTTTAGATTCCCAGATTGCGCCTTCACCTGGATGAGGTTTGACACCTGTTTTTATCTTCTTGATGATTTTCATGCTTTTTACATCAATGGCAGCAACCCAGTTAGAAGATTGAGAAGCCAGATAGAAAGTCTTGTTGTCAGGTTTCAGGAAGCCATCATGCAGAATTTTACCGACATTAGCGACTTTAGTGACTGGAAAGTCTGGTTTGCTCCAGTCAATACGCCACACTTGACCACCTTCTTTTAGAGCCATCAAGAAGTAAGGACCGACTTTATTGGGATCAACATCATTTACAGAACAGATGCGAGAATCAACAAAATCACCATCTGGATCTTTCACGTGGTGAGTGTCAATTAATTTAAGTGGTTTAAGAGTAATGGCATCCACAACAACTGCCTGAGTTGGAATATACATACCTGTTAGCAGGTATTTACCGTTATCTGAAACAGCGATACCACGTGCATCCAGACCAAGACGTACTTTTTTAGTGGCTTTTAAAGTATGTAGATCATATTGATATAACCAACCGTCACGACCTAGATTGTAAGCAAATTTACCATCAGGACTGAACGTATAACCATGAGCACGCGCGCCAGCAGGAAGATGTGCAACGACTGCCTGTGTTTTGCTATTGATGACGGCGACACTGAAGTTTTCACGTTCTGTGACAAACAATAAATCATCTACATTTTTAGCTGGGGTAACTTTGCCGTTTTCTGAATCCTTTACATCTTGTAAAGTTTTCATCATATCAGCCATACTCCAATGAAAATCTTTGGGTTGTGGCTCATTATAAACATGCTTGGCAATGGCTTTCATTTCCCCTTCAGTTAGAGGTTTACCAATGGGGTTAGACGATGTTCCCCAAGCTGGCATAGCTGTGCCTGAACGACCCGATTTGATTGTGTAGAATACGGATTTTTCGTCTAAAGGATAAGTAAAACGTCCTGCTTTTTTAGCTGCTTTGCCTTTAAGACCATGTTGCAAACGCTCCATAGTAATATTTGGACCCGTTGCGCCGGTTAGTTTAGGGTTGTGACAACCACCACACTCAGAACTGACAAATTCAACAATTGAACGACCGTTCACCTTATCAGCGGCTTTAATTTTACTGTAGTCATCAGCAAATGCTGACATGCTTCCTAGTGATATGGCAATCGCTAGACCAAGCTTGGTCGTTTGAAAGACCATTCGTGCAACGCCTCGCGTTTTACATTTGTTTGTTAATTGATTCATGTTTTTTGATTCTCCAAAGATTTATATAACTGAAAAACAAGTTCCTGAGCAAATTATCAGTCTAAAAATATCTCTTATCCATTAATAGGGCTGAAATAAATCATACAATCCCTATTGATATAATAAATAAGACTAATAAACTGTGTATATACCCTGTAGTGTGTATCATTTTTAAACTTTTTTATACCTAAGCTCTTTGATTTACATCAAGGGTATATGAATTCCCATGTATATCCTATGGTATACATGGGAATTAATTGTCATTATTTTTGTCAAAAGCAGGCTTTATAAAGAGAAAATTAACTCTTGGCTTCTTTAATCCTAAATAAATCAGTAGGTTCAACTGATTTATTTAGTTTTATTATAACTCGAGTAAAAAGCTGAAGCAGTTTCTGTTTTGGGCTTTTTATTTTTAAATGCCTTATTTTATTATAGATAGTTGAGCTTCTATTAGGATTATCTAAGATAAAATATGTAGACTTGATTATAATCATGTGAATAGTAATTAATATCATTTACAATAGCACTTGTTTTTAATATAACAGATGTTAACCATTAAAAAATTTATAACCACCTTTTGAGTAATATGAGATCAGAATGAAACTTAATCAGCTTGAGAAGGGGCAATCAGCTATTGTTGTTATTGTTGAAGCCAACAAAGAATTAAAAAATCGATTTAATTCATTTGGCTTGGTAAAAGGTGCTCAGATATATATAGAAGGCCATTCCTTAGCTAAAAAGACACTTGAAGTACGGATCAATAATACCCGTATTGCTTTGCGTGCCTCAGAAGCAGAAAAAATTGCAATAAAGCCTATTTTAGAGACTATGGACAAAGCATCTCCCCAAGAAGCCACAAACTTAGAGTCTAATGCATATGATTAAAATTGCTTTAGTTGGACAACCCAATGTAGGCAAAAGTGCACTGATTAACTCTGTGGGCAATGCTCGTCTCAAGGTAGGTAATTTTAGTGGTGTCACAGTTAAAAAAGAAGTGGTGCGCTTTAGTCGAGATGGCTATGATTTTGAAATAACAGACTTACCCGGATCTTATTCATTAACCGATTACACCATTGAAGAGCGTGTTACTAAAAATTATTTAGATGATGCAGACTATGATCTTATTCTAAACGTTGTTGATTCAACCAATATTGAACGCAACTTATATTTAACTACAGAACTGCTAGCGCTTAATAAAAAATTAGTTGTTGCTCTAAATATGACCGATGAAGCCATTAAAGAAGGTGTTTGTATTGATGAGCAGCAATTAGGGAAGTTATTAGGTGTGGAATGCGTTAAAACCTCCGCTGTTGAAAAAACGGGTATTGATGACATTATTCATGCCATGATTGCCTCTTATAATCGTAAAACTAACCCTTTTCATTTGCAGTTTAGTGAAGTATTTGAAGAAGAGATTGAGCACATTGTTTCTTTTTTAAAAGAGAAAAAAGTTCAGTGTAAAATCAGTCTAAAGGCGTTGGCAATTAAGTTGCTTAGAGAAGATAGAAATGCCTATCTTCGCTTTCGAGAAGAACCCATTTGGATTGAATTACAGCCCATTGTAAATGAGGGGTTTCAGCATCTCTATTTACATTATGACACCAAAGATTTAGATGATATTTTTAATGATGAAAAAGCAGCTCTAGCAAAGGGTGCTGTTGCTGAAACAGTGCAATTTAAAAAACAACTTAAACACGGTTTTACGGATAAAATTGATGCCTTATTAATGCATCAGTTTGTTGGCCTGCCGATTTTCTTGTTTTTAATGTGGGGTTTATTCCAGTTAACGTTTGAAGTTGGTAGCATTCCTATGGAATGGATTGATGCTTTTTTTGTTATGCTCATTGATGCGACTAAATCTTTTTTAGGCGATTCAGAATTTTCTTCTGTGATTGCTGATGGTGCGATTGCGGGAGTCGGGGCAGTGGTCTTATTTTTACCCAATATTATTATTTTATTTTTAGGTATTGCACTATTAGAAACCACAGGTTATATGAGCCGAGTGGCTTTTCTTTTGGATGGTTTTTTCCATAAATTTGGCTTACATGGTAAATCATTTATTCCTTTGGTCACTGGTTTTGGCTGTTCTGTGCCGGCGTATATGGCCGCTAGAACCTTAAAAAATGATCGTGATCGCCTATTGACACTCTTTATTATTGGTTTTATGAGTTGTGGTGCACGATTGCCTATTTATGTACTCTTTGTGGGGGCTTTTTTTGCCGAGCACCATGCCGGTAATATTCTGTTTTTAATTTATATCAGCGGGGCATTATTGGGTATTTTAGTTGCTAAAGTGCTGAAAATGACAGCATTTAAGGGTGATGATGAACCCTTTGTTATGGAAATGCCAAAGTACCGTTTACCCTCATTACAACTGATTTGGCATACCGTTTCAGCTCAAGCCATGATGTACTTAAAAAAAGCGGGTACTTTTATCTTATTAGCGTCCGTATTGATCTGGTTTGCCAGTAATTACCCTAAGCAACCTGAAGTGGAACAAGACTATCAAGTTAAAATTGAACAAGCCAGTAATAATGAAGCGATACAAGCACTTAATAATGAATTAGCATTATATAAACTTGAAAATAGCTATTTGGGGATGATAGGTCATGCAAGCGAACCATTTTTTGCGCCATTAGGATATGATTGGCGTATGGCTGTTGCTCTAGAAACAGGCTTGGCAGCTAAAGAAGTCGTTGTTGCAACGCTAGGGGTTCTATATGGTTTAGGTGAAGATAATACCGAACAGAGTGAAGGTTTGGTGGAAAAAATTCAAGCAAATGTCAGTTTGGCCTCGGGCATTTCCTTTATTGTGTTTGTTATGATTTATTTACCCTGTTTGGCTGCCTCAATGGTCTTTATGCGAGAGGCTGGGGGTTGGAAATATCTGGGTTATTTATTTGTTTTTACAACAGTCATTGCATGGGTTCTGTCTTTTCTGGCATTTACTCTGACTCAGGCAATTACTTAAGTTAGTGGTTTAGTTTTTTGCAAAAGGTTTATTTATGAAAGAAATTATATTGGAGTTGCTCAGTAATTTTTGGTTATTACTCAATTCCATTGCTTTTTTTATTTTGCTTGGCGTTATTATTGCCGGTGTTTTTAAGGTGCTATTACCCGACTCATTCATTAAAAAACATTTGGGTGAGCACAATTTTATGGCTAATATTAAGGCGGCTGTGTTAGGTATTCCATTGCCTCTTTGTTCGTGCAGTGTCATTCCCTTTGTCAGTGCACTAAAAAAAAGTGGCGCGTCACGCAGTGCCATACAGACGTTTCTTATCTCTACTCCAATCACGGGGGCTGATTCTATTATGGCAACCTATGCGGTATTTGGTTGGTTATTTACCCTCTATCGAGTGTTAACTTCGGTTATTATTTCTTTATTTGCGGGTTTGCTGACTCTTTTAATGGTAAAAGAAAAGAGTGACTCACGGGTGGATAGTGTTGAGCCTGTAATAGATAAAGATAATGAAGCTGCAAATAATAGTGCCACCAGCCCTATTGGTAAGCCTCTTACTATTAGCATTATTAAGGCAGAAGATAGAAAAAATCTCGTCCAAAAAATAATTGCCTATGCCTTTGATGATATTTATAAGGATATTGCTCGCTCGTTAATGGTGGGTTTGTTTTTGGGTGCCCTGATTGTTACTTTTATGCCAGAGGATCTGGTCGATTATATTTCTACTAATCCATTAATCAACTATACTCTGATCTTATTGGTTTCGATGCCTCTCTATGTCTGTGCAACGGCCTCGATTCCTCTGGGTTTATCACTGCTTTCAGCTGGTTTTTCCCCTGGAGCCGCCTTTATCTTTCTCACAGCAGGACCTGCAACCAATACAATTACTATGAGTGTAGTATTAAAGACTTTGGGAAAAACATCATTAATTATTTATTTGTCTTCGGTTATTATTGGCAGCTTGGTCTTTGGCTTTTTATTTGATAGTTTTTTCCCTGATAGCTTGGGGCAACTCTTTGTTTTTGATGAAGAAGAAGCCCCAGGCTTTCTGGCACAGGTCTCCTCAGTAATCCTTCTCTATTTGTCGATTAAATACATGATTAATAAAAAATCAACTATTATAAAAACAGGTGGTTGTAGTGGTGGTAGCTGTTGCAGTTCAGGCTCGTAAATTGATTACTTTGCACTTATAACGTCTTTTAATCGAGCTTTACCATTACTAGCAACCATTAACACAGCAATGGCATTATTTCTTAACTGTTTTTCTAAAGCAAGTGCCTTTTCTTTGGGGGCGAAGAAGGCTTCTATACCGTATTTTATTGAATAATAACCAGATGCATTAGACCAAGATCGGTTCTGTATACGGCCAACTAAAAAGGTACCATTATCCGGTTGTTTGAGGCTTGCCTGAGAAAACTGGTAGATGTTATTTTCTCCTGCTATTAATGTAATATAGATTTTTTCACCATTGCGCAGTTTGTTTTTTGTCGGCAAGGATTGCTGATCAATTTCAGATATATCGTATTTAAGTAGCGCATAATTACCACGAAAGAGTGACCGAGGATCAACCGGTTTGGTGTTCAGTTTAATTTCTTTGCCTGTCCACAAAGGCAGGGCTGCCAGAACATACATACCAGATAAAATAGAAAACTGAAAAGCCAAGGCCAGAGATAAAAATAGGGTCTGTTTATTATTCATATCACTTCCCTTTGTGTGGCTTTGTTAAATTCTAATGCTTGATGCTTTTTCCAATACTTTGCCGCACCAATTAAGAGCAATGCAAACAACATAAATAAGACAGCACCGCCAATATAATCACCAATTAAATCAATATAGCGCATAAGGGCGGTTAATAGAATGGTGGCAATGCCAAGAAAAAAGTAATGAGAAATGCCTTGTTGTATCCCTCTAATGATCAAGGTGATACCAATAGCAATTAATATTATATTATCAGCAATTTGAAAATAAAGAGCGTGTGAACGATCATCACTGCTTAAAAGAGTGACTAAAAGAGCCAAGTAAACGACCATAATGTAAAGAAACGGTAGTAACTTCTTAGCCTTATAGGCAAAGAAGCATGCCCCTAGAGATAATAGGCCGACTATGATCAACATGGCTGTTTGATGAGCCCATTGGCTTTTAAGTAGGGTATCCCATGGCTCTTGAAAACTCATTACCAGAAAAAATAGTAAACTAAAGCGTAGGCACCATAATGTCAGAACGGTTGCGTAATCTTGAGCAATAATGGATTTTTTCTGTTCCAGATAGAGGCTAATACTATAAGCAAATAGCAAGAGTGCTGCACTACTACCTAGGTGTTCTTCATAAATATCAAAATAATGTTTTTCCTGCCAGAGTGCAGACAATGAGTATTCAAAAAAGCAGGCAATGCTGATTAGGCTTAAAAGAAATAGTATAATGCTTTGTTTTGATTGATATAAAATAATCAGTGATGCCGCAATAAATAGAGGAAAAAGACTGGGGAAAAAGCCCATATTGACTTCTAAAAAAAACCAGACAAGAGCCAGTAAATTTGCCTGTATTGCCAGCCAACGGCTCTTGATGAGAACAGCAATAGGTAAGCAACCCAAGGCCCACCAAAAAACACCATCGGGCATGTGTTCACCCAAATGGTAAATTTGGGCAATAAGAATAATAGAGGCACCAAAAAATAAATTACCTAATAAAAAAATACCTACTGCACCGGTATCATCACCTAGATGATATTTGCGTATGGCAATACCTTGAGTCAGCATGGTCAGGGTAATTAAGCCCCACATCCTTAATGCCCGAGGAATATCATCCCAATTAGCCCCTAGCAATGTAATAACTGCTAAACCAACAAATAAATAGGCCAGACTGATCAGCACATGATAACCAAACATCTGTGGTTTAGCCTGATGGTAATCAATATCATAACGAGCACAAATTTTCTCTGCCTGAGTGACAGAAATAATACCATCACTAACCCAGTCAGCAATCTCTTTAGCAAGATCATTTTTTAATAAGCGAATAAGACGCATATATTTCCTTATATTTTGGGGTGGTAGCTCATACCTAGGTCGTATTTATGGAAAAATTATAGTGAATGACAGCCCCATAATGCTAATTTTTTGTCCGATGTTTGTGCAACTCTGGGTATCTTTGGTGGTGCGTTACCAGTACTTTTAAAAGATCTCTTGTCTCTAAGTTGTTCCAATCGTTTAGCACCTAAAGAAATTGTAGAAGGTGCTTTGACTTCATGAGGTATGCCACCTCGGCCAGTAGAAATTAAGCTGCTTGCTTGAGTTTTATTAGCAGAGCAAGGATTGTCAGCGATATTACTGGCTTGCATAAAGTGGCTGGATAGAACGGCTAAAGAATTGCTAATATCAATATTGGGAATGGCCAACGCCAATTCTCCAGGGTTGCCTTCGGGAGCAGCAGCTTGGATGATATTAAGACCAGAATGAGGTGTAAAACTTTCTTTTTCGCTACCACCAACTTGGGGGGATAAGGCATGTCGGGTGATTAAATAAGGTACGTGTATGGTGATATCACCGCCTTGTGAACCACCCGAGGTATTGGCCTGAATAAAGCCCCCATCCATAATAAGACTGTTACTTTGAATAATAATATCACCACCATTACCTCCTTTGGTAGAGGTTGTAATGGTGCTATTTTCCATAATAGAATCGGCATTGCCAATAAGGTGAATTGCCCCCCCATCATTAGTCACTGCAAAAGAAGAAATAGCGCTATTGATTAGCCATAAATTATCTGCAATCGTTAGTTTAATATTACTTGCAGGAGCGCTACCATAAGCGTTTGCTCCAATAATGCCATTAACTAAACGTAGTGATTGAGTGTCAATTGATAAACTTCCTTGCTGGATGTTATCTGAATTGCTAGTAATATCTTCATTAAAATGGTCAATAGAAATAGCTGCTGCATTCTCTAAATTGATGCTATTGGCCTTTATAATAATGTCACCGACAGAACCGCTTGCATTGTTTGTAGCAGCACTGAAAATACTGGAATTATTGGCCATATTAATGTTGTTTGCCAGAATGCTGACCCCACCGGCATTTCCCTGAGCATCGGTACTACTGGAAATAAACCCTTGATTCATCATGGTTAAATCATCACTGATTGATAATTGAATATTACCTGCATCACCACTACCTTGGCTGTCATTATTGATTAATGATTGTTCTATTATGCTAATATTTTTTGCTGTTATGGTTATATTGCCGGCATCTCCCTCAATGCCCGTGCTAACAATTTCACTCATATTGTTTAGATAAAGCGTATCACTCAATGATAAATAAATATTATTGGCAGGTATTCTTCCAGTGGTTCCTGCATTGATTTGAGAGTCATCAGACAGGATCATATTATCGGCATCTATAGAAATAACCCCTCTTTGGGATGGGTCGAACTGTTTGATATCGGCGGTGCCTAAATTAGAAACTAAAATATTTGAGCCAACTAAAAGAATATTTTCTGCTTTAATTGTGATGCTACCTGAAAGACCGCTAGCGCTTGGGGTGGCACTGCTTAAAATGGATGGGGGATAGTTTGAGCCTTGATTATCTAGGTGGATGTTCTTTGCCTGAATTGTTAACGAACCAGCATTGCCTACTGCCGTGGTACTATCTGATATTTCTGCAAACTGAAAAATTTCTAGCGCATTATCAACCGTAATATTAATGTCTCCAGAATGACCCTCGGCAAAGGTATTACTGGCAATTTGTGATAGTTGCCCCTCAATGCCCTTAACTCGTATATCTTTGGCATTGATAGTAATATTGCCAGCATTGCCAGCAGATGCGGTAGAACCAAATATTTCTGCACCATCATAGAGTTCTAATGACTCATTAATATTGATGATCACATTACCAGCATTGCCTTTGGCTCCCGCAGTAGAATTTGTACCAATACCGGTTAATTGACCACTTATGCCTGATATTAATAAGTAATCACTATCGACGTAAAGATCAGGACCTTTTCCTGCTCCAGTGCTTACGCCCCCAATTTGTCCGCCATTGTAAAGCTGTAAGGTGCTGCTTTGTATGTGTATCTTCCCCTCAGCAGGTTTTGAACCGAGATTGGAGTTTAAAAAAATAGCACCATTAAGTAAGAGATCCTTAGCACCTACCTCTAGGTTTCCTGCACCATTACCAGAGGTGTTTACCAAGCTTGAATTAGCAATAAAACTACCGTTGGCTTGTTGAGATAATGGTGGATTTAAGTTGACATAAGCTGTTTGACTGCCGTTGGCAAATAAATAGAGGTTCCCCTCAGGGTTGTTAATAAGGCTGTTTGTTAGAAAAATAGTATTGGCTATAACCGATACTTGACTCCCTTGGGTAAAATTTAGCTGACTGCCATTAACGGCAATGGTGCTGTCTTGTTGTGGTTTTAAAAAACCAAAGGCTTCTGGTTGGGCAATACCTAAAGTGCTTGGCTTGCTTGAATCGCTATAGTAGATAGTACCATCGCTAAAGCGTAATGCATTGGCTGTGCTAATATGAAAGGCTGCAGGGACATTAATTTTGGCCTGTTCACCAAATATTACCCCAGCAGGGTTTAGAAAATAAAAATTGGCTTGGCCTATTTCAGACGTTAATGAACCATTAATAGTTGATAATTCCCCCCCTGTCACACGGCTAATGACATTCTTAATATCGGCAGAGCCAGTAAAGGTAGCGCTTTCACTAAGACCATTACTTGTATTGAGATTAAAGCTTTTAAAACTATGAAACAGGTTATTACCTGCTCGAGTGCCTAGTTCTTGTCCAATGATATAATGAGGTCCGGAGAGTGTTTGAGCTGTGCCGACACTACCATCGGTGATGATCTCTGCACTGCTATTTGTCGGCTTACTTAACAGATAGGTAACAAGTAAAATCTGCAGAATATAAGCTTTCATTTAATCATTCTCTTATTGCCATTAGGTGATATGTTAACTACTTAGATTACCTGAGTTCTGGTTGGATTGGTTTATTTCTCTGAGCATAGTAGCATTTTTATCTGTTTTTTTATATTGACTGACTACTCAAATAATAGATAAAGATAATTTTTTTGAATGTGTCCTATGAAGGTGTATATTTTGTGCTATCTGTTATACTCACAAGAGCCGTCAGCCAAAAAAATTGGCATAAATGGTTTTAAATAACATAAAAAAGCACTTTAAAATCATTCGTGCTAATTTTTTGTTATTTAAGAGAGCCGTCAGCCAAAAAAATTGGCATAAATGGTTTTAAATAACATAAAAAAGCACTTTAAAATCATTTATGCTAATTTTTTGTTATTTAAGAGCACATGAGTAATATACAGTCGTATAATAATAGGGATTGCATCCAAATAATATGTATTCATCGCAAGGTAAACACATTGCTGATCAACTGGTGGAAAAATATGCTCCGTTGGTTAAGAAGATTGCTTATCATATGTCAGCGCGTTTGCCTGCGGACATACATATTGATGATATCATCCAATCGGGCTTAATTGGTCTGCTTAGCGCTGGTAAAAATTATGATCCCAAACAAGGGGCGCAATTTGAAACCTATGCGACGATCCGTATTCGTGGAGCCATTCTTGATGAGGTGCGACGCAGTGATTGGGCGCCTAAATCGGTGCATAAAAAAGCCCGAGATTTAAGCGCCAGTATTCAGGAAATAGAACGTCGTACGGGGCGTGATGCCAGAGACATTGAAGTTGCTCAGGAAATGGGTATTAGCTTGGATGAATACTATCAGATATTAATGGACGGTAATTCCTGCCGTATGTTAAGTTTTGATGATCTTGGCTCTGATGACACGCATAGTCTGGGTATTTTTGAAGACCGGCAACAAAATGTTGTCAATGAAGTGTTGGCAGATGAATTACAGCAACGTCTGGCGCAGGCAATTGCTGGGCTTCCTGAGCGTGAACGTATGGTGATGTCATTGTATTATGATACTGAGATGAACCTAAAAGAAGTGGGTTTGCTTATGGGAGTGAGTGAATCACGGGTGAGTCAATTGTTAAGTCAGGCTCAATTACGCTTGCGAGCTCGTATTAATGATTGAGTATTTAATGAACCAATAGCCTATTGTTTAATGACACATACAATTAAAAAATCAACACATCGTATTACCACACCAACGGGCTTATATGAAGCCAACTATCGTCGTTTTATGCGTTTAAGTGCACAATTGTCTTGTTTAGCAGTGGGTGAAACGATGACATTAGCGGTTTCTGGTATCTATTTCGAGGTGGTTGAACAATTTAAGTATACGAGTATTATTTCCCTTAGGCAGTCTTTATCTCATGATAGTTCTCCATCGGAGGTATCGTCGTTACCATTATCATGCATTACTATGGAATTGCGAGTGTGTCATGATGCCTGTGTTATTGAAGTGATCGCCTATGAAGGTGCCTATTCCATTCAATCAGCCAAGGTTTATCCCAATCAGCATATGTTGCAAATTGATGAGAAAAGACAATTAAATGTGTTTTTAAAAGAGCTTTTAGAAGAGGCACTTAAAGCAGAAAAATCATTAGCCCATAAGATGAAGTTGCATTAAATAATTGACCATATTCTATAAATAAACAGTGATGTAAAAATTTTATGAGAAACTTTTATGAGAAACAATGTACGACCTTTTTTTATTGCTATTGTGCTGCTAATCATAGGGTGGCATACAATCGTTTATGCAGGCACTACGGAATCTGATAATCAGACAATAATAGAGCAGGGCATTAAATACTTTCAAGAAAAAAATTATGCCCAAGCCAGAAAATTATGGCTACCATTAGCTAAAAAGGGTGATATAAGAGCACAATATAATTTAGCCTTATTAAGCAATATTTCGGGTACAAAAAATAACTATTTATTAATGAGCAGAGAGGGTGGGTTGGTTGATGCGTATTTTGTCAAGGCTAAAAAAACAGTTCAAACCCCCAAAAAACGAATAGAGAAGGCTAAGTTGGCAAAGCATGGCTCAATAGAACCTTTAAATTGGCTTAAACAACAACCAAAAACCTATTATACTCTGCAACTAGAAACTGGGATTAATAAAAAAAGTATGCAGGCAACGCAAGATAAACTCTTAGCCAGTAATGCCTTGTTGCAAAAAAATGCGCTTTATATTCAAAAAATTGAGCGCAAACAAAATAATAAAGTCATTGCTAATTATATTTTATTATATGGTAGTTTTGATAGCTATCAAAATGCCAAAGATGAAGTTGAGCGTTTACCTGAGTCAATACAAAAATCAAGTCCATGGATCAGACAATTTAGCACCTTGCAATCAAAGGTGGATAATGTTCAAAAAAGAGCTGTGCAAACAGTAACAAATCAAACTCAAGACGTTAAACTAGATACCAAAGCATTAGATATGAAAACGAGTCAATAACTTTACTGGTAGGTGTCATTTTTTTGGCAGAAATAGATATTAATAGTTGTTATTAAGTGCTTTTAGAACGCTGTATAATGAGCTGTTTCTGCTTTTGGAATAAAAATTGCTTTGTTTTTTATGTATTTAGGAAATAAAGATAATACAAACTCTAACTTTTAACAGGATTTTAGCATGGCTGATGAAGATCTGGATTTAGACAGCGGTGAAGATGCCCCTAAATCATCAAAGAAAAAACTGATTATTATTATTGTTGCCGTACTTGTCCTACTTATTGTTGGTGGCGTAGGTGGTATGTTTATGATGGGCTTTTTTGATGAAGCAAGTGATCCTGCTGAAGCGTCTCAAACTGCCGATGGTGATGCTAAGACGAACTCTGAAGAGGGCAATAGTGAGGAAATTACTGAGGTATCGTATTGGCCATTGGAGCCTCACTTTGTGTTAAATTTTGAAGGCAAAAGTAAAGCACGTTTTATGCAGGTCGGTTTAGAAGTGGCGACCAGTAGTGAAAAATCTTATGCGATGGTAAAGAAGCATTTACCGGTCATTCGTAATGAGATTGTCTTATTACTTAGTGGTCAGAAATATGAAGAAATGGTAACTCCAGAAGGTAAAGAGCAATTACGAGCAGAGTTAATCGAAACGATTAACACCATTTTAAAACAGCACAAAGCACCTAAAGGTATCGACAATATTTATTTTACCAGCTTTGTTATGCAATAGTTTAGGTAATAATTAGTGAAAACAAGCACTTATAATAGGGGTCAATAGTGACCGATTTACTTTCACAAGAAGAAATTGATGCATTGTTGCATGGTGTCGATGATGGTGATGTCGATACCAATGAAGAAGAAGAAGATGGTTCTGCCAGACAATATGATTTTAATAGTGAAGATCGTATTGTTCGTGGGCGTATGCCCACTCTGGAGATGATCAATGAACGCTTTGCCCGTTATTTGCGTATCAGTATGTTTAATTTATTACGCCGTTCAACTGAAATATCAGTGGGCGGTATTCAAACACTGAAATTTGGTGAATATATTCACACCTTATTTGTTCCTACCAGCTTAAATCTCGTTAAAATAAAGCCTCTGCGTGGTACGGCATTACTGGTTATTGAACCGACACTGGTGTTTATTTTAGTTGATAATTTTTTTGGTGGTGAAGGAAAGTTTCATGCCAAAATCGAAGGTCGTGAGTTTACCCCGACCGAGCAACGAGTGATCCACATGTTTATGGAACTGTGTTTTGAAGATCTTGTTAAAGCATGGGAACCGGTGATGCCTATGGAGTTTGAATTTAATAGCCGAGAAGTCAATCCTCAATTTGCTAATATTGTTAGCCCAAGCGAAGTGGTCGTGGTCAGCAGTTTACATGTTGAACTTGAAGGTGGTGGTGGCAATATTCATATTACTATGCCTTATTCTATGTTGGAGCCTATTCGGGAATTATTGGATGCGGGTATACAAAGTGATAGAAGTGATGTAGATGAACGTTGGAGTCAAGCGCTGAGTGATGAGATTAAATCGGCCGATGTTGGTATTTCTGCCATCCTAGCAAAGACGGCTATTACCTTACAAGACGTTGTGAATCTTAAGGCTGGAGATATTATCCCGATTACTCTTGAGGATGAAGTAAATGTGTTTGCTGAAGATATTCCTGTATTTAAAGCACATCATGGTATCCATCGAGGCCACCATGCTATTAAAATTATAGATAAAACAGAGCGTCCTACGCATCTTGAAACAGGAATTCCTTTTCTTGATGAAGGCTTTTCAGCAAAAAATGTTAAAGAACAACCCAAAGCATTAGCCAAATAAATACATGGCAATAAACAACCATTTTTAGAAAGCAATCGTAAAACCATCGTAAAATCATGGTAAAAAATTAAGTCATAGTTGGATAGACAATATGAATGATGAAACACAAAGCGCTGATGCTGAAGAAGATCCATGGGCAGAGGCAATGAATGAACAGGCAGACTCAGAAGCTGCGGGTTTTGAAAACTTACAAGATGATGCTTTGCCATCGGACGAAGAAATTAACCTTGATGTCATTTTAGATGTTCCTGTTGATATTTCTATGGAAATTGGGCGTACCAAGATCAGCATTCGCAATTTATTAAAGTTAAATCAGGGTTCTGTTATTGAGTTGGATCGATTGGCCGGTGAACCGATGGATGTGTTAGTAAATGGGACTCTTATTGCTCATGGTGAGGTCGTTGTGGTGAATGATAAATTTGGTATACGATTAACTGATGTTATCAGCCCTGCTGAACGTATTAAAAAACTAAAATAATGATGACTGTCGTGCGTATTTTTTTAAATCAAAAGTATTCCATGAATAAAAAAATACTGATGGCTGTATTCATTGGTTTATTATTTTTAGTCTTTATGCCTGTTTATTCTCAAGAATCACTTCCAGAAGAAAATATTGCACAAGAAAATAGTGTAGACAATAAAACTCAGATGCTTGAGGCAAGTATAAAAAGTGATGCTGGAGAAAAGCAAAAAAGCTTATTTCTATTTAAAAAAGATTCTGCTAAGCCCACTGCTCTGGGAATAAAGAGCACTCAAAATGCGGATGCATTAACAGTTTCATTGGTATTGATTTTTATCTTATTGCTTATTTTTATGCTTGCTTGGTTTATGAAAAAAGTAGGTTATAGCAATTTTTCTACTCAGAGCCAGTTAAAAATTATTGCGACTTTAAATCTTGGCCATAAAGAGAAGATCAGTATTATTCAAGTGGGTAAACAACAGCTTTTGGTGGGTATGACGGCAACACATATTAATACTTTGCATATTCTAGATGAGCCTATTGATGAAGCTGATAGCAATATAGTAGCCAACGATAGCACATCATTGGCAGCTACATTTTCCCAAATTCTAAAAAATAAACAGTCTCATTAGGTTAGACTTTAATTATGAAAATAAAGCATTGCTCTTATCTCTTTTTTAGATGCCAATCACATTCTGCTGTGTCATTACTGTGTTGCTTATTTTTGTTAATAGCACCAAGTTTTTCTTGGTCAGCCCCCGCTCTTAATGCAGTGACTATGACAACGGCGGCTAATGGTGATCAAAATTGGTCGGTCACCATTCAGGCGATGGTCTTTATGACCGTGATCACTATGCTGCCCTCTATGTTATTAATGATGACATCTTTTACTCGCATTATTATTGTCTTAGCCATTGTACGTCAGGCAACCGGTTTAATGCAGGCACCTCCTGCTCAGGTTCTGGTTGGCTTAGGGCTTTTTATGACTTTTTTTATTATGGCACCGGTATTTGACCGAATGTATGCTGATGGTGTGAAGCCTTACCTTGATGAACAAATTGGCGTAGAAACAGCCATTGAGCGTGCCTCTATTCCTTTGCATGAATTTATGTTGGCACAAACACGAGAAAAAGACCTAACCATGTTTTCTGAAATTGCTAAAAAAGGCCCTTATAAGACACCCGCAGAAGTCCCCTTTTCGGTGCTGATCCCATCCTTTGTGACCAGTGAACTAAAAACAGCATTTACCATAGGCTTTCTTATTTTTATTCCTTTTTTAATTATTGATTTGGTAGTGGCCAGTGTTTTAATGTCAATGGGAATGATGATGTTGTCACCGCTTATTGTGTCGATGCCATTTAAACTCATGTTATTTGTCTTGGTTGATGGTTGGTCAATGATTATGGGGACATTGGCTTCGAGCTATTATATTTAACTGTTATTTGAGCTGTGAGGAGTGTGTTATGACACCAGAGTCAATATTAGATGTATTACAAGGGGCGGTTTATCTCATTATTACCCTATTGCTGATCATTCTGATCCCCGCACTGGTTGTGGGCTTAATGGTCAGTATGTTTCAAGCAGCAACACAACTCAATGAGCAAACACTGACTTTTATTCCTAAATTATTAGTAACCTTTAGCGTGTTAATGTATGCAGGGCCTTATATGCTGGGACGCTTAATGGAATATATGAATCAAATGTTTATTAATATTCCTATCTATTTAAGTGGCGGTTAAGTTAGTCTATGTTTGCTACGCCTGTTTTTTCGACGGCTGAAATTACCGCTTTTGTGGGGGCTTTTATCTGGCCTTTTACCCGTATCAGTGCCATGATGCTAGTGGCTCCTATTTTCTCAGCCAAATCCATCCCAGTTAAATTTCGTGTGGCAATGGCTATTGCTATTACTTTAGTGATCACGCCTGTTTTACCGCCCTTACCTTTGGTTGATTTTCTTAGTGCTCAAGCTGTGCTTATTCTGATCCATCAGGTGATTATTGGAGCCATTATGGGCTTTGCTTTGCAATTGGCCTTTAATATCTTTGTCATGTCGGGGCATATTTTAGCCATGCAGGCAGGGCTGGGATTTTCTATGATGAACAGTCCACAAGATGGGGTGCAAGTGACGGTAGTCGGACAACTTTATTTGATGTTAGCGACCTTATTATATCTGGCACTTGATGGACATCTTATTTTAATCCGCGAAGTGCTTAATAGTTTTTACTTGCTTCCTATTGGGGCAGGTGGTATTTCAACGACAGGCTATTGGCTCTTAGTAAATTGGGGCAGTCATATGTTTCTTAGTGCTGTCATGATTGTCTTGCCTGCTATTACTGCTCTATTAATGGTTAATGTGAGCTTTGGCGTGATGTCTAAAGCCTCTCCTCAGCTTAATCCTTTTTCGGTGGGTTTTCTTATTACCATTATTTTGGCCTTTGCTATTATTTATGTCACTTTGCCAACTTTAGTACCTCATTTTGAAACAATAATGACGGAAGTATTCCAATTAATACAGGATATATTGCAACTTAGTGTAAGTAGTGCATCACTAAGAGATGCTTTGTCTGATGTTGTTACGCTTAATTTTATGAGCATTGCGACTAGAGGTACTTTCTAATGGCAGAAAATGCAGATGGTCAAGATAAGTCAGAAGAACCCACGGGGAAAAAGAAATCAGAATCCCGTAAAAAAGGCCAAATACCACGTTCTAAAGAGTTGACCACCTTGTTTATGCTGCTTTCTGCCATTATTGGTCTGATGATATTTGCGCAGGATATGATTGAGACAATCACTAATATTATGCGCCATAACTTCTCGGTTGAGCGTGCCACCCTATTTCAACCTGAACAATTATTTATTCATTTTAAAGCGGAACTTGCTGCAATGTTAGTGGCACTCATGCCCTTGTTTATTGTTATGTTGATCACGGCGATTTTATCCAGTGCCATCCTTGGCGGCTTTAATTTTTCAACTGAGTCTTTAGTACCAAAACTAAGCAAATTAAGTCCCATAAAGGGCATCAAAAAAATGTTTGGTACTCAAGGTATGGTGGAATTGGTTAAAAGTATTTTAAAAATATTATTACTAGGAAGTATTGCGGTTTATTTTATCTGGCAGGCTAGAGATGAATTGTATGGTTTATCACAAGAGACCTTCCCCAGTGCCTTTATTCATGCGATGGAACTGGTTACTTGGCAATTTTTATTAGTCACCTTAGGGATGATTATTGTGGCGGGAATTGATGTACCATACCAAATATGGAACCATACCCGACAATTAAAAATGACTAAGCAGGAAGTCAAAGATGAGTCTAAAAATTCTGATGGTAATCCACAAATAAAAAGCCGCCAAAGACAATTACAACGCGAAATGGCCATGCAACGTATGATGGGTGATGTACCCAAGGCCGATGTAATCATCACCAATCCCACCCATTTTGCCGTGGCTTTGCAATACGATCCAGAGGGTTCTGGAGCACCAATTATGTTGGCCAAAGGAGCAGATTTGGTCGCTATGCAAATCCGTAATATTGCTCAGGCTCATGACATTCCTGTAATGGAAATTCCGCCATTATCTCGGGCAATTTATTATTCTGTGGAAATTGGTTATGAAATTCCTGGAGGCTTGTATGTTGCAGTGGCTCAGGTATTGGCTTATATTTTTCAATTAAAAAATGGTGATATTGATGGTGATATAAAGCCTGATCTCTCCAATTTGCCTATTCCACCTGAATTTAAACATTAGTCGCACTGTGTTTAAGATAATATTCTAATAGTGCACAAGAGTGAGCATTTACTTGTTTTCTTAAATTGATATTCGGTGTTTTCTCTTTGAGTTCGGATAAAATCAGTTTTTGTAATAAGAGAAAATCTTCGGGGGCATTTTTATCAGCATAAGAATAATGGCTCATACCTAAGTTAGAGATTAATAGCCAGCTTGGGAATATCTCATTAGTCCATTGCGTATGCTCTTCTTTATCATCAAGAAAATGCTGCCATAGTGTTTTTAAACTAGGATCCTGATGCATAAAAATAGCTGGATCATTATCGGGGAATTGCCAGAAAAACTGACAGACAAAGGGGATGTATTTACTTTGTTTTTCGTGTTTATTTAAGCTGATAAGATACTGCTTAAAAAGCTCAGCTTGTTGCTTTAATTTTGGCATTGCTTCAAATCGGCCAATACTTGCGGGCCAATCAGGTATTTGTGCAAAGCAAAAGGCAGAATGCAAATAAGGCTCTGTCTCATCATAACATGAGTCATCTATTTGTCTGGCTAAACGATACCAGAAAAAGGATAAATAATCCCGTTTTTGAGCAGATAATATACTCTGTGCCAAGGGGCTTAACTCATCAAGTAAATAGTTTAGTTCTGTTTTAATATCTTCAATTTCCTCCTCCTCAATGGCATTGACTAAATGATCGAGTAATTCTCTGGCTCCGTCAAGGATCGTATTGTGTGGGTCAATATTATAAAGTTCTTGTAATTTTTGGTTGGCCATTTTGATATTTCTATCAATTAATGCCTGTTTGAGTTCTTTGCTCGTTGTTAGTGCTTGATTATCAAAGAAAAGATCCATTTGATCATCACTATTTTGTCTAAGATACTGATAAGATAACAAGTCGCTAAAATAATTATCATTTAAACATAGAAATAACGGACTGCTTGTATGTGCCTGCCATGATTGAAACGTAATTTTTTCAGGGAGCATCTTAAGTGATTTTACATAGTGTTCTGCTTTTTCCAGACAATGAAAAATAGCATCCCTTTTTTGATTATCTAAGACATTACAAAGATATTGAATTTTCCCTGTGCGCCATTGCTCATAATGACCATAGCTTAAAAAATTATAATGTAATAATAAATCAATGGCTTGATAAGTGCCTGTATCAATAATGATCTGATCCACGGCATCAATTATCTTATGTGTTGCTATTAATTTTTCTGTCATACTATTTCCTGCACTTGAATCAACTCTTTTGTGCCCCAAACTTTTATAAATATTGAACCTAAATAGATCAGTTGAGTTAATTATACTGATATAAACACAAAAAAGATCCTTTTTATAAAATAGCGGAGTTTGCATGAATCAGACCAGTGAAACAGAAAATTTTATTGAAACCTCAGATGCTAAAGAATCACGTGAATTTCTGGCTGCAAAAGTAAGCGAATTATCACAGCAATTGGATGCCTTACCGGCAGTTGTAGAGCCCATGCAACGAGCAAAATTACTCTTAGATTTGGCCAATGCTGAATTGGGTATGACACAGATGAGTGATGTTTGGAACCATGCCAAAGCTGCTTTTGATGTCTGTATTGCCCATGAAGAATGGCAATTAGCCATTGAAGCCTGTGACATGCTCTACCAAACAGAACAGCCTTCCTCTATTGTTGCTTTGGGACATGGTGTTTGGCTCTCTGTGACTTATCCAGTAGAGCCAGAATACAGCATTAATATGCTTAATAATGTGATTAATGAAACTACAGATGATGCTGATGGTGCTGCTTTGGCTGCCATTACGGCTCATTTTATTGTTGACCAACGTACTACAGGTAAAAAACGGGATGACCTAAAAGTTCTGACCTCTAATATGATTGCTAAAGTTGCATTGCGCCATAGTAAGGTTGAAACACAAATGGGCTTAGATGTCTGGATGGATAAGCTACAATTGAGAGAACCGGATGTCTTCTTGCCTAGAATGAGTTTAGTTGTTGGTGCTATTGTGGGTGAGGATAATTGGTGGTTTGATCGGGAAGAATTAAAAAATAGAATTGAATAATAATTTATAACGACTTGAATTTACAGAACTTTAATTGTCCTCGCTACGATGTAACTAATTTGTTTAGGTTTAAAGCTCAAAAAAGTAAAATGAAAACAAATTGCATAAGTAGCCCACTTGTACTATTATGCAAGTATTAACGCTGAAATGAGAATAAATATTAATTAGATGCTGACCTCTTAATTATATGTTCTCTTAAAATGGAATAAGTGAAACCTTAAACAACGATTATGTTTATACGCCACCTCATCATACAATTTTTAATTGCCAATATTTTGTTCAGCAATTTTGCTTGGGCGGTAGATGAGTGTGGTTATTTGTTTAATGTGCCTACAGAGGAAATCAATGCTTCAGCTGATATTCAATTTAGCAATAGTAGCACCTCAGATAGAGAATACTCAAAAAAAGAATTGCATACCAGTGCTGACACAAACAATTGTGATGTAAATTGTTCAGCTAATGCTCGTTTGCTTTATATCAGCTTTAGTCTTCCTGCCATTGATTTCACAGATGTGCATGCCATTATTTTTTCCTCAGATCCATCTTACCGTTCTTTCAACGGCCAACCACTCACCAAACCACCCAGAGTCTAATTTCTTAACAATTTTCTCCAGCGTTAACTTACTGTTTATACGTCGGATTTATTTATAAGATAAGGATTCAAATAATGTTTAAATTTTTAGCGATCCTGTTCCTTTTATTAGCCTCTTTTTCTTCGTATTAATAATAATGGTAATTATTGTCATTATGAAGTTGGTATTTAGTGGTCAAAATAATGCTGATGAGATCACTCAAAATAATCAATCAAGCGCTTTAGACATACTTAAAAAAGATGTGCTCGTGGTGAAATCGATCAGGCACAATTTGAAAAAATGAAGGAAAATATCCGATAATAAAGGAATTTATAAACAAATAGACGAATTTAGCTATTAAAATTAGTCGTATGCAATATTGTCAATTAGGAAATTATCATGAAAAATAAAATAGTAACTCTTTGCTCCAGCGTTCTGTTAATATCAATGTTTCAGTCGGTCTCATTTGCTGATACTAGGCAAAATAATTCAAATAAAATGGCTATGATGAACACTCAGAACTGTATGGGTATGATGAACGGTCGGAATCGAATGGGAATGATGAATGGTCAGAACCGTATGGGGATGATGAATGACCAGAAACACATGGGAATGATGAATGGCCGTTGCATGAACATGTCCATGCAACGGCATCGTTTTGTGATGCAAAATGGTATTCCATCATCCTATCAAAATACTGTAAACTCGATTCAGTCCAATACAGCAGAGGCATTCAATAGAGGTAAAAAACTTTACCAGACAAACTGTGCTAGCTGTCATGGACAAAGTGGTCTTGGTGATGGACCAGCAGGTATTAACTTGACACCAAGACCTGCTAATATTGCAGCCTTTAGTAAAATGCCTATGGCCAGTGATGCTTACTTAAATTGGACTATCTCAGAAGGCGGGGCACCAATAAGTTCACCAATGCCTGCATTTAAAAATCTGTTAAATGAGCAGGAAACTTGGCAAATTATCAACTATTTAAGACAAATTTAAGTTACCCACTTAAAACAGCGAAGAACCAAAAAAGGAACAAAATATGAAATACATTGTCACTACCAGTAAATCAATCGAGCAAGCATCAGATGATTTAC
Source organism: Gammaproteobacteria bacterium (assembly GCA_015488755.1). GTDB lineage: Bacteria > Pseudomonadota > Gammaproteobacteria > GRL18 > GRL18 > GRL18. Next base: position 18,500 of record WFNB01000097.1, on the reverse strand, counting down.
AAAAAGCGGTCACTGATCATAAATTTGGTGTCTTACATATTCATAATATTAAAGAAACGCTCAATAAAAAGGGTGTTGAGTTTAGTAATGAATGCCGTATATTTGAAGTTTGTAACCCACATAAAGCGAAAGAGGTACTCACAAATGATATGAGTCTGAATATGGCTTTACCCTGCCGCATTTCAATTTATGAAGATCATGGTGAAACTAAAATTGGTATGATCAAACCCAGTGCTTTATTAGCTTCTCTTTCTGATTCGGCTTCCTTAAAAAAAGTCGCTGATGAGGTAGAAGCGATCTCAATTCAAATCATTGATCAAGCCCAATAAATAATGAGTTATTAATGTCTCATCATCATACACATTCCACAAAAAACTATAATAAAGCCTTTGCTATTGGTATTGCTTTAAATGTTATCTTTGTCGTTATCGAAGCCGTTTATGGTGTCCTAGCCAGTTCGCTGGCCTTATTGGCTGATGCGGGGCATAACTTAAGTGATGTCTTAGGATTGCTCTTGGCATGGGGAGCTTTTTATTTTTCAGCAAAGCCTGTTAGTGAAAAAAGAACCTATGGCTATCGTAAAATTACCGTTATTGCTTCGGTTGCCAGTGCGATTATCCTATTACTTGCTTTGGGCGGGATTGTCTGGGAGGCGATCAGTCGTTTCAATGAACCACAGCCAATTGCTGGAATGACCGTGATTATTGTTGCTTTAATTGGCGTCGTTATTAATACCATTACTGCATTATTGTTTATTTCTGAGCAGAAGCATGACTTAAATATCCGAGGGGCTTTTCTACACATGGCCGCCGATGCGGGTATTTCTCTGGGGGTTGCGATTGCTGGTTTTATTTATTTACAAACCCAGTGGCAGGTCATTGATCCCATTATTAGCCTTGTTATTGTAGCGATTATTTTAATTGGCACGTGGGGGTTACTAAGGGATTCATTCAATCTTTCCATTGATGCAGTGCCTGAGAATATTGATGTGCAGGCTATTAAACATTACTTAGATAAACAGGAGCTAGTACTTTCCTTTCATGATCTACATATCTGGGCTATCAGCACCACAGTTACAGCAATGACCGTGCACTTAATTGTAAAAACTGAGCAATTAGATAATCAGTTCCTGATGACGATTCAAAAAAAATTACATGATGATTTCAGTATTGAGCATACAACTATACAAGTTGAGTATGAAAGGGATAAATTTACTCAATATGATCCTGATTGTCATTAACAAGAGCGTAGCAAGCAGTTAATATTGATTTTCTTTATTATATGCACTATTATGCAACTATGCATATAATAGATATTCAAGCTGAAACAATTTTTCAGGCATTATCTGATCCTATCCGTTTAAGGATCATCCGTATACTCAGTACAACGAATGAGGAAGCCTGCCTTTGTGAGTTCGTTGATTCTTTGTTAGAGCCACAATACAAATTGTCACGGCATATTAAAATTCTTAAACAAACAGGCTTATTAAGTGCCTCGAAAGATGGACGCTGGATATATCATCGCCTTGTCATGTCCACGGACTACCTGAAACACCTTTATCAGACGATTTTAATGATCCCTGATCCTGATGGTCAGTATGCACAGGATTTAAAACGATTCCAAAAACGTATGTTGCTACGTGACTCTGGTCGTTGTCGTGTTGGAGTCCAAAATAAGGATTTTCAAACAGATTCCATGCCAAAATCTCATAAAAATTAATTAATGTATTCATAATAGGAATTCAAATACATGTCAGGTTGTGGTTGTGAAGTAGAAATAAAAAATAATGAGCAGAAGAGTCTTCTTTATATCCTGCTTGCTATTAATAGTATTATGTTCTTTGTCGAACTCTTTGCGGGTATTGTAGGGCAATCAGCAGGTCTGATTGCTGATTCGTTTGATATGCTGGCCGATTCCCTAGTTTATATCATCAGTATCTATGCTATTGGTAAAGCTTATGAAAAAAAAGAGCAGGCAGCTCGTTTAAGTGGGTATTTTCAGATCATTCTTGGCAGTTTATTGCTTCTGGAAATTGGTCGCCGTTTTATTATGGGGCATGAACCACAATCTCAATTAATGATCATTATTTCTTTTATTGCACTGATTGCCAATATCATTTGTTTGATCCTGATCAACAAGCACAAAGAGGGTGAAATTCATATGCGAGCCAGCTGGATTTTTTCTAAAAATGATGTCATCGCTAATACAGGTGTTATTATTGCTGGCTTTCTGGTTTATCTGCTCAGTTCTCCATGGCCTGATTTATTGATTGGTGTTTTCATTGTAGCGGTGGTCATCCGTGGCGGGTTAACTATTTTATCTGAAACAAAAAATCATTCCACCTGTTCTAAACAATAAGATTTGTTATTATTTTTAACCCAGAGCGTTCTTATAGGGATAGATCAACAGCATGCTTCTGTTAACAACAATTCATAAGAATATGAGATGCTTGATTGATCGCTTATGTCACTCAAGAGTCACTTCTTGACCATGAAATATCTGCTCAAAATGCATATTTTGACTGTTAACTCCCTCAGCCAATAGTGTAGGCTTAAGTTGGTGATTTAGATGCCCTGGTGCAGAAATATAAAAATCAAAATTCAATAAATGAGGATGGTCATAATGTAAATGCTGTATGAGCCTATCTGTAATTGTGCTTATCTTTGCCTCACTCATAATGCGGGTGTAGGTAAAATTATCCAAGGCATCATTCCATGCACGGCAGAGGTTATCTTTGTAGTGGTAGTCTATTTTTGTTGTGAACCAGTAAAGATGGATGCTTTCGGCTTTGTCCAGAGACATTGCGTGTTCCATTAAACTTTTTATTGATGCAAAGCCAGTATCCCAAGCAATAAATATAAGTGAATTAGGTGAGTCTTCATTTAAAATAAAATGACCATGAGGTCCGTTTAGAGTTATGGATTCATTTTCCTTAAGCTTATGTAAAACAGCATGAGCAAACGGTTCATCGTCCTTAATGGGAATGTGAAATTCAAGATTGCTTGGTTCACAAGGGCAACTGGCAATAGAATATTCGGCATTGATGGGCTGACCATTATCATGCTGATGATTATTCAAACTCAGCTCTATTGTTTGTCCCGAGAGAAATCTTAAGCGCTGGCTGCGAGAGGTCTTTAAGGTGAGTATGGCAACATGCGCATGTTGCTTATCAATGTGTTTTACTTTTGTTGTGACGCTTTGTAAAGGAATATCCTCTGTATTGATGGCTTCTTCTGTTTCCAGAGTAATATCAGTAACAGCCGTATTTGAGCAAGTGAGAATATAGCCCTGCTGCTTTTCATTTTCAGGAAACACATAATCCTGATGCCCCATTTTCTCTACCTGACCAGAAACTAAGCGAGCCTTACATTTGCCACATTTACCATTATTACAACCATAATCAACGGCTAAACCTGAGCGTAAGGCTGATTCTAATAAGGTTTCAGATTTATCTGAAATAAAATCATGGCGACTGGGTAAGAGGCGTACATGAGGTAACATAAACTGTTGTATCTGTTTTTCTAATTGTGCGACTGGTGTTTGAGATTGATTATGATTCAGGATATACAGTTGCTCATCGAGCCACTGTTGAGTGTTATGCAAAGGTTCATCAATACCTTTGTTATTCAGTGTTATGAGTTCCTGACGGAGTGAATCAATTAGTTCCTCAAGTTGCCTGCTTCGCTGACGTTCTGCTGCCAGTTCTTGATTTACTTTTACTATGCGTCGACTTAAAGCGTCAAGCCGAGCACCTTCGCGTTCACTTTGAGCCATTTTATGCACCGCATCTTGCATAAATTTCTCCACTTTTTCTAGCATACTATTATCTTCATAAATAGCATCTGGAAAAGCTTTTTTTAAATCAGAAAGGACAACCGTACCTTCCATTACCGTCAGTTCATTGGCCTGAATTTTTTTCTGAATATCACCGCGTTTAACACCAATAAGGCGTGCGGCCTGAGAAAGAGAGAGATGACGATCCATAAAACACTCCTTGTTGTATAAGAATGAGTATCAATAATATCAGTTGCGAATGCTGTTAGTTATTATTCTTATTTGATTGTAGGAGAAGGTTTGCCATAAAAATACCCTTGGGCATAATTAAAACCAAGATGTTTGATTTTTTCTTTAATTTCCTCAGTTTCAATACCCTCAGCAACCAGTAAATGATCGGTTTCCATAATCATTTTGGCCAGATGACTGATAATGCTACACTGTTTTTCATCTTCGAGTTGTTTGATTAAGGTAATGTCAAACTTAACAATATCCACAGGCATGCTTGATAGGTAGCTGATGGATGAATAACCACTGCCAAAATCATCCAGAGCAATTAAAAAACCAGACTCTTTAAGCTGAGTAATATTTTCGGTGGCGTGGTTGATATTGGTAATTAGGGATGTCTCTGTGATTTCTAGAATGATCTTAAAATGCTTTAAAAAGGGAATAAAAATAGCAAGTTGATCCACAATTTTAGGGTTAATAATAGAAGGGCCAGAGACATTAATAGACACACCACTATGCAATGGAATGACTCCTCGCTTTAGATCGTCAGCAATTTTCTTAAAAATAGCTGTATCAAGCTCATAGTCTAATTTTCGGGCTTCTGTTAACTGAAAGACTTTATTGGGTAAAATAATCTTATTGTTATTTTTGATCCTTAGCAAAGCTTCATAATAGTCTGGGCGGCCATTGCTGAGATTAATAATAGGTTGATAAAACATGGTGATATTATTGCCCTGTTCAATTGCATTGAAGACAATATCATTAATTTTACTGGATAGGACGGTGTTGGATATATTTTTCAGTTCATCTGAGTAGGTGACCACATGAGATTGGCCCGGTTTTTTGGCTGCATAAACGGCAATGTCTGCCTGCCATAGTAAGTTGGTAATGCTATTTGGATTGGCTGTGTCATTATGAGCAACCCCAATACTTGAGCGTACAGGTTCTTTAATTCCCTGTTTAATAAAAGAAATATTACCAATTGCTTGTTGACAATGGTGGGCAATTTTCATGGCATCCTCAGGAGGACAATTGTATAAGGTGGTGGCAAATTCATCCCCCCCGATACGATAAATTTTTTCACCTTTTCTTAATACTTTTTGTAAGGCACAAGAAAATTTTTTAAGCACAATGTCACCGATTGGATGGCCATAGGTATCGTTGATACTTTTAAAATTATTAATATCAAAAATAATTAATGAAATATGGCAATGGCTTTCAGAAAAAAGTTCGCTAATACTATTCCAATGCTCTTCAAAAGCACGTCGATTTAATGCGCCGGTTAAGGCATCATGATGAGCCATTTCCCATAGCTCCTGATTTTTTTCATCTAGGTTCGTATAGACAGTTTTTAACTTGCGTTGATACTTAGACAGTGAATACTTTACTTTTTCTAATTCAGTAATATGAAATTGGATATCTAATTCTTCGCATATCTCATCACAATTTTCTAATGTGGACTGATTTTTTAGTGTATCAATATAAGTAGATACCTGACGCAGTGGGCGAGATAGAAAGCGACTCATTAAAAAATAAAAGAAGAGGGCAAATAACACCAGAATAATGGTGTTTCTAAAAAACACATGATTAACCTGTTGGAAAATTAATATGGATTCATTATCTAATTGTATTTTATAGCTAAGGTAATCAATAAAATCCTGAGTCTCTATCGTATGTTTCTTTGATACCAGAGCTTTTATTGAATGGCTTTGTAAATGATTAAATTGGGTGATTCTGCTTAATTGTGGTAATACCTCGCTCTTAAAGGCAACATAACCCAGTACATCCTCATCATCATTATCTTTATATATAGGGGAAAATGTGACAAGCATGGGCTTATAATTGCTGATTGTAAAATAAGCTGTGACATTGTCACAATTAATTTTATTGGGTAATGTACCGGACTTTCCTGAACTGAGTGCATCGCCATATTCATCATAAATAGAAACTTCTCTCACATAATTAGGAAGGGTATTTGAATTAAATAAACGATGAGTTTGCCAGTAATGATAAAACTCTGGGTTGTTTAATTGCTGGCGTACTTCATCCCAATGTGAAAACTTTACGGTTTCTTCTTTATAGTTATTAACTAAATTTTCTATTGTTTCAATTAGTTCAGCTTTGCCATTGTGAGCATTATTTTGTGAAATATCATCTTGCAGTGCTTTAATGTCTACAAAAGCAATCACACTGCTGATTAAAAAAACAAAAATATACAGTAATATGAAGCTAATGGCATAGCTTTTTATGGACATGGTTTTATAATTCATTTTGTTTTTCAGGACTTTTGGTTGGTATGTGCTTTATTGAGGTATTAATAGAAGAACTTGTCGGGTTCGCTTTCTTTTCAGTATGTTGAGCAGGTTTTTTATTGCTGTTGGGATGACTTAGTATGGCTTCAATACTATCCATCAAATCAAACTCATACTCACCATCAAAAAAATGATCAGCACCGTTAATTGTTGTAATATCTATATTATATTGTGTCAGTTTTTGATTCCACTCATGATCGATGATTTTATCTTCCGTGCCTAAAATAAGTGATTGTTTAATTGTTATATTCTGTAAATAAGAGCTTATGTTCTTTTTTGTTAATTGTGAATAAGACAGATAATTTTGTGGTAGAGACGGGTATTTTTTGCAATAAGAAATTTCAAACTCATCAATTGAATTCGGTTTTTCCTGCAATAATTGTTGTGCTTTTTTAATATTAACCAGACTGTTTTTATGAGTTGAGCCGATATCAGGCATAGTAATAAAAATAACTTGTTGAATGATCTTCTCTGCATGATGCATAAGATAATACGCTAAGAAAGGAGAACCAGCACTATGACCGATTAGCACAATTTTTTGTTTGGTTTTCTTTTTTAGCCACTTAATCCATAGGCTGAGTTCTTTAATATCTTGTTCAAGTGAGTGGGTGTGAATGGCTTCACAGGGCAGTGTTTTCTTTCGGTGGCTGATCCCTAAGGAAAGGGTAGGGCTGAGAACCGTATAGCCGGAGTCATATAAGGATTCAGCCAAGCGCTTTACTACAGGAAAATTATGGGTAAGCATAAAACCATGTAAAATCAAAACGACAGGTTTATCAGTATCCCCTAGATAAAAGGCAGCGTCGGCTGTTAATGTATCCGAGATATTGATGTGTACTAAATTATTGGCAGATGCATTCTTTAAAAGGAAAATAAGAAGCAAAGCCAATAATAGCTTATGTTTTGTCTTGCAAAACATTGCGCCTTCCCCCCTTAAAAGCAACGCGTTATTACATATTCTCTTGGTTCTTACAGCAAATAACTAAAATGTAAGAATGTGTTTTTATTAAGCTCTATAGTAAAATTCTTATAAATTGATCGTATCTATTTTGTCGACAGGCAAAGTCTTGAGCTAGAAAACAGCCCATTATAGCGTTTTTTTAGAGTAATTTTAATGTTTAATTGGCTGAAATAAAGATTTTGGGAAATAGGTTTACATCATATCGAGGTATTTTTGTGGATCAACCTGCCATTTTTGATCCGATTCAGAGCTGATAATGGTGAGTTTTTTTTGTTCAGAGAGATTGATGACTCTAGGCTCAATGGTTTCACGCGATTTGGTATTAAGAAAAGCAATCACAGTCGGTGTTAATAGGTTTTTATTATTTTCTGTGACAACGGCAAGATAGTGGTTACTGAGCATCACCAAAGTAGCGGGTGGGTAAATCCCCACACAATGAATAAACTCTTGCATTAGGGTCGGGTTAAAGTGGCTACCTGTCCAAGAAAGCATTCTTTTGAGCACCACAGAAGGATCTTGACCTTTGTGGTAACAGCGATCAGCGGTCAGTGCATCATAAACATCCACAATGGCAGACATTTGTCCTATTTGGCTGATTTCATCGCCTTTTTTACCATCAGGATAGCCTGAACCATCAAATTTTTCATGGTGTAGTGCGGCAACATCTAAGGCATTTTGATTGATCCCCGGAGTCTTTGATAAAATGATACGGCTATCAACCACATGACGGCGCATAATAATAAACTCTTCATCGGTTAACTTACCGGGTTTATTTAAAATTTCAGGTGGTGTGAGCGCCTTACCGATATCATGTAACAAGCCCCCGACACCCACATCATGGAGCTGTTGTTCTGACATGCCTCGACTTTTAGTAAAAGACATCATTAATACACCAATATTAACGGAGTGCTCAAATGTGTAAGTATCCATGCTACGAATACGAGATAAACCCAGCAAAGCATTATGATTTTCTAATACTGACTGAGACATTTGATCAATAACAGGTGTTACTTGCTCCATTTTGACCTGCTGGCCTAATTTAATATCAGCCATGATATTAGAAATCGCTTCTTCAGCATGGCTTTTTATTTTTTTTGCTTCTGTACGGGTTTGCTTGAGCTGTTTAGGCGTTTGCTGGTTGGTTTTTTTGGAAGACCCCTTTGAGTTGTTTTCTATAGTTTTAGAAATGATGGGTTCTTCTACTACATCAAGCCCTAGAGCGGTGTCTATTTTTAATGACTTAATGCCCACATTGTGGATTTTTTTAATATCGGCTGATTCAGTAATTTTAAATTGATTGCGGGTAAAAGGGTGATCCATCCATGAACAATTTAATTCATGAATATACATACCTAACTTTAATTGTTTACTATTAATGGTCTTGATCATAGTAAAAAATTATAGACACAAATAAGAAAAAAGCGAATTGTAAACTAATTTTTTTTGATTTTTTAAGAAAGGCTAAACTATTGAATAGAGCAAGAAAAGGTAATAAAAGTGGCGTCCCCTAGGGGGTTCGAACCCCTGTTACCGCCGTGAAAGGGCGGTGTCCTAGGCCACTAGACGAAGGGGACGCTATACTTGGTAAAGATACCAAATTTTGATGTCCTTCGAAGCGATTAGCTAGAAAGTGGGCATATTATAGGGGTGATATTTTTATTAGTCAAATATTAATTTCACTTTTTACTTGCTTTAAGTGAAAGGTATTTAGGAATTATGCCTGATAGGTCGCTGGTGTCCATTTTTACTATGATCCTATTTACGGATGGACACTAGCTAATATGAATGGCTTTTTATATGATAAGAACATAATTTTATTGGCTACTTAATAGGATATCTGACACTATGACGGACTTAATTGAATCAAAGGCATGGCAGGCACTTAAAGAACACTATGAAAGTATAAAAGATGTCCATATGCGTGATATGTTTGCTGATGATCCTCAACGCTTTGAAGAGTTTTCAGCAAGCTTAAATGATATCTTACTCGACTATTCAAAAAATAGGGTTAATAAGGAAACCATGTCGCATCTATTTGCACTGGCTCGGCAGGGGCATGTTGAAGAGTGGCGCGATAATATGTTTGCTGGAGAAGCTATCAATTCGACTGAAGATCGATGTGTTTTGCATTCTGCTTTGAGAAACCGCTCAGGCAAACCAGTTCGAGTCAATGGTCGCAATGTCATGCCTAAGGTAAAGGCTGTACTTGCCCATATGAGAGATTTTTCGGAACAAGTTCGTTCAGGTGAGTGGCGAGGCTACAATGGCGCGAGAATAAAAAGTATTGTCAACATTGGTATTGGTGGCTCTGACTTGGGGCCTCATGTGGTGTGTGAGGCAATGAAACCTTTTGCGCAAAGAGGCTTAAAAGCTTACTTTGTCTCAAATGCCGACGCCACACATCTGGTTGAAACCCTTAAACAAGTAGAGCCTGAATCTACTCTGTTTGTGATTGCATCTAAGACGTTTACCACTCAAGAAACCATGCTTAATGCCTATAGTGCTCGGAAGTGGTTTATGGATCTTGTGGGTAATGAAAAAGCCATAGAAAAACACTTTGTTGCGGTAACGACAAATATTGAGCTGGCAGAAAAGTTTGGTATCAATGAAGCTAATACCTTTGAATTTTGGGACTGGGTCGGAGGGCGTTATTCTCTTTGGTCATCGGTGGGCTTAACTATTGCACTGTATTTAGGAATGGATCACTTCGAGGCTCTCTTAGAGGGAGCCTATGATATGGATCAGCATTTTAAAAAAGCACCGTTAGAAAAAAACATCCCTGTTATTTTAGCTTTGTTGGGTATTTGGTATAACAACTTTTTTGATGCCCAAAGCCATGCCATTATGCCCTATAGCCAATACTTAGAGCGTTTACCCGATTATTTGCAACAACTTGATATGGAAAGTAATGGCAAAACCATTGATCGTAATGGCCATCGGGTCAATTATCTAACAGGGCCTATTATCTGGGGGCAGTCAGGGACTAATGGTCAACATGCATTCTTTCAATTATTACATCAGGGCACTAAGCCAGTACCGGCTGACTTTCTCATTCCTGCATTGAGTCAAAATCCTTTAGGCTTGCATCATAGAGTGTTATTTTCTAATTGCCTAGCACAGACTAAAGCACTGATGTTAGGTAAAAAATACGCAGAAGCTGTGGATGAAATGACTCATCAAGGGTTTGATAAAGAGACGATAGAAGAAGTGATTCAACATAAGGTTTTTGATGGTAATAAGCCAACCAATACCATTATTTTTGAACGATTGACACCAAAAACATTAGGTTCTATTCTTGCTATGTATGAGCATAAAGTCTTTGTTCAGGGAGTCATCTGGAATATTAATTCATTTGATCAATGGGGTGTAGAATACGGCAAAGTGTTGGCTGGTCAAATCCAAAAAGACTTATCAAAGCCAGGTGATGTCGATAACCACGATGCTTCAACGAATGGCTTGATTAACTACCGTAAACGAGTGTATTTTGATGAGATTGAAAAATGTGGCGTGGATTAATATACAATCAATAGGTATAGAAACGCAGTTTTGCTTTTTTGAATAACAAAATGCGTATTAAAACCTTAGATATTGGAAAACAAAAAGGCAGTGTCCATAATCCTGAATACCCCATTACCCGTCCATTATATTTGTTGACACATGGAAAACCATCTGCTAAAGTGAAAAGATTTATTAATTGGAGCTTATCTAACGAAGGTCAAACTATTATTAAAAAACGTTTTGTAGGCTATCAATAAGCATTATCTTTAGTTATTAAAGAGCTATTTCAACTCAAGACTTATTGTTAACGTTATTTGTTAAGCGATAAGTCTTCCTTCTGTAAGTCATTATTACCTCAAATAAAAACCAAAAATGGACGTTATTGACCATGGCTCTTTATAGTAATGGTTATATCTGTCCACTATTGTTTAGATAAGGACATTACGTAATGATGTTTTTTTAATCATTGCGTTCAAGTGTCTGAATTTATTATTAAAATTGTATATTTTTCTTTCTTAATTATACTTCTATAAAGTGGCGTAAAACATGCTAATATAAGACGATAAAACATAGAAATGAATGCACGAGTCCTTTTAAGAATAATTGCAATAATTATTTAACTTAAGCCATATATAATAAAAAGAGATTTTATGAAAAATATAATAAAAAAAGGTGTGTTTAGCCTACTGCTACCCATGATGTTGGGTTCTTCTATTACCACAACTGTTTTGGCAAGTTCTGATCCTTATTTAGGTGAAATTAGCTATGTTGCTTTTAACTATGCACCTAGGGGATGGGCAAAGTGTGATGGTCAATTGTTAGCCATTTCAAACTATACGGCTCTTTTCTCTCTGCTAGGTACGACCTATGGTGGTGATGGTAGAACAACATTTGCCTTGCCTGATATGCGGGGGAGAGCACCTTTACATCAAGGCAATTCACCAGGATATTCCTCTTATCGGATGGGGCAAAAAGGAGGGCAAGAGAGTGCGACATTAGGGATAAATCAACTGCCATCTCATAGCCATGCAAGTACAGCAACATCCTTATCAACCTCAACGGTTGCTACGGGTGCTACAGCAACATCCACATTGAAAGCTTACAATGGTAATGCAAGCCTAACGACGGCTTCTGGTTCATCATTGGCAACAACGGGTAGAAATGTATACAATTCAGTCGCTCCTAATGTGAATATGCATGCAGGCTCTGTTGTGACCACCATTGATGGACTTACTATCAATACCAATACCAACACGACAGTAGCAATTAATAATACGGGTGGTTCCCAAAGCTTTTCTATTATGCAGCCTTATACAACACTTAATTGTATTATTGCTCTTGAAGGCATCTTCCCTCCAAGAAACTAAACGTATAATTGATAGAATGTTTCTTGTTAATTATTCTACTTTGCTTTAATAAAAGATTAAGGGCTTACTCTCGGACAGGCTCCTAGCCCTTAGTCTTTCACTAGATATTTCCCACACCTCTTTTTTTAATGTGCTCTTAATAAATAAGGCACTCACCATTATGTAATAGCCAAGGATGTTTACGATGAATGATAACCAAGCAACAAACACACTTATTTTTATTGATAAAGGTGTACAAGATTATCAAAACTTAATGGATGGTGCTCAAGCAGGTACTAAAGTTGTATTGCTTGATACAAGTAAAGATGGTGTGCAACAGATTGCTGAGGCACTTGCTTCTTATAATAATTTAGAGAGTATTCAATTATTTTCACATGGTAATAGTGGTCAACTTGCTTTAGGTTCGACAATTCTAGAGGCTTCTTCTATTGATAACTATCAGGAACAACTGACAATTTGGGGAGAATCTTTATCAGAAACAGGAGATATTTTACTTTACGGCTGTAATGTTGCACAAGGAATTAAGGGGCAAACATTTATTCAACAATTATCAGAGAAAACTCATGCTGATATTGCTGCATCTACTGATATTACAGGTTCTGCCTTACTGGATGGTGATTGGGTATTAGAGGCTAATGCTGGAGGCACTATTGAAACAAATGTGGCGCTTGAGACAGCAACACTGAGTGCCTATAGCAGTGCTTTATTGGTTGCTAATGAGGACTATGAGGATGATGTTGCTGTTTCAGATCCTGTCCCAAGTAATACCACATGGGATAATGATGGCTGGACTTATACTTCAAATGATGTTGGTGCTACCACTAGCATCTATGTTAGAGCTGCTCTAGACTTTACAGGTAATTCTCTTCAAGCTGTGTCGTCTGGGGCAGGGGCTATGACGGAGCTTTCAGTAAAATCAACAGATGGTTCAGAGTTCAAGTTGATGAGTTTTGATTATGGTAGAGGTTATAGCTCAAATCTTAATGGTGTTGTGATAACAGGATACCGTGATAATATTGCTGTGAGTGGTGCATCTATTGCTATTGCAGATGGTCTTTTAACTTATCATATTGATGTTAATGCGGATACTAATTGGCAAAATATTGATGAGATCCGCATTACTGGCCCAGATCTGGATCCTGAAATTGACAATTTGTTTGTGACTGCTCCGGTGTTGACTCCAACACCGGCAATTACTGCTGCGGCGTATGATGCAAACACTCATATCTTGACTGTAACAGGTACTGCTTTTGAAGCCAAATCAGGTGCTTCCAATGATGTCAATGTGGCTAATCTAACACTCAGTGGTGAAGGTGGGGCAAGCTACACCCTAAGTTCAGCGGATGTTGAAATAACCAATGCAACGACATTTTCAATTACCTTAAATGCCACCGATCAAATTAATGTTGCCGGTTTATTAAATAAGAATGGTACCTTAGCTGTTGATGCAAGTAGTTACAATTTAGCCGCTAGTGATGACTTTATTGCAAATGTAACGGCAGGTGATACGTCTGACCTAACGGGTAATGCCATTACTGTGAGTAATGTACAAACCCCATCTATTAGCTCATCCAGCTATAATGCCACTACCGGGGCATTAGTTGTTACAGGAACAAATTTTGTCAAAGCAAGCGGTGCGAATAATGATATTAGCGCCAATAAATTCACTTTTTTAGGTGAGGGTGGTGCAACGTATTCTCTAACCGATACGGCTAACGTTGAAATTAGCTCTGCTACTGAGTTTAGCCTGATACTCAGTGCCACAGATAAATCAGCTATTAATCAAATTATTAATAAAAATGGGACGGCATCAACCGGTGCAACGACGTATAATTTATCGGCAGCAGATGATTGGAATACAGTTATTGCCAATACTGATATTTCTGATGTGAGCAATGGTATTACGGTAAGTAATGTGGCGACACCTGTTATCAATAGCGTTACTTATAATGCCAATTCAGGTTCCTTAGTGGTAACGGGGACGGGTTTTCTTAACATTTCTGGTGCTAGTAATGATATTGATGTCTCAAAATTAACCTTTACAGGTGAAGCCAATGAGACTTACACATTAACCGACAGTGCCGATATTGAAATCACTAGTGGTACTGCTTTCACCGTTACACTCAGCGCCACAGATAAAGCCGCAATTAACCAAATTATGAATAAAAATGGGCTGACATCAAATGATGTGACGACCTATAATCTGGCGGCTGCTGAAGACTGGGCCAGGGGAGCTGATCCAAGTGTGGCAGTCATTGATGCCACGGGTAATAGTATCACTGTGAATAATGTTGCTATACCGGTCATTAATACGGTGACATACGATGCTGCTACGGGTATTTTGGTGGTTACAGGTAATAATTATCTAAAGTCTTCAGGTCCAGCGAATGATATTGATGTCTCTATGCTGACGTTTACTGGAGAAGGGGGAACAACTTATAATTTAACAGATTCCTCTGATGTTGATATTCTTTCGGCAACTTCTTTTAGTGTCTTGTTAAGTGCCACGGATAAGGTGGCCGTCAATCAGATTATCAATAAGGATGGCAGCAGCTCAACTAATGCCACACTTTACAATCTTGGTGCAGCAGAAGACTGGGCAATGGGAGCTGATTCAGCTGTGGTGGTGGTTGATGCGACGGGTAATGCTATAACAGCCAGTAATGTTGCCATACCCATAATCAATGGTGCCAGCTATGACTATAATACGAATACACTTGTCGTCACTGGGACAGGTTTTTTAAACGCTGCAGGCGCGGCAAATGACATTGATGTCTCTAAGCTCACTTTTACTGGAGAAAGTGGTGCAAGTTATACTTTAAGCAGTGCCACAGATGTAGAGATCACCTCTGGTACACAATTTAGTCTACTCTTAAGTGGTACTGATTTAACTCATGTTGAGTCATTACTGAATAAAAATGGTACGGCCTCAGAAAGTGGTACAACATACAACTTAGCTGCTGCCGAAGATTGGGCTGTGGGTGCCGATGGTGCCATAAATGTGGCGGATGTCAGTGCTAATAATATTACGGTGTCTAATTATTCTACACCCACTATTAGTAGCAGTATTTATGATGTGAGTACTGGGCAAGTCCTTGTTATTGGTACTAATTTTGTTAGTAATAGTGGCGTTGCTAATGATGTTGATGCCTCATTGTTTTCCTTTACTGGTGAAGGGGGTGCTACGTATTCACTAACGGATACACTTGATGTTGATATTAGCTCTGATACAACATTTATTCTGACCTTGTCTGCTACCGATCAATTAACAATTAATGGCTTACTGAATAAAAATGGGGTCGTTTCTGCGGATGCAAGTACTTATAACTTAGCTGCTGCTGAAGATTGGATGATAGGATCTGCTGCTGTCATTAATGTTGCAGATACTATCGCCAACCCCATTACTACCAGTAATGTTGTTATACCCACCATTAGTTCCAGTAGTTATGATGCAGCTACTGGAGTGTTAGATGTTACGGCTAGTGATCTATTTAAAAAAATAGGCGCAGTGAATGATATTGATATTTCTAAATTTACCTTTACCGGTGGTGTTGCTAATCAGACGTATACTCTAACAAGTAATAGTGATATTGAAATAACATCAGATTCTTCTTTTAGCCTAACGTTAACAGGTTCGGATAGAACTCAGGTTGATAATATTCTTGATCAAATTGGCACAACGTCAAGTGCTGGTTCAACCTATAATCTTAACTTGGCAGATAATTGGCTAACAGCAGCCGATAGCACAAGCAATATTAGTGATACCACCAATAGCATTACAGTGAATATTGCACCTACTATTGTTTCTGCAACCTATGATGCTAGTAGCGGAGATCTTATTGTCACTGGAACAAATATTCAGGCTAATGGCAGTGCTTTTGATATTGATGCTTCTCGTGTCACACTCACAGGCGAAGGTGGTAATACTTATACGTTAACAGATAGCAATGACGTTAACCGAGATTCAGTCAGTCAGTTTACTTTGCTTCTCAGTGCAGCAGATCAAGCTGGGTTGAAGCAAATGATGAATAAAAATGGCTCCAGTAGCACTGGTGGGACAAGCTATAACATTGCTGTTGCAGATGATTGGGATACTAATGTGACGAGTGGCGATACCTCAGATACCTTAGCCAATGCAGTAACGGTTAGTAATGTTGCTATACCTGCTATTAGTAGTGCTGCCTATGATGCAAATACAGGTACCTTAATTGTAATAGGAACAAATTTTCTTATCGCTGCTGGTGCAAATAATGATATTGATGTTTCCAAGCTTAGCCTTACAGGTGAGGGTGGTGCTGTCTATACACTTAGTGATAGTTCTGATGTTGATACAAGTAATGCCAATAGTTTTACCGTAATCTTAAGCGCAACTGACCAAGCAGAAGTCAATCAAATGATGAATAAAAATGGTACTTCATCAACGGATGCAACCAGCTATAATTTAGCTGCTATGGAAGATTGGGCGCTTGGTGCGGCATCTGCTGTGGTTACGGTTGATGCAACGGCTAATGCGATAACAACTAGCAATGTCGCCGCACCAACTATTATAGATGCGACTTATAATTCTGCTTCGGGTGTGCTTGTTGTTACAGGGACAGGTTACCTTAAAGCCAGCGGTGCTGCTAATGATATTGATATTTCTAAATTGACTTTTACAGGTGGTGTAGCGGATGCCACTTATACCTTAAGCAGTGCAACAGACATTGAAATTACCTCGGGCACATCATTTACTCTAACACTCTCTGGTGCTGATAAGACTCAGGTCGATCTCTTGTTGGATCAATCAGGTACTGTCTCAAATAGTGGTTCCACTTATAATTTATCTGCGGCAGAAGACTGGGCTGTAGGAGCTGATAGTGCAGTTAACGTTATTGATAATACAAATGCGATAACGGTTACTGCAACACCACAGATTAATTCTGCAACTTATGATGCTGACAGTGGTACTTTGATCGTAACGGGGAGTAATATTCAGGCTAATGGTAGTGGCCTTGATATTGATGCATCCACTCTAAGCTTAACTGGGGAGGGAGGAGAGACCTATACTTTGACAAATACCAGTGATGTTAATAGAGACTCAAATAGTCAATTCACTGTATTACTAAGTAATGAAGATAAGGTGGCACTTAATCAAATTATGAATAATGATGGTGTCAATAGTAGTAGTGGGGCAACGTACAACATTGCTGTAGCGGATGATTGGAATACCAGTGTAACTGCAGGTAATATATCGGATACCATTGCTAATGCTGTTACTGTTAGTAATGTTGCTATACCTATTATTACAGGAACTGCCTATAACACCACATCTGGAATTCTTACTGTTTCAGGGACAGGTTTCTTAAACCTTGATGGTGTCAATAATGATATTGATGTCAGTCTATTTACTTTTACTGGTGAAGGTGGTGGGAACTATAGCCTAACGGATACCATTGATGTAGATATTATATCGGGTACAAAATTCACCCTAATTTTATCTAATACTGATAAGTTTGAAGTTAATCAATTGCTTAATAATATTGGCACCAGTGCAGCAGATACCACACCTTATAATTTGGCTGCTGCAGAAGACTGGGCAAAAGGTGCCAATGCAAGTGTTAATGTCATTGATCTAAGTAGTCCTATTACCGTAATACCCATTCCTATAACTCCTACACCACCAGCGTCAGAACCACCAATTGTAGAACCTGATAGTGATGGAGATGGTGCTGATAATAGTGTAGAAGATCAGGTGCCTGATTTAGATGGTACGGCAATAGGGGATGGCAATGGTGATGGTCAGGCAGATGCCCAACAAGAAAATGTGGCCAGTTTAGTCTCATCTGGTGCTGCTAATGACTATATTACGTTTGCAATTGATGCTGAGCTGAATCCCAGTGCGAATTTTTCTCAAGTACAGGTGTATACAGATGATACTAATACGCCTGATAATTTAGAATTACCACTAGGTTTATTTGAGTTTACGATACGTGATATCGCTATAGGCGAGCAAGTGGCTATTAGTGTGTATATTCCTGATGATATGCAGATAAATGGTTATTGGAAACAGGATAATAATGGTGTTTGGCATGATATTGCCACTCACATTAGCACGGTTGGTAATAAAACTAAAATTGATTTTACACTGACAGATGGTGGTATTTTTGATCGAGATGGTTTGGCTAATGGAGAAATTATTGATCCAAGTGGACCTGCTTTATTTTCGGTTATTGAGAATCCTCCTCAGAATAATCTGGATACAGATAATGATGGTCGCCCCGATTTGATTGAGACAAGTGAAGGTTTTGATTTAAATATAAAAGATAATAATATTTTTACTGAAAACAATACGTTTATAAAACAAGTTAGTCGAGAATTGCT
>WFNB01000096.1 GCA_015488755.1 Gammaproteobacteria bacterium | reverse complement strand
GTACTCATTTTTAATTCCCTGTTAGGTTAATTCTTATATCTTAACCTATTGTCCAGTTTTCGGGGTCCACTATAACCATAGGTGTTTTTAATAGTATTTTTAGGTAGTTTCTTTCTTAATTTTTTAATTAATGTTCGTATGGATAATTCGTTGTAGTTTTCCATATTATAATCTTCAAACCAGACGGTTTGATATATTTTTTCATATGAAACTTGTTTGTGGAGTGTTGTTGCCAATAATTCCAATAGTAGTTTTTCTTTTTTTGTCAAGGTGATTCTGTTAGAACAACAGGATAATTCCCTTGTTTCTTTATCCCAAAAAAAAGGTTTATTTGAGTTATCTGCAATCAAAATATGACTTGATAATTCCATATCACTAGATAATTTAAGAAAAGCTTGATCAAGTTGCTTTCTTGTTATCGGCTTTTCAAGATAAGTGGTTAAACCAAGTTCAATAGCCTCAAGGAGAAGATCCTTGTTGGTATGAGCAGTAAGTAATATTATTTTTGTCTCTTGGTCGTTTTCTCTAATCTTTTTGCAAACATCTAACCCTGTTAATATTGGCATATAAATATCGAGAATAATAACATCGGGTTTTTTCTCTTTATATAGTGTTAATGCTTCCTGACCATTTTTTGCGGTGTAAATATTCTTAAAATAAGCACTAAAATAGTCTAGGTATAAAGTGCGTGAAATAATATCATCTTCTGCATAAAGTAAGGTAATATGTTGAAAAATATGGTATGAACTGTTTTTCATGGGTGTTCCTTGGTGCAATGAGTGCATAGAATGTAATCCATATACTTATATGATCTAGCAATTTATTGCCGTACTTATGATTATTTCTACTGTGGGTTATGAGTCAGTGAAAAGCCAATAAATATCATAAATACAACTCAGTTAAGTTGCCTTTATGGATTGAATCTAGGTATTATTAAAGCAACTCTATTATCTCTCAATAATGCTCTGATATTTTTTTATCCCCTCTAAAACCCGCCTTAACTCATTGTTGACAGTAAAGATCAAATCATCATCTATTATTTTATTTAAGCACATATCTTCTAGATCCTGTGAAAACTTTTTTAGATTGAGAGCACCAATTGCTCCAGATGAACTTTTTAGTGAATAGCTTATATGATGTAATTGGCTAAAATCACTTTCTTTTTTTGCATTATCAAATTGCATAGAAAAATCCTCCTGACTTTGCAGAAATAAAAGTAATAATTTTGAATACAAACTGGTATTATATTCAGTCAGATCGAGTCCTGCCTGAATATTTATCCCTATAAGGATACTATTTTCTTGAATAGAAAAAACAGCTTTATTTTCTGTAGAAAGAGTGTTATTTGTTTGTGATGGATGCATTTTAATCTTATTTTCCTATTAATTTTTTTATGATTTACTTTCATAGTGTTATTTTTTATTTGTCAGCCAGTTCATTTCAGGTAATCCTTGTGCTCTTAAATCATGGTTTATTTTAGTTGCCGCACCGCCATGGAGGAAATAATAGTTATTAACGCCTTCTTCATCAATATAATATTGTATCCATCGTAATTGCCTGCCACTCCAGTCATAAACAAATAAGGTATCATTGTTTTCAGCAATTTTCTTTAAATAACGTTTTAATTTTTCAGTTTTATTAAGAGCTATGTGCTTATTATTGGGTATGCAGGAATAAATAGATAAGCCTTGTTGATTGATTTGTGCTCTAACATCTAAAATAGTAAATGATTTTTCAGAGTCAATATGTTTCATTATTTCATCATTAAATTCTTTTACATCTAACAAGTGTTGTGTAAATTCTGGTGTGGAAATAGGTCTATTGCTTGTTGATATTGGCTTATCAAGCAATAACGTGTTTGTGGGGCTGGTTTGAGAATATTCAAATATACCACCATCAAAAACTAATACATTTCTTATCCCTGCTTCCATTGACAGTTTTGCCGCCTTATAGGATATGTTGCAGGTTTTGCCATTACAATAAAATACCATGGGACGAGAATCGCGTTGGCGCAGTAATTTTACTTGTTCTATAAAATGTCTTTTATCATCAATAGGGATATTGATTGCCTCTTTAATTCTAATGATTTTATACTCTGTGTTGTTTCTTGCATCGACTATAATCACCTTTTTCTCTTCAATATTAGATATAAAATCGTTCATATTGATACAGTCAACGGTCAAAAATACTTTTCGTAATGGAAATGTAGCATCCTCAGTGCATTTGGCTAATATAGCCTGACTTAAGATCATACTTATAATGATACAGACAAGAAGGATGAAAGATTTTTTTACTACTATCATTAGATTGGATACCTTTCTTTTATTTTTAATCACTAAAGGGAATTTATACTACTTATTGTGCTCTGCCTATTATTAGCCCTAACTGTGATCTAAAAGTAAGCAATGTGTGACAAGAAGCCACTAAGGATGCTATTCTCCTCTAATTAATTGCCACAATTTATTAAAAGGACACTCTCTTGAGCTCAACTGATTTTTCAAAATTAAATATCCCACTTGCTTTGCTTAGTAATTTGAACTCTCTTGGTTATGAGTCCATGACGCCTATTCAAGCAAAAAGTTTGCCCCATATCCTTAAAGGGCAGGATGTGATTGCCCAAGGGCAGACGGGATCAGGAAAAACAGCGGCTTTTGGCTTGGGCTTATTGACTAAACTGGATGTTAAACGTTTTCGCATACAATCACTGGTGTTATGTCCCACTCGTGAATTGGCGGATCAGGTGGCCAAAGAAATTCGTAAGCTAGGGCGCTCAATCCATAATATAAAAGTGTTGACCTTATGTGGCGGTGCACCCTTTGGACCTCAGGTTGGCTCTCTGGAGCATGGGGCACATATTATTGTTGGCACACCGGGAAGAATTGAAGATCACTTAGGCAAAGGTACTTTAAAACTGGAAGATGTCAATTTACTGATCCTTGATGAAGCGGATCGTATGCTTGAGATGGGCTTTCAAGAATCACTGGATTTTATTATTAAGCAGATCCCTAGCGATCACCAAACCTTGATGTTCAGTGCGACCTTTGCTGCTCAGGTCAAGGCTGTAGCCAAACGCATCATGCAGCAG
Source organism: Gammaproteobacteria bacterium (assembly GCA_015488755.1). Classification (GTDB taxonomy): domain Bacteria; phylum Pseudomonadota; class Gammaproteobacteria; order GRL18; family GRL18; genus GRL18. Next base: position 25,434 of record WFNB01000096.1, on the reverse strand, counting down.
CCTGTGATGGTAAAAGTCGCCTCTATGCACGATGACTCTAGTATTATGCAACATGTCTTTAAGGCCAATGATAATGCTCACCGCTTTATGGTGTTGCGTTTATTATTACAGCATTATCATCCTGAGTCTGCTGTGGTTTTTTGTAATACAAAAATAGAAACCCAAGAAGTTGCCGATGAGCTCAATCAGCATGGCTTTAGTGCTTTAGCATTGCATGGTGATCTGGAACAAAGAGATCGGGATCAAACCTTAATTCGTTTTGTTAATAAAAGTATTTCTGTTTTAGTGGCTACGGATGTTGCGGCTCGTGGCTTGGATATTGAGTCATTGGATGCGGTGATTAATTATCAAATTGCTCGTGATATTGAAGTTCATGTCCACCGTATTGGGCGTACAGGACGAGCAGGTAATAAAGGCTTTGCCGGTACTATTTATACCGATAAGGAGCATTTTAAATTACTAAAACTGGAAGAATTTTTAGGACAAAAAATAACCACAGAAGCCTTGCCCTCTGAAAATATATTGGCTAAACCGGTCTATCAACCCCGTATGGCAACTTTGCAAATTGATGGTGGTAAAAAGCAAAAAATAAGACCGGGTGACATTCTTGGTGCACTGACGGGTGAAAATGGCATTGCGGGTAAGCAGGTGGGTAAAATTCAGTTATTCCCTAATAAATCGTATGTGGCTGTGGATAGAGAAGTGCTTCAATATGCCTTGCGAAAAATAAGTAACGGTAAATTAAAAGGACGTTCTTTTCGGGTTCGGGAATTACTATAAATACAGATGCTACTAAGATGATTATTAATTGGGAGGACTGATTAAGCGTTAATAAAATTATAAACTGTGTCATATCACCCAAACGCTAAGTGATATAACCGGATACTATAATAATGCATTGTAAAAAATAGATATAAATCAACCAATTAACAGATGGCACATTCTCTGCTGTCGCTTATTAGATGAGTGACTGTGAGAACACTCCAAATTGGTAATATATTCTTAGGATTTATAATGACATTAACAAAACATACATCGCTTTATTTCTCTGTCTTTTTTTCTATTTACTCAACGACTCCAGTGCTTGCTGAAACAGAGGATTTTCTTGAGGAGATCTCCGTGACGGGTACTCGTGAAGATACCCTTAAAACTGAGATAGCCGAAACAAATAATTCTCTTGATGAACAGGAAATTAATGAAGTAAGACCTGCTCACCCATCCGAATTACTCAATCGCATTCCTGGTGTGCATGTTAATGTAACCGGTGGTGAAGGGCATATGTTATCCATTCGCCAGCCCATCACCACCAAACCGGTTTATCTCTATCTTGAAAATGGTATCCCCACTCGCTCTACTGGTTTTTTTAATCATAATGCCTTGTATGAAACCAATATTCCTCAAGCACAATCGGTTGAAGTCACCAAAGGGCCTAGTACCGCCCTATATGGTAGTGATGCCATTGGTGCGGTTATTAATGTGACGACTCGACGAGCCCCTATGGAACCTGAAGTAGAAGTTGGTCTTGAAGGTGGTGCCAATGGATGGGGGCGCTTATTGCTAAGTGGCGCTAATACATGGGATGATGATGGTCTTCGAGGGGATTTGAACGTGACTCATACCGATGGCTGGCGAGATCAAACCGATTACGACCGTATTGCTGGTACGGCCCGTTGGGATACCATTTTAGCTAATGGTGCCAGTCTGGAAACCGTCTTGAGTGGCTCAGATATTGACCAGCAAACCGCAGGTTCTTCCCGTTTGTCTGAAGATGATTATAAACATGACCCCACAAAAAACTACTATGGTATTTCCTATCGTAAAGTCAGTGCATTACGTTTATCAAGTGCCTATGAACAAGAAGTTGGCAATTCCTTATTTTCCATAACACCTTATTTTCGTGATAATGGAATGGAGTATATGCCTAACTGGTCGTTTAGCTATGATCCTGCTATTAAGAAAACAGAAAATCAATCCTTCGGCTTGCTACTAAAATATCGTATGGACTTGGCACCCTATCGAACCCGCCTTATTGTTGGCGCTGACTATGACTATAGTCCTGGTAGTCGTGATGAACATTATATTGATGCGACAAAAAATTCAGAGGGCATTTATGATGCTTATACCTTAGGTGAGCAAACCTATGATTATGATGTGACCTATACCGGTATTTCTCCCTATTTTCATATTGAAAGCTCACCAATGGATAAATTAAGATTGACTGCCGGTTTGCGCTATGATTCTGTCGAGTATGATTATGATAATAATATGAGCAGTGGCACATTCAAATACCGTCCATCGAGTATGCGTTTTCCTATGACGATTAATCGTCCAGAAGATGCTACGGTTCGCTTTTCTCATTGGACACCTAAGCTAGGGGCAACCTATCAGTTTACTGATAACTTGAATGGCTTTGTGAGCTATCGTAATGCCTTTCGTGTGCCTTCTGAGGGACAGATTTTTCGCCCCGGTAGTAGTGAGGCATCCTTGGATTTAGAGCCTGTTGAAGTGGATAGTTATGAAATTGGTATAAGAGGGCGTTTAGGCAGTCGGTTCAATTATGAAGCCTCTTATTATTATATGGATAAAAGCAATGATTTGGTGACTTATGAAGATCCCATTACCAGTGACCGCTATACGACTAATGCAGGAGAAACCTTACACAAAGGCTTAGAAATTGGCGCTAACTACCAATTTAATAAGCAATGGCTTTTGGCTATGAGCTACTCTTATAGCAAACAAACCTATGAAAAATGGCTTGAGAAAGGCACGGATTATAGTGGTAATGAATTAAAATCAGCTCCTAAAAATTTAGCTAATGTGACCTTAAATTATCGTCCTGCACTTTTTAATGGCGGTCGTATTGAGTTGGAATGGTCACATATGGGTTCTTATTGGATGGATGATGCCAATACCCAAAAGTATCCTGGCCATGACTTATTGAACCTTAGAATCAATCATTTTATTAATATGGGCAATAAGAAAAAATTGGAATTATATGCACGTCTTATGAATGTAACGGATGAGCGTTATGCAACAGCAGCCAGTTTTAATCGTTTTCGTGGTTCAGAATATGCACCGGGTATGGAACGCAGTTTATATGCAGGCCTTAATTACAAATTTTAGGAGATGATTATTAACAATAAAAAAAGGGCAAGCAAAAAAATCTTTGGCTTTTGCCTATGACTTATTACGCAATTGTATTGTTGCTACTTTTTTTTATGTTGCCGGCAGAAGCTGGGCATAAGTCTATGGTTCAGAGCCAGTCCCAATTGTGCCATGACCCACAACAGCCAGCCAGTTTGCGCTGTGCTCCAGCACCAAGTGCCACCTTTGATAAGCAGGGACGCTTATGGGTTGTCTGGTCATCTGGGGGACATCTTTATGTGAAGTTCTCAGTTGATCAGGGTAAAACGTTTTCTGCTGCTCATGTGGTTAATTCGGTACCAGAAGCTATCTCTGCTCATGGTGAGAATCGACCTAAAATTGTCTTATCTGAACAAGGAAAGATTTATCTATCATGGACCACTCCCTTAGCAAAACGCTATACGGGAAATGTTCGTTTTAGTTATTCAAATGATAATGGCCTAACTTTTTCAACACCCATTACGGTTAATGACAATCTGGATATGACAGGGCATCGTTTTGATGCCCTTGCGGTGAATAAGCAAGGGACGGTTTTTATGGCCTGGTTAGATAAGCGGGATCGTTTGCAGGCAAAGCGAAAAGGGGAAAGCTATAAGGGAGCCGCGTTATATTATAGTCTGTCTACAGATGGGGGGCATAGCTTTGCTAAAAATCAACGCTTAATGTCTCATACCTGTGAATGTTGTCGAGTTGCAATGGCTATTGATAAGGATAATTTACCCGTGATCCTTTGGCGTAATATTTATGATGTGAATACCCGAGATCACAGCCTAATAAAATTACGGGATAATCATCGTGCAAGCAAGGCCGTTCGGGTAAGTTTTGATAATTGGCAAGTCGATGCTTGCCCACATCATGGCCCTGCCTTATCAATTAGTCAGATGATTGATGGAGCATCAGAACAAGAAAAAAAACACTCTTTTTATCATTTGGTTTGGTTTAATAATGCACCTGAGCGACATGGTTTGTTTTATAAAAGGATGAGTGATCCTAATGTGTTAATCTCAGATTCAAAAGAGTTTGGAGAATTAGAAAATGGCTTAGCAATACCTTTTGGTGATTATAATAAAAATGCCTCCCACCCAGATGTATTGAGTTTGGATCATCAGGTTTGGTTAGTATGGAAAGAGTTCAATGGTGAAGCAGATGAAGTGAAATTACAATATTCTGATGATAATGGTGAGACTTGGCAAGCCAGTGTGGTTATCGCCATAACCAAAAAAGGATCGGATCATCCTTTTCTTTTAAATGATAAAAATATGATCTACTTACAATGGCAAACAGAAGCAGAGGGCTTTCGTATACTCCCTCTTAAATCGTATACTCAAAACTAAGTGATTATGAAAAAAAATACTCTTGTTTTAACGCTCTTATTTTTTTCTTTATTTAGCCATAGTTTATCGGCTATGGAGCTTAAATCATTTGCCAAACACACTTATCAACAACTACTGAGTGATTATCATGATCAAGCATTTATACTGGTATTGTGGTCGGTAGATTGTCCACCCTGTTATGATGAATTGACCTTGTTGGGGAAGTATTTAAGCCATTATCCAGACAGAAAAATGATTTTTGTGGCAACCGATTCTAGGCAATATGAGAATGAGATAAAAAAAATGTTAACAACTACGTTATTAGAGGAACAGTCCATTTATATCTTTTCTGATGTCCCAGAACAACACTTGCGATATGCTATTGACCCACATTGGTATGGGGAATTACCAAGAAGTTATTTATTTGATGCCTGTCATAATAGAAAAGCCGTGAGTGGCAAAATGACTTGGAAAATGTTGGATGATTTTTATGTACACACCTCTTTAAAACAGGAAAAATGCCAATAGTGATATTATTTTAATCAATCAACATAGCGCTCTACCACCAATAAGTAATCAAATTCTCACTTTGACCCCGCAAACAGATAGAGGCTAAAGTGATATACATGAATACATTAAAAAATTGTTACCCAAGAGAGAGTTTCGCTATTTTACTAACTTGCGATGCTCAGGCAAAGCAACATTCAGTTCTAAAATAGGGCAGTCATCATCATTGGTATCCAATTGAACTTTGATTTGACTGGGGTCAATATCAACGTATTTACTGATGACTTTTAAAATATCCTGTTTTAATTGAGGTAGATAATCCGCTTCAGAACGCCCATTTCTTTGATGAGCAACAATGATCTGTAGGCGATCTTTTGCCAGTGAGGCTGTTTTTTTCTTTTTTGTGCGAAAATAATCTAAGATAGCCATGTTCAGCCTCCAAAGACGCGGGAGAAAAAGCCTTTTTTCTCCGCTGTTAGAAATCGGTGCTCAACATCATTACCAAGAAAACGCTCGACCAAATCATCATAGGCTTGTCCGGCATTACTTTGGGTATCTAAAATAACGGGAGCGCCAGTATTAGATGCTTGTAATACGGCTTCTGATTCTGGGATTGTGCCTAATAATGGGATGGCTAAAATCTCAATAATATCATCCACACTGAGCATTTCACCGTCTTCTACACGAGTGGGTGAATAACGGGTAATAACTAAATGAGGTTTGACGGGTGAGCGTCCCTCGATGATACGCTTGGTTTTACTATCAAGAATGCCTAAAATTCGGTCAGAGTCTCGGACTGAGGAAACTTCTGGATTGCTGACAATCAGGGCCTCGTCGGCAAAATAGAGCGCCATAAGAGCACCTGATTCAATACCTGCAGGGGAGTCACAAATAATATAATCAAAGGTTTCTGCCAATTCATTAATAATTTTTTCGACGCCTTCTTGAGTCAGAGCCTCTTTATCTCTGGTTTGTGAAGCAGGTAAAATAAACAAATTATCAACGCGCTTATCTTTAATTAATGCCTGATTAAGATTGGCTTCACCATTAATCACATTAATAAAGTCAAATACTACTCGACGCTCACAGCCCATGATCAGGTCAAGGTTCCTAAGACCAATGTCAAAATCAATAATGACTGTTTTGTGGCCTTTTTGTGCCAAACCGGTACCAAATGCAGCACTGGTGGTGGTTTTACCAACACCGCCTTTGCCAGAGGTCACTACAATAATTTTTGCCATTGTCTTATGCTTTCCTAAATTGTTGCGTATTAAATAATAAATTATAAACAGGCCATTATACGTTGTTTACTTTAAAATTAAATTGACTCGATTCGTATTTTTTCATTTTCAAGGTAAATTTGTACCGAGTTACCAATTTTATCTTCAGGAAGATCATCACTTAGTAAGTAAATTCCGGCAATTGAACTTAACTCTGCCTGCAATGAATGGCAGAAAATGGCTGCGGACTGATCGCCTCGAACCCCAGCTAAAGCTCGTCCTCGCAATGTGCCATAGACATGAATATTGCCATCAGCTAATAATTCAGCTCCGGCACTGACGGAACCAATAACCACTAAATCACCTTTTGGAGCGTACACTTGTTGCCCTGAACGGACGGTCTGTCGGATAATTTTTGCTGTGTTATGTGTCGTGCTTAAAGTGGTATCTATTGCTGCATCGGATAAATTTTCTTGCTCTGAGTTTATTGTTGACTCTGTTTCTGGTATTTGTTTCTGCTCCTGCTCCTGCTCTAAGTGAGGCTCCTTGCTATTTTTTTCAGTAGCTATCTTATGCTTGGCTTCTGCTAGTGTTGCTAAACCAGCTGCTTCTAAGCGGGCACGTAATGATTTATCAGCACCTTTGACACCAACAGGGATCATTGACAGAGAGAGGAGCAGTTCCTTAAGTGCGACAAAATCAATATCGTGTTGATCATCAGGTAAAAGGTGTAGATCAATAACAAAAGGGGTATGGTTAAAAAATCCGGGAGCCATTTTAATGCGTTCTTGCAATTTTTCTTCTAAGTGCGATAAATCATGATCAAATAGTTGTAAAACACTTAATGTGAATAGGCTTCCTTTTAATTCAAAGCAGGGTTTGTCCATAGGATCTCAATTCGGGAAAATTAGTTAAATAATCGTATCAGTATAACAAGATTATTTTGAATAATAAAAAGAACATTTTACAATAAATTTGTTCATACTTAATAAAAACAGTCCTATAAAAATAGTGTCAACCGGCAAATAAAATTAGAGATACTAAGATATTTATACTATTTTAACTTAAGTGATTATCTATGAATGGGGGAATATGAAAAGCTAGTGGTTTAGTTATTACAAATAGTGGGAATTGATATGATTTTCTTGCTAATAGAACTTTGATGGACAAGATAGATAAATATTATTTAAGTGAAAAGCTACTGAGTTGTATGTCTACTCAGAGCTTTCACCTAACATGATTTATTGTGACTCTTTCCACTCATTCATTTTATCTGTAAGATTGGCAGATAGTGTGGCAAACTTTCCATCAGAGCCCATAAGTTCATCGGCTTTATCCTTACTACCATTTATTGCTAATTCTAAAATAGAACCTGCTTCTTGGTGAAACTGGGCATGAAGATCAACAATATCTTTATAATGAGGTGAATTTTTTGCATCACTATCAATGTCTTTATGGAGCCATTGACCAAAGGCACAATTATGATCGGTTTTTACCACATTTGGTGCAACTTCGCTTTCCCCTGTTTCGATGGCCTTAAGAAGTTTTTCTTTCCATGCACCATGTGCAGAAATACCCGCGTTAATTTCATCATGAATACTCATTTTTTACTTACTCCTTGTCATATTTAACGAATTAAGAAGCCTGAGTATAAAACGCCTCACTTTAATGTCAAGTTGTTTTTTTGCTTGTAAGTCTATAAAAAATAAAGAATTTATTTTTTATGGTGTCATGTCATGACATAACATGACAGGTTTTTTTTATAAAAAATGGTATCAGGTAATGCTTTTGTAATATATTAATGGCAATCGTATGACAGGCTTTCATGACATGTCTGTGACAGGTTTCATGACAAAAAATAGTTTGTATTTTTTTTAATTAGATACCTGTTCTTTTATTATTAATGGTGTAATAAACGATACAAAGCAGGGATTAATAATAAGCTGACCAGCATTGAAAAGCTCAAGCCCCAAACAATAACAATAGCTAATGGTTGTAACATTTCGGCACCCTCTCCTAAGCCTAAAGAAAGTGGTAGCATACCGACAACCGTTGTGATTGTCGTCATAAGAATGGGGCGTAAGCGCAAGCGGGCAGCATGAGAAATTGCCTTGTCTAGTTGTGTTCCCAAGTTGCGTTCAATTTCAATTTGTTCGACTAAGACAATGGCATTATTAACCACAATTCCAGAGAGCATAATAAGGCCTAGCCAGACAGGCATTGATACTGGAAGCTGGCGAAAATACAAACCAGCGGCAGCGCCAATAAGCATAAAGGGGATACCAAGTAAAATAATGAGTGGGTTTTTTAGTGACTCATATTGTACCGCCATAACGACAAAAACAAGAAAAATAGCCAGAGCGAACAATATCATACTCATATCACGCCCTTGTTGAACAATTTTATTTGCCCCATCATCATAGAGATAATAGCCATCAGGCAAGGGGAAATCTTTTAGAATAGCATTAATTTGGCTCATGACTTGAGTCAGATTGTCTTTATTAATCAGGTTGGCAGTCACTTCAACAATACGTTGTTGGTTATCACGACTAATAACTGAGGGGGATGCTGACAGTTCTAAACGGGCGACATCATTAAGATAAATGGCCTTACCTTTATGATGTTTAATTAAAATATGTTTTAAATCGTCATTAGAGAGAATTTCTGAACGTGATAAACGTAAACGAATGCTATATTCACGATCATGATCAATATAATTGGATACTGTAATTCCATCGAGTGCCACCCTTAATGCATAGCCAATATCACTGGCTTTAATATTCAAGTCTGCTGCTCGCTGGCGCAGTATTTTTAGTTTTAGTTCCTTGTGGTTTTCTTCATAACTTTGTTTAAGATTACGAATACCATCAACAGAACTCAGCACCTTAATGAGCTGGTCACCAATTTTATCAAGTGTTGCTAGGTTTTCACCCTGTACTCGCAGACTGATGCTGTCATCACTTCTACCTAGGCGGACACCTCGAACCCCACGGACAAATAAGCGAATTTTTATACCTGTTAAATTAAGGGTTTGAATTTTTTGTTTGATTTTTGTGATCCATTGTTGGGCACTGATAGGGCGTTGAGTTGCGGGTGTTAATTGAATTTTTATGGAGCTGGAGTTGCTACTCTCTCGTTGTGAACGGCCAAAAATGCTACCCCCAATGGTGCTAAATAATGTGATAACCTCTTTATCTTTGAGTAATAAGGTTTCTATTTTATCAACAACATCACTCATTTCATCTAGGCGCATCCCAGGCTCACCTGAAACTCTCATATAGACGCGACCCTCATCAATTTGAGGTAGAAATATTTGTTTTTTATTAATAATATAGTCGGCACTGAACAATAATGCTGGAATTAAAATGAGTAAGGGAAGCCAAATATGTCTAATGATAAAGGCAATGAATTGTTCATAAGATTTGGCGATAAGAATAAAGAATTTAGCGGGTTTTTTTTGTGTCTTGGCTGTTAATCGAGATGCAAGACTTGGTACTATGGTAAGTGATACTAACATGGAAGCTAAAATGGCGGCTGAAATAGTGATAATGAGTTCTTTAAACAACAAACCAACTAAACCACTCATAAACAAAAAAGGTAACACGGCAACTAGATTGGTGCTTGTTGACGCAATAATAGCACCATTTACTTCGCTGGCAGCCTGTAATGCTGGGGTGAGCTCATTTGCTGGATGTTTTTTGCTTTGTTGATGCCGAGAAATGTTCTCCAGCATAACAATAGTGCTATCAACTAACATACCAATGCCCAGAGCTAAGCCTCCTAGAGTCATGATATTGAGACTGAGACCGCTGATGTCCATAATAATGAAGGTGATCACAATGGCCAGTGGAATTGCGGTACCAATAATCAATGTACGCCGTAAATCACCCAAGAAAAAATACACTACTAGCATGGCTAAAAAAGCCCCTGTAAGTGCTGCTCGTGAGGCATTGTTTAAGGCGTGTTTAATGAAGAGTGCCTGATCATCCACTGCTGTAATATCAATATCCTCGGGTAGTAGATGATTGTCTTTTAATTGCTCTATTTTTTTATAGATGTTATCAACAACAGCAACAGTATTGGCCTGAGGTTGTTTTTGAATAGACAGTTTGATGCCTTCTATGCCATTAAGATGAATACGGACACGCTCATCTTCATGACTATCGTAGACATGAGCAATATTATTGAGATAAATGGCGTGATCAATTTGTTCTGTCGCGCTTGTTATAATAGGTAATTGCGCCAGTTCTTCAAGTGAATTAAAGCGTGCTTCGGTACGTGTGCTTAGTTCATCAAATGAGGTATAAATTCTGCCGCCAGCAATATCTTGATTTTCTTCTTTAATTTGCTCAGCAATGTCTTTAAAACTTAATTGTTGAGCGACTAGACGTTGCTGATCTAATACCACCTGAATTTCCCTAACAAGGCCACCACCTACCTCGGTGGATGCGACTCCGGGGATGTTAATAAACCACTTACTCAGTTGATAATCGGCATAGCTTCTTAGCTCAATAGGGCTTTTTTTATTAGCACTGATAATAAATTCAATAATTGGAATTTGGGAGGGATCACGCTTATAAATAATGGGTGGCTCAATGGTGTTAGGTAAAAATCGTTTGGCTCTGTCTAATCGGTTGCTGGCATCACGTAGGGCAATATCAATATCCGTGCCGTAGGGAAAGCTTAGGTCAATTGAACTACGACTTTCTGTGGTGCGTGATTGTATGGAAATGGCACCTTCAGTGATGGCTAACTGCTCTTCTAATTGGCGGGTTACTTTATCTTCCATGATACTAGCAGGGACACCATTATCAACAATGCGTACTCGAACATCAGGGTAAATAATATCGGGTAATAAATTGACGCCGAGGCGTTGTAACATAAACAAACCCAAAACGAATAGGGCAAGAGCAATCATATTGACGCCAACGGGATGTCTAATTGCCCATGATGCAATATTGTGGGATGTTTTTTGGGGATTCAACATGGGAAAATTATACCCTATTTAGGATAATGAGTGTTCATGATTGGAGGATATACTCTGTTTTCAGTCTCAAATGATAATAAATAAAATAATTCATACGACTTTAGGTAGTTATTTTATAAGTATTTGCTAAAATGTAAGTAAATGATAAATGGAAATTTCATGACCAATAAAACGACCTATTCAGATACTCTGAGTCAGTCATCTGAATTCTTGCGCTTGGCAATTGCTCTTTTAGCAAAACATAAAATACCCGCTGATCCCCATAACTACCAAGTAACCTATGAGTGTGTTTCTGGGCGTAATCAGGCATTAGTAGAAGCTCTGAGTCAGCTTTTAAAACAAAACCCTAATCCTTCAGATGAGCAATTAGAGGCTTTATACCAGTCTTATTTTGTACAGGATGAAGCCGCTTTGGAAATGATGCGCACAGAAATAAGACGTATTATTCACTGTATGTTGAAGGACTTTTCTCACTCAGATGATCAACTTTCTCATTATTCTCAAACATTAAATCAGTTTGTTACTATTTTAGATACGCAGAAACCCCCTGAGCATTTATTGACTAGCACGCAAAAAGTGATTGAGGAAACTCGTTCTGTAGAGCAATCTCAACAGCATATTGAAAAACAGATGAATAATGTGATTGCAGAGATTGATTTATTGCGTAAAGAACTGGAACAGGTTAAAGAAGAATCGAAAATGGATGCGCTAACGGGCATTGCCAACCGCAAAGCATTTGATCTTGAAATTGATGCGACTATCTTAGCTGCTAGAAATAGTCGTGAACCTTTTTCTTTATTAATGCTGGATATTGATCATTTTAAATTATTCAATGATACCTATGGGCATTTAGTAGGTGATAAAGTGTTACGTTATGTTGCTACTCTATTAAAACGTAATATTAAGGGGCGTGACTTTGTTGCCCGTTTTGGTGGTGAGGAGTTTATGATTATCTTACCAGCAACGAATATTAATGGTGCTATGGTTATCTCTGAACAGATCCGTGAAGCCATTTCCTCTGGCACATTAACCGCAAAAGATAATGATGTCTCTTATGGTAAACTGACACTTTCCATTGGGGTAACACAATTTCGAGCCAGTGACTTGTCAGAAGTATTAATTAATCGAGCCGACAAGGCGTTATATTTAGCCAAAGAACGTGGTCGAAATCGGGTAGAAAAATTATAGAACAAATAAACTATCACATAAGCTATTCTAGGGATTAATAATGGTCACTTTTTTACCTGAACGTAGCCCAAATAAGCCTTTTTTTACAATGGTATCGCCTACCTTAAGGCCGTCTAATACCTCTATTTTTGAGGGATATTTTTTACCGGTTTTAATAGTGACTCGAGCTATTTTTTTCTCCGCCTGAACAATAAAAACATAAGCGCCTTGTTGGTCATAGCGAACCGCAGATAATGGGATCACCAAAACGGGTTCTTTTTTGGTCTGTAAGGTAATACGTGTAAGTTGTCCTGGACGGGCATTATCAGGGGCATGCTTGAGCTTAATTTCTATTACCCCTTTACGAGTTTGAGCATTAATTTGCGGGTGGATACGTGATATTTCTCCTTGCCAAACCTTTCCTCCTAAGGCATCAATTTGGTAGGCCACAGAATCCCCCAATTGCACCTGACTGAGATAGAGTTCAGATAAGGATACTTGAACAATAAGATTGCTTGTATCCATCAGGCTAAGAAAATGAGTATGTAGGGGTAACACATCACCTAATTCAACTAAGCGTTCACTGATCACGCCATCCCAAGGGGCATGAATTTGTGTGTAGCTTAAACGCTTTTTTTGCAGTGTATATTCCGATTGATCCAGACTGACTTTTGTTTTTGCCCGAGCGAGTAATTCTTCGGATGTTAGCTTGTTTTTAGCCAGTTTTTCTAAACGCTGATAATCCATTTTGGCTTGCTTTAATGTCGCCTGAGCCTTATTGTATTGAGCCTTAATAATGGTGTTATCGAGTTGCCCCAGTAAGTCCCCCTTATGAATGCTATCGCCTTCGTAAAATGGCAGTTTTATTAACCTGCCTGCGGTTTGATTATAAAAATGGATGGTGCGCTTGGCCTTTAATGTGCCGACTAAATGGATGGTATGATTAAGAGGTATGATTTGTGCATGAGCAATTTCTACGGTAGCTAAGGGCTTAGGTGAACGTTTTTGCGGTGTTTTTTCCTGTTCGCAAGCGCTTAGTAAAACAGTGAGAATGAACAGATAAAATAAGAAGGGTAATCGTATATATCTGAGGATGCATTTCTTTTTGGTAAGGTAGTTAACTTTAGGTATTAGGCTTATCATAGGTATTTTTTGTGTTTTGAGTATAGTTTAGGAGCAAAATTACTTAGAATGGTTGTTTTGTTCTGTCACTAATAGGAATTTATTAATTACGCTATGGCTATTCGTACTCATTATACCGATGCTCCTCATAAAAATCGCCATGACTTATCCAATCTAAAACGCATTGTACCATTTTTATGGGAATATAAAGGCCGTGTATTGCTTGCCATGTCATTGCTTATTTTGGCTAAGGTTGCGACGGTTGGTGTGCCTCTTGTCTTAAAAGAAATTGTTGATTTAATGGGGGCAAAAAATACTCCTTTGGTATTACCTATTTCGCTACTGCTCGGTTATGGTGCTTTGCGCTTACTGAATGTACTCTTTAGTGAATTGCGCGATACGGTATTTGCTCGAGTACGCTATCATGCCATGCGTAACTTATCAAAAAAAGTATTATCCCACCTTTACTCCTTATCGTTGCAATTTCATCTAGAGCGGCGAACAGGAGGGATCTCCCGTGATTTAGAGCGGGGAACACGAGCGGTTTCCTCAATTATGAATTACCTTGTGTTTAATATCATTCCAACAATAGCCGAATTTTTACTGGTGGCCTTTTTATTGTTGGGCGATTATGCCGGACATTTTTCCATAGTGACCTTCGGTACCGTTGCAGTGTATATTGTCTTTACCCTATCAGTAACCAATTGGCGTATGCATATTCGCCATCGTATGAATCGTTTGGATTCACAGGCAAATGCTCTGGCAGTTGATGGGCTAATTAACTATGAAACGGTTAAATACTTTAATAATGATGCCTATGAGATCAGTCGTTATGACAATACGCTAGATGATTGGGAGCAGGCTGCGGTTAAAAGTCAGGCGTCGATGTCTTTATTGAATTTTGGTCAGGGCTGTATTATTGCCATTGGTGTAACCATTATGATGTTTTTTGCTGCTCAAGGTGTGGTTGATGGTAGCATGACCATTGGTGATTTAGTGTTGGTGAATGCTCTTATGTTGCAATTATTCATACCACTTAACTTTTTAGGTATTATCTATCGCTCTATGATGCATTCATTGGCTGATATCGATCTTATGTTTGCTTTATTGGATCAAAAAAGTGCTGTATTGGAGCAAAGCAATGCCTCCGAACTTAAAGTTTCCAAGGCCAAGGTCTGCTTTGAAAATGTGGACTTTAGTTATCAAAGTGAGCGTCAGATTTTACACCAAGTCAGTTTTACTATTCCCGCAGGGAAAAAGCTGGCGATTGTGGGGCCATCAGGGGCAGGCAAATCCACGCTATCACGTTTGCTATTTCGTTTTTATGATATAGATAATGGCTGTATTCGTATTGATGATCAAATGATCAATACTGTTACCCAAGAAAGTCTACGTCAGGCTATCGGTATTGTGCCACAAGATACGGTGCTCTTTAATGAAAGTATTTACCACAATATTATCTATGCTCAGCCAAATGCAACGGAGGAAGAAGTTTTTGAGGCTGCTAGAATGGCCAATATCCATGACTTTATTGTTGCTTTACCCGATGGTTATCATACCATTGTCGGGGAACGAGGCTTAAAATTATCCGGTGGTGAAAAACAGCGCGTTGCTATTGCTCGGGTGATATTAAAAGATCCTAAAATTTTAATTTTTGATGAGGCAACTTCTTCATTGGACTCTCATTCCGAACAAGTGATTTTGAACTCATTAGCACAAGTAGCACAGCAACGAACCACATTAGTGATTGCCCATCGCCTCTCTACGATTGCCGATGCTGATAACATTATTGTGCTTGAAGACGGTCGGGTAAAAGAGCAGGGTAATCACCCAAGCTTATTAGCGAAAAACGGGCTTTACACTCGTCTTTGGATGATGCAATTGCAGGATAGTGAAGCAAATAAAATGGATATTAGGTAATTAATATGACAGATAAAAATAATACTGCAAATAAAACACTATTGGCGGTCATTGAACAAGGTGGTTATCCTGATTTTACCTCTTTATACGAGGCTCAAGGTTATCAAGTGGTTACGGTTAAATCACCTCGTAAGGCCATTAGCTTTTTAAAGAAAAATCCAACGGCAATACTGGTTGCTGAATTTAACTATCAAACAGATTTTCGTGATCGAACCAGTTCACTGGAATCCATTATGGCCAGTGCCCAGCATCAAAAAGAGATTAAAGTGATTATTTTTATTGATAAAAGTAATCAAGAACGCTTTGAAAAAGTCAGTTCACGTTTTGCTATCCATCAAATATTGATGTTTCCTATTGATGAAGTACAATTAAACTATGCGCTGAGTGGTTAGTATTCAGAAAATAATGTTATTACTACAAAAAGGTAAATTATGAGTAAGGTAACAATTTATAGCACAGGTACTTGTCCTATGTGTACCAGAGCTAAAGGTTTGTTTGATAAATGGAATATTCAGTTTAAAGAAGTTCGGGTGGATGTGGATCGGGCAGGTTTAATGGAAATGTCAAAAATAACCAATGGTGCTCGTACTGTGCCTCAAATTACAGTTGAAGGAGAATGGATTGGTAGTCTTGCTGAACTGACAGAATTACATATGGATGGTGGACTGGATCACTTAATGGCGTAATGATGATGCTTATTAGTATCGCCCCGTTTTTGTCCTGAAAGGTGAACTATTCCTGAAAGACAATAACGAGAGAGTAACTATCAGATGGGTAATATATGACTACTTAATTAACCTGAACTCTGGATAAGAGGATCTTGAATATAAATTCAGAGTGTTGATTAGCCTGTGTTTGTGGAAGAAGTCTCTTTGGCATGGATGCCAAAGTGAAGCCGACAAGGATGTATTCACGACGACTTCTGTAATAAATACAGGCTAATTAATACGTTACCAGTTCGGTTATCCAGAACTCAGGTTAATTAGTGTTTTATAGATCCTAGAGGTGCCCTATTAGGAATAGGGGGGTGATTTTGTGGTGGTGTTTTACCCAGTTCTTGTTTTTTGCGTTGTATTTCGGCGAGTTTAACTGATTCGAGGTATTTTTCTCTTGTCAGCATGGATGATGCAGCATCGCGAAAGCGTTCACCTTCTCGTTCACCAGATAAATAAGCCATATGAAACCATATATATGCCTGCTGATAATCTTTTGTTGTACCTAAGCCGTAGAGATACATACTACCTAATTTGCCATAAGCTCGAATGTCTTTATTATGTGCAGCTTGATAAAATTCTTTAAACGCAGTGTCTCGATCACCTTGCCTATTGGCTTTTTCACCGTCAATATAATCGGCATTAGCTGAGTATATGGGTAGTAAAAATACTATGAACAAGATGCTTAATAATAGTGTTTTAAAGGAATTTCTTGGCACAATTAGAATCCTATTTAATCTTCATTAGTATGAAATATGTACGTTTAAAGTAAGCTAATAGTGTATCTGAATTGAACTTAAAAATCCATCTACCCCAAAAGAAATATAAGTATCTATTTATATTTGAACTAAGTGATGTATTATTATGAAAAATAAATATTACTCTTAGGGTATTTACTGCTTGACAAGAATACATAATTTGCTAACAATACCCTTATAACTATAAAGACTTATTACAAAGCTCAACACAATAGCTCAACACAATAGCTCAACACAATCCCAATATCATAATGATCCTAAGATCAATCATAGGGATTAAAGAGGTTGAGTATGATTATCTAATCAAATAGGAAATTTTGATTAGATGTGAGTCAAAAATAAGTCAACTCATGCTTACATATCACAATTTAAACACTAATAAATTAATTATAAAAATAAGGCATAAGTTGCATAACTTAGAGAACGTTGATAGTCATGTTTTATTTATCAATGCAGTCTCTATTTTATGCGATCCTTTATGTAACCAAGGAGGCTAGTAAGTCATGGTATCTTTTAAAGAATTAAATGAACAAAACCACAAAATTTCAGAAAGAAGTAAAATCATTTTATATATGATCCAAGATCGTACCATTTGTGATACGGATGTGACCTGTGATCTCTTTTTTGATCTAATGGATCGCGTTAAAAAACATATGGATGTCGAGGAGCGTGAGCTTTACAAGGGTATGCTCACTCATAGTGATCATACGGTTAAGCAAACAGCAGAAAACTTTTTATCGGGTGCTGCAGAGATTAAGCGTGTTTATAAACAATACATGAAGCGCTGGTGTCATAATAAAAACCTTCGTATTAAAAATCACGATCAATTTGTAGAAGAAACAGCGGCTTTGTTTGATATGATTGAAATGCGTATCATTAATGAAACTGAAAAGTTTTACCCAGTTGTGCGCAGTGTTTATGGCGAGCAAATGGCTGCTTAATACGTTTGTTACTATTTCTGACTGTATTTTTATATGGTCAGAAATATTTCTTGATTCTACTTCTCCTCTTTCTTCTTCTCTATTGCTAGCACCCTATTTTCACACCAGTAATAAAATTTTTATGAATAGATTAAGTGATTAATCTATGAATTTTGTGATAAAAAACTATAATACGCATAGCATAAGTTAGCTATTGCCTTAAATTTATAGTAATAAGAGAGATCCTCTGTGAAAAAAATAAAAATATTGATTGTTGATGATGCCTCTTTTATGAGAAATATTGTGCGTAAGGGGGTTCGCAGTGTCTACCCCAGCTTTGAGACGAAAGAAGCAGCCGATGGTAAACAGGCGCAATCACTACTCATGCAGGAAGATTTTGATTTAATACTCTGTGACTGGGAAATGCCCAAAATGACCGGTGAGGAACTTCTTGCATGGTTGCGCAGTGAAGGAGCAAAAAAAGAGACTCCTTTTGTTATGATCACCAGTCGGGGTGATAAAGATCATGTGGTTAAAGCATTGGCTTTAAAGGCGAATAACTATATTGTAAAACCCTTTACCAATGAAAAGCTGACTGAGGTGATTAATAAACAGCTTACCCAGTCACTTGGCGCAACCATTGGTGACTTGCGTAAATGGGGTGCTAACAATAGTGCTTCGCTTAGCTCTACTAGCAGTGATGCTGTCAGCCTACTAACGGCGAGTAGCTCTAATGCTATTATTAATTCAAAAGAGCGTACATCGAGAGCTCAAAGCGTTCGTCTTAAAGAGCAAAGTGTGGCTCAATTACGCTGGCAAGATCGTAAAACAAAATGCCTAGTTAAAGAAATTAGTACGGATTCTGTTACTGCTGTGATCCGAGGGGATTCAGATATTCCTAGTATTATGGAGCTGGTTGTGTTTGATTTGATTACCAACAATGGCAAAGATATTTCTAGAATTAATGGCTATACCTATCAATTACAAGCGAGAGAAGCGAGTGCAGAGTCTGAATTTATTAATATAACCATTCGTTTTGTTGACGGTAATGATCCAGATAAACAGGCACACTTAGAACGCTATATCAGTGAAGTGAAATAGCATTCTTATTTAGCTTAATTAGAGTCGCCAAACCAGTCATAGCTACAGTCTAAGTGCTTGCGAATGGAGATAAGACCGTCTAAATCATCCTCAATAAGGACTTGTAATGGTGAACGATTTTTGAATTTTTTACTGCTGCGAGTCATCCAGAATAAGGACATTTGGGGGTTGGTTGGATAGCTGGTAGAGAGTGCATCAATAATACCTAGCACATGACGTAGGCGCTCGTTAACTTCAGGCGTATCAGGAAAAGCCTGGGAATTACGGTATTGAGATAAATGGCGTACTTTGACTTTATTGGGTAATGCCATAAGTGATAAAATGCTATCACCGCTGAGTTTCCAGCTATCTAAGGTATGCATAACCGCGCGAGTAATTTCTATTGAGTGACTATCAGATAGTGTGTTTGGGCTTAGGTTTGACATAGTATTATTAGAACCATAGAGTTAAATGTGAAATCTTTAGTGTTTTGCTTGGTTATTAGTGTAGCATTAGTCGCTGTTAATTAATAGAAAAATTAATGCAACTATTCAGCAAACCACACCGTGCCGGCCAACCATCAAAAAGTTACAAAAATATAAACATCTATAATTCAAAGACTTATAATTTTGTAACTTAGAAGCGTATTATATACCACAGTCAGAGTATTCGGTCTGCAAGCCTGTGTTTCAGGGGGTTATGAAAACAAGGATGTTTTCATTAAAGCGTTACAGGGATGTACTTGAGCGTCCCCTGAAATGCGGGCTTGTAGACCGGATACGGTTAATCTTGCTGAGTAGTTATAAATTAATAAGCAATAGCTTATGCGAGTTTATAGGCCTGTAATAATTTTTAAGATCATCTTATCCAGAGTTCAGATTACTTACAAGTAGTAGGTTTTTATTCTGATAAGAATCATTGTAGAATACCGAGGATATTGGTAGCTATTCAGTGTCTATTGTCAAGCTGAACAGTTATGTATTTTATTTCATTGCTTGGAGTTGATAATCGATGTCTGATAGTAAAGTGGCCTTTTTCTTAGAAGGTCAAGAAGTCCTCAGTTATGATCGTTCGCAAACATTGCCCGATCAGCAACGTGATTATTTAGATAAATTAGATGAGCAAATGGATGAAGGCTTTGTACTTATTGATCAAAAAATTGATCATCCTAATTTACAGCAAAAAACACAATTTATTGCTTTGAATCTGGTGAATGCTCTAGCGAATAATGATGATAATACGGCAATTATCATGTTTACCTACTTGGTTAATCGCATGCCTGATTTAACACAGGCAAAAGCAAAAACAAAAGACAGTAAAATTGGCGTAGAATTTATTTTTGATGAAGTAAAACCCATAGGGCAAAAAATAGAATTTCGTGCCAATGATAAATTGCACTAAGCGAGTATCTCATTAATAATGATTCAACACATCCCATTTCATTTATCTAAGTAGAACTTATATGTCTCTGAATTTTTTAGCTCATGCTGGTACTAGAGAGCGTCATCTGAAACGCCAATATAAAAATCCTTTATTTGCCCCTGAACTACGTGAATTTGATGAGCAACGCTTAGCAGGTGCACGTTATATGGATGATAATGATGTAGCAGAATTTACTGAAAAGTTTCATCTCTTACTGGCAGAAGTTGCCGAGCTTAAGCCTAATGAAGGCAGTGAAAAAATGCTGGATTTAAAGTCTCGTTTGGATGAAAGTTACGAACTATGTAGTGGTTTAGTGGGTGAGCATTTGGCAGAGAAAGAAGCTATTGTCAAACTTGTTAATGTGATTATGGCCTCTATCCGTATGGGAGCTCAAGGTGATGCTGAAGCAGAACAAAATCTTCAAGAAGAAGAGCTTGCCAGAAAGACACATTATCAATTACTTAGCTTTCCTCTTATTGCCGATCTCCTTAAACCGAGCTCCCCAATTATTAGAGAGCAACTTGTAGCAACATTGCTCAGTGAATCAGAAGAAGCCATAAGTGCTGCCTTCCAACTCTTTGACGCAGAACATTGTGAACAGATCTGTCAGCAGGCAGAGCTTTTGCTAAAAAATCTTGATGATGATTGCCCACAAGCATGGCAACGATTTCGATGGATGCAAAGCTTAGTAAAGCAGCACCCAGAAATAGCTTAAGCCATACTGATTGCATAAAATAATGTAGCCAGTTTGTTCACATTTTTTATCCTTTTTTATTTTTATTTTTGAGAACTCACATGACTGTAAGAACACGTTTTGCTCCAAG
The DNA here is from genome assembly GCA_015488755.1 of Gammaproteobacteria bacterium. Lineage (GTDB taxonomy): Bacteria > Pseudomonadota > Gammaproteobacteria > GRL18 > GRL18 > GRL18. The sequence continues at coordinate 4,337 of WFNB01000096.1, read as the reverse complement.
CCCAACAGGCTATTTACATATTGGCGGTGCTCGTACTGCACTGTTTTCTTGGCTATATGCTAGACGGCATCAGGGTAAATTTATCTTACGTATTGAAGATACAGATAGAGAACGCTCAACCCAAGAAGCGGTTGATGTTATTTTAGAGGGGATGCAATGGCTTGGCTTAGATCATGATGAAGGGCCATTTTATCAGACACAACGAATGGCACGTTATAAAGAGGTCATTAAAAAATTATTGGCTGATGGCTATGCCTACCCCTGTTATTGTTCTAAAGAAGAGTTAGATGGGATGCGTGAAGCGCAAATGGCAAAAAAAGAGAAGGCACGTTATGACCGCCGTTGTCGGGGCTTGACTGAAGCACCTAAAGGCAAAGAAGACGTGGCACCCGTTATCCGCTTTAAAACCGATAGTGATGGTCAAATTATTATCAATGATCATGTTAAAGGAAAAATCACTATTCAAAATAAAGAATTGGATGACTTAATTATTGCCCGTGGTGATGGTACACCAACCTATAACCTTGTGGTGGTTATTGATGATCTGGATATGGGCATGACACATGTGATCCGTGGTGATGATCACTTAAATAATACACCGAGACAAATTAATATTCTTAAAGCCATGCAAGCCCCCATTCCTGAATATGCCCACCTGCCGATGATTTTAGATGAGCAAGGGGCAAAATTATCCAAGCGTCATGGTGCGGCTAATCTGCTGAACTATCGTGAAGAAGGCTATTTACCTGAAGCCTTATTAAACTATCTAGTGCGTTTGGGTTGGTCTCATGGTGATCAAGAAATTTTCTCCATTGATGAAATGATTGAACTGTTTGATTTGGATGATATCAATAAGTCAGCTTCATCCATTAATCCAGATAAATTACTTTGGTTGAATCAACACTATATTAAAGAGGGTGATCCTGAGCATGTCGCCAAGCATTTAGCATGGCATATGGACAAACAAGGTATTAATATTGAAACAGGTCCTGAATTAAGCCGTATTGTTACGGCTTTGGCAGAACGTAGTAAAACATTGCTTGAAATGGCACAAAGCAGTCGTTACTTTTTTGAAGACTTTACTGACTTTGATGAAAAAGCAGCAAAAAAGAATCTTAAGGCCGCAGCACTTGAGCCATTGCAACAGATGCTAGAAAAATTTACTGCAATTAATGAATGGCAAGGTGATGCTCTGCATCAGATTGTATTGGATATTACTGAACAACTAGAATTAAAGTTAGGCAAAGTGGCTCAGCCTTTACGAGTGGCTGTCACGGGGGCAGGTATGTCACCATCTATTGATGTGACTTTAGAATTGATTGGTCGTGAACGTTGTCTTACTCGAATTGCTAAGGCGATTGACTATATTGAAACAAGAGTAGCCGCTCAGCAATAAGTTAATGATTTTAAGTAAATAGTTTTGGTATAGACAACTAAAATTTAGTTCGGGATAAACCTTAGGTATACGCTATATTTTAGACTAATGTTTGTCTATCCTTGTTTGGAGAATCGTGTGGGGTAAAATACGTGCTAATCAATACCCCGCTTATTTATTTTTTCTGTCTTGTTGACATGCTGCTTAAAACCAGTAGGCATTTCCTTAGGTATTTTACAAAAGAGATATCGCATAAAATTTCTGATTGGAAATGATAGAATGTATAGTAGCATTGTTCCTAGTATCAACCACCAGTAAGAGTATCCCAAAAGAGGTAAGCTACCGAGTAAAACAATGATGCTTGAAATAAGCCAGTAGATCGAAAATGTCATCTCAGCCCCCATGCTTGCGGAGGGTTTGTCTGTGCAGTCCTGATAATAAAATAGCATGCTGTAGCTGAGAAGAATCATTCCAAGTGCCATTAATAGTTCATTAAGCATTGTACTACTCTTTTCTTATATTACATAAGCCCTTAAGAACCATATCGGTGTAACTGATAATACCGATGATTTCTCCATGTTTGACTACAGGGGCACGAGATAGACCAAACTGCTCAAATAAGCGGGCGCAATAACGAATATCCATGTCTTGACGGATAGTAATGGCCGGTTTAGTCATTACTTCGTAGACATTGGTTCGTTCAACAGACTTATCACCTGCTAAAACAATACGGGCAATATCTGAAATAACCACAATACCCCATTCGTCATGTTCATGACGCTTTTTAACAATCAATGTTTTTGTTTCAATGTGTTGCATCTCATTGAGTGCTTCTTTGACTGTTTTCATACCATCGACAAAATCCACTTGGTGCTTCATGACATCCTTAACTTGAATAAGACTGGGTTTCATATTATTTCCTCGACTTTTTCTGTCAATTGTTGAATTTGGTGAGAGATGCCAACAGCATCCTCGACATCAATTTGTAAGGCGATACCCGTGCCCGGAGAATTGTCAAACTTAGCTACTGTACTGATGGTTTCAAGCACGTCTCTACTAAGGTGTTCTTCAACTAAAAGTAGTAAAACATCCCGTTGAGTATCTAAGGTCAAACCAAAAAAAGTTTTGGTTTTTTTTATACCTTCACCACGGGCATTATTGATAACAGTTGCCCCTGTTGCTCCAGCTAAACGGCTGGCATCTAAAACAGCATCGGTGACATCATCATTCACAAAAGCAATGATTAACTTAAAGTGCATTAGTGATCCCTCTTACTTGATTGGTCATGCTTATTTTGTTTGCTGGTTGTTTTTTTTCTATGCCCATACCATTGCGATAATTGTGCATAGGCTAAAACAGAAATAATAGGAAATAAACTAGCAAAGGCAATTAAGCCAAAGCCATCTAATAATTCACTACGTCCTGGGACTTTTGCTGCTAGACCAATGCCAAGAGCAGCCACAATAGGAACGGTTACGGTTGATGTGGTAACACCACCACTATCGTATGCCAAAGGAATGATCAGCTTGGGGGAGAAAAAAGTTTGTATGACCACAATAATATAGCCACTGATAATAAACCAATGCAAGGGAATTCCGGTAATAATACGCCATGAACCTAGTGATATTCCAAAGGCAACGCCAATAGCAACCGCAATACGTAAGCCCCAAACACCAATAGTACCACCGGAGACTTCATTGGCTTTAATTGCAACAGCAAGCAATGAAGGTTCGGCAATGGTGGTGCTAAAGCCAATAGTAAAGGCAAAAATATAGACCCAGAAATAGTCACTCCAATGAAAATCAACAGCGGGTATTATGGTACTAGCAGCTTCTGTCATCGGGTAGCTTGAGCGCCGTATAAAGTCTGGATCAGTGAGTTGATCGGCCATCATTTGGCCAATGGGAAAAAGTGCATCCTCAAGGCCCTGGAGAAATAATGCTAAGCCTAAAACAACATAAAAGAAACCGATAAGGACCTGTTTTAAATTGGCAATTTTTCGGCGAATAACAAAAAGTTGAAAGCTAAAAATAATAATAGCAATCGGTAATACATCGGTAATGGTGTGTAAAAAGGTTAGGACAAAGCGATAGCTCTCGTCTAATAAAGCATTCATTAGTACAACATCCCATAAGCCATAACAAAAATAATCGGTGTTAATGAAGCCAATGCAATCAAACCAAAACCATCCAACATAGGATTACGTCCTTTAATACTGGATGCTAAACCAATACCCAAAGCGGTCATTAAGGGAACTGTTATGGTTGATGTGGTTACACCTCCTGAATCATAGGCAATACCAATAATATCTTCAGGGGCAATTATGGACATTGCCACAACTAATACATAGCCTCCGATAATTATCCATTGAATAGGCCAACCTTTTAAAATGCGTAAGACACCAATTACGGCGGCAATACCCACTGAGAAAGCAACGGTAAATTTTAGTCCTTGGGCATATTGTTTAATGGCCAGCTCTGTGGTTTCAATAACATCACCTTGAGCAGCAATTTTGGCTGCCTTTTGAGAGACAGCAATTAATGCCGGTTCGGCAACGGTAGTACCAAAGCCAAGGCAAAAAGCAAAACAGAGTAACCAAAAAACACTGCCTTTACGGGCAAAAGCAAAGGCCATGGATTCACCAATAGGAAATAAACCCATTTCTAAACCATAAACAAAAAAAGTCAGTCCTACTACCACGAGAATCGAACCTGTGATCATTTCACCCATGTTTGGGATGGGTTGCTGAAGAATAAAAAGCTGAAAAAAGGTAATAACTAAAGCAATAGGTGCAAGATCTCTGGCACTTGAAGCGGTTGTTTTAAGAAAATGGATAATGTTTTTTTTCATTTTAATGCTATTGATAGCGAAAAAGATGAGTAAATTGGCATAATTGTAAAAGCTCGACTAGAGTTAGGCATAAGTTATATTAAATTTTAGAACAAAATATAATATTAGCAAC
>WFNB01000095.1 GCA_015488755.1 Gammaproteobacteria bacterium | reverse complement strand
AATTTATTCTTCTTTATTACTTGTTTATAATGACCAATAAACCAATTGGCAAAATAACTTTGCGCTTTAGTCTGGTAGTCATGGTTGTGCTTTTTATCTTCTCTGATAGTTGCGTATTTTTCATCAAGCCAAATTTTTTGCCATTGTGCCAAGTTAATATATGTTTCACTATCAGACCAAAATCCATTGGAGCGTATTTGCTCAACAAGTCGTTTAACCTTTGTTATAGAATTAATGACAATATCGTCCCGTTTATCTCGAATAGTTATATTATTTTTTCTATGAACCAGCACTTGATGAAAATCATTAAAATCTTGTTCAAATAAGCTATCCCACAAACAGTCACTAAAAAAATCAATTTTAGGTGGTTGCACTTTGCGTTTTGATAATTTGGGTGGCATAGACGAGAGCAGATAACTAACCCCACCATTTTGGTTGTTTAAAACACTAACATTTTGTGCATTAGTTCCACCATAACCAATTGAAGTTAGACCATAAATTTCATTTATTTTACCCGTCATTTGATTTGGTGATGATTTTTTTAGCTCTTCACGCAAAATTGTATTCTCATCTAAAAATCGTAATTGATTAATTTTATCTTTTAGCTTATAAATTATTCCTGAAGGAATTAATATCGATAATAAATGGTAGTCATCACCAACTGGAAAATAAATTTGCTTAAGACGCTCACTCGTAACTTGTGAGTTTTTTTCTACAGGTAAAAAACTATTTTTTATAGTTTTATAGTTAATATTTTTTAAAGCTAACTGTTCCTTAATATAATTAGAATTTTCTTTTAAATGTTCAATAATAGTTTTTGAGTCAGAAAGCTTTAAATTTATAAAATTAAACAACTCAGTTGAATTACCATTGTCAGGATAACCAGACAAATCCATATCTACTTGAACATTACCTGTTTTCAATAATCCATCAGAAGAAAAGTCCTTGTTTGCTACAATATTTAAATCTTTAGCTTTAAATTTTGATTGTTTAGATAAAGGAGTACTATGAATAAACTTGCAGGGATGTGTTGTAAAATAATCATTTGCAACATCACACATAAGGCTTATCCAATTATTAAGTTCATATCTATTGTTACAATCTTGAATAATAGATGCTTTTTCCTCTTGAGTAGTTTTTGCTTTAATTTTTTTCTTTAAAAAAACCTGTTTTTTATTTTCCAAAAATTCTGTAATTGCTGTATCTAACATAAATTATTCCATCTTAATTATTATTAGTGCCTAAACCTAGCTGTTCGTTATAAATAAATTGTTGATTAGCAAGGGGATTACCATATAATGGTAAATTAATTTCGCCATATATCAAGGCAGTTTTATCAACATCCCCATCAATTACTTGTTCCGTTAATAAAATCTGATAATCTCGTTTTAACCATAAATTATTTATTAAGTCATCAGCTAATATTTCAATGTAAATATTATCTTTAGCAACAGTAACACTTTTCCCTGTATCATCTTTTTCTACAAAACCATCATCAAGTGTTAAATAAAGTGTTAAATCGCCACCTGTTCTATTTCTAAAACGAATAAATTTTTGTGGTATTCCTGTCATCCACCAATAGCCATCAATCCATCCTTGTAATGATTCAGCCCCTTTATTATTAAAATCAGTTAACAGCTCATGGATTATTTTATGTTCAAGATTGGCAAGTTCTGATGTGTTATTTTTTTGTATGCGATTGGTTGCATCAAGTCGCTGTTTAAGTTCTTCAATATTGACTATTTTTTCAAGATCATAACTATTTAAATCATCTTTCGTTCTTTGATAACCTGGCCACCTAAAAGCTACCTTTTTACCTTTTGTTTTTAAGGCTCGATAATTATATTTCATAATGGCAATATTAGGTTCGACAACATCTTTCTCTCTATGCCTTAAAACACGTCCTGCCATTTGTATAAAAGAGCGATAGGATGATGGTTCTATTACAGCCCAATCAAAATCATGATCTCTACCAACTTCTTCTACAGGTGTTGCCACAAGAACAAAAATAATATTTTTAGCTTGAGTGTTATCAATATGGCTTCGAATAGTTTCATCATTTAAAATATGTTCATCTCCATCTTTTCGCTTTAAAATTTTATCTAAATATTGTTCTTGCTCATGACGCATTAGTAAAACTTGACGAGAATGATAAGCCATAGTCTTAATAACCGTATCTTTAGCAATACCATCGTTTAATACATTCTGAGCTTCTAATAGGTATTTTGTTAGCTCTATACATGGATCAACATTTGCAATTCTTACGACACCCAGACTAATAATTTTGTTTGTTTTCGGATCGATAAAGTTATGATATTGATGTAGCTGAGTTATTGCGTTTAATATCGCCTTAAAGTAGTCTTTTTCATTAGTATTACATTGTGCTATATAAGCTTTTCTCTTTGCAGCCTGTTCAGCAAGTTTTTTTATTCGCACAGAAATAAAGTTATTATGTTGCTTAAGATAATTTTCCTTATCTGAGATTGATTTGACTTTGGTGTTAAATTCATCAACCCAGGCACAACCAATAGCCATTGGTTTGTTTCTCATTTTAGCAAAAATAGACCATCCTGTCTGGTAAGTATTATAATAACCAACAGCTAAATCAGGTGGAATAGTGGCAGATGAAATCATCACTTTTCTGCCTAATAGTCCTGCTAAGTGAATTAATCGCCCCATAGCAATAAGATCTGTTCCATCAAAGTCATCCACTTCATCAATAACCAAATCTGAAGACATAAGTCGTAGTGTGGGTAAAATATATCGCCCTCCCCGAGTTATTTCGGTTGCCTGAATAATATGGTCAATAGTACAGGTTAAAATTGGAGCATATAAAAAATGCCTATCTCTTTCATTTTTTAATACAGTATCTAAGCCTTGTTCAGGAAATTCCTTTGCAAAAAACAAATCATTATTAAGTAATGATTGATTTGAATCCGACCCCGTTTTGTTGTCCTTATTGTGTAAGTTAACAATCGCAGTTGAGCCAATTAAAATGGCCAATTCTTCATTGGTTAAACCAATTTTATTTTTATATTCATCTCCCGTTTGTAAAGTGAGCGTTCTCAGACCAAGGGCTAAAATATATCGTAAACTGTCTTCATTTGCTGACAAGGCTTGCATTATTTTTGGGTTAGCAAAGGTTTTACCTTTACCTGTTGAAGCAATATTAACAGCAAAAAATCCATATTGATTTTTATCTAAATCGTTTTGCTGTTTTCGCCATTTTTTTATTTCTTGCACAGCTATTTCTTGCCATTCAAACTTACCCGTACTTTTTATATTTATTTTCTTATTATTGGTAACTCTAATTGCTTGATTATAAATACCTTCAAATAAAGGAAGTTTTGAGGCATTTTCTTTTGTTTGTTTTGCAACACCCACAAGGTGTTCATCTAATTGTTGTTTTAAGTTGCCGTGATAATCTGTATTAGCAAATAATTTTAGGCTACTAAACCAGTTTTTATCTTTACTTTGAGAAGAATAGAAGTGGTCGCCCAACATTAAACACAGCCTTGAATAGATTAGTATTGGTCGAAAATTATCGTGTTCTACCAATAATTTAATTTGGTCGCTATGCGTTTTTAGTTTAATGGCATAAGACTTGATTTGTTGCTGCCATTCAATTGACTTACTGGGTAATTCTTTAAAATCAAACCAATCATTAAAAGCTATATCATGATTTTGATACCCCCAATTTTTAGTGATAGATTTAAGTAGTCTGTTAAAATCAATAGCTTTACCTTTGCCTCGGTCAACAGTTGGTAGTCGATGATGACTCACTATCAACCAAGCAACAAGACTAGCAACAGGAGGTAAATCACTTAAAGCATTATCAATATTTTTAATTTCTAGCTTTTTAAGCTTCTCATGTATTTCATCACTAATTAAACCAGATAACCATTGTTCATCTGTTTTTCCATCTACTATTGCATGTAAAAATAATAATGAAATCCATTCATGCCTGATGGGATCACCTTTAAGCTTGCTAATACCCTTTAATTTATTTTGAAAGAGAACTGTTAATTTTCCAAAGTCATGTAATAATGCGGAAAAAACAGCAAGAGATTGAATAATTGGTAAAAAATGCCAATCAATTTCATTATAAGTTTTTAAAATATCCTTTTGTGTCAAATTCACTGGCACCACCCCTTCACAATTAAACTTCCTCTTATTCCCCACCACCCATAAAAACTGAGATCGCCTACGGCTTCTAATCCAATGACAACTCACTGCGGTACTTTTAGAGGCCGTTTGCCTGAGCATTTTTTGTACCACATTCAAGCCTTCATTGGTGATCACTGTCTGCCAGGTATTATCACCAATACGATTGGCAAAGGCATCTAAAACCCGTCTGGTTTTATTGAGTGCTTTTTTCTCACATTGAGAAATAAAGGTGACCATCATGACTTTATTACCAAGTTATTTTGTTATAATGTATTTTACTTGGCATTCCATAGCCTGCCTTGTAACCAAAAAGTGCCGGTGATATCCTTTCCTACACACGGCTCAGATGTTTCAGACCAAGCTCGTTGAGTTATCATCATACGAAAATCAATAGGCTTATCCTCATTTTTGTTATCTCTCATAAGGGTGGCATCTACCCACCATCCTGTTTGTCCCAATATTTCTTTTAATGGTTCAACTTTTGTGATCGTACCTGAAAATTGATACTCATCCTCATCTCCTTTTGACAAAGGCAGAAGCATTGCTGCTCCCTGAGTGTTAACCGTCATTTCTTTTGCTATTGAATATTCCAAATTTAATTTGTTCAGGTTTTGTATTAGCTCATCTGAATGGGTGATATTAAATTTTTGATTGTCTGTAAATTTTGCATAATAAACAATTGCGGTAAGAATAAATTCATAAGTTTTTTCAGTTTCATAATGGGCACGGTTAATTAGATAATGGCTATCATAAAAAGTAATAAGACCCAAACCTAATCTTGCTTCGATTTGAGCTTCTACACCGTTTTCCCATACAATAACATGATCAAGGATTATGCGATGCTGCATACCGCTTTGGTGATAAGGAAACATTGAAGATAGGTTGTTCTGTTCTTTTTCTATTTTTATGCTCAACATGAGCCCGTGATTTCGATCTGGCCATGCAAAGTAAAAACCTGTATTCCAGTTCTCAGGTATTTGACGCTCTGCTGGAAAAAATTCTGCATAACCAGCTTGAACACTTGCCTCTTCTGCCATATTAGGTAGTTTATTTAGTAAGACTTCAACATCATCTAAAAATGGCTCCCAATGAGAACCTGATTGATGTTCACCATGTTCAAATTGAAAGGTAGACTCTGGCCAATTTTTTTTTGTTTGTTTCATCATTGCTCTTTTTTATTATTTAGAATTTACACATTTTTTTATATTGTGAGATAATAGTGACCATCATAAGTCAACTGACTCCTCTGGCTGACCCTGTAGGGCAATGCTTTTAACTTGATTAAATAGATAATCCAATGCTTTATGGTCAGTAAAGGCTTGCAGGCATTGTTGGCGAAACTCTTGTTCTGTGGCTTTTTCTTTGGCACAGATAAATGCCCAAGGTAGGATCAGAGCATCTTTTATCAAATCAGCCACATCAAACACTAAAGCACCCCGTCGGGTTTTACCATGCATAACAGCAAAGCCATGGGGGATGCCTAAGACCCATAAGGTAGTGGCGGCCAACCCATAGGCTAAATAATTACCATGATTAAGGAAATCATTAGCCCGATCAGTGCTTTGATGTTGCCGTTTAAAGTCATCTGTTTTGGTTATATTGGCAGCAAACTTATATAAGGCCTTGGTTAGTTGAGCTTCAGTAAGTAATAATTCAGATGTTTTATCGGCTACTTGGGTTCGCTTGTCAAAACGTAGAAAAGCGGTTTCCAAAGTGGCATCATCTAGAGTAAAGCCTTCTTGTTTAAGATCTCTGTCTTTAGACCAAACCTGTTTTAGATAATTTATACGAGCCGTTTGAAATTGTTTGGCTGCTTGTAAACGCCAGTCATCATCAAACCAGTGCTGCAACCAGCCTTGTAAGTATTGTGTGGGTCGGTATTCACTTTGAGCGCTGAACCATTCAATTTCATTAGCCATATATAATGGCGTACCTCCACCACCACAAAAACCAATTAAAACACCCGCTTGCGCCAACATACGCACAGCAGCTTGGGTGATAGAAGTACCATTTCCTAATAAAATAACGGTTGTATTAGCAATGGGAATATTCCAATACTGATGATCTTTTTTTTCTTCGGTCAAATACAATACTCTGCCATCTTTTTGCATCACCCGACAGTATTCCAGATAATATAAGTTAGCACGTTTTGAATGTAAGATTGTTTTTAAATCTGAGGGGGAAAAATCTTTCATATCATTAATAATTCCATATTATCAGCCATCACAATGACTAAGCCCAAACGATAATTAAAATCCATGCGATTAAACGTCCATATACACTTGCAGACCTAGGCTATGCCATGCCGTATCGGAGCGGTTCACCCAAGTCACTTTAGCATAGGTTTTAATATTTGCTTGTAAGATTTCACTGACATGACGGTTTTCTTTTCGAGGAATATAACCGAGTTTTTTATTCTGGTAATAGATTTCAATAGCGTATTTATCATAGGGATTACTCGGTTCTGCCACCAAGGTTAGGTAGGCATTTTTTTCAATAGTTGCGAGAATTTCTTCTCCTTGATAATATTGAAAGCCTGCTACTGAGCAGTCATTTAATAATACGGTTTTTACTTTAGGGCCAGCAATAACAGTGTTACTACGCCCTAAGAAAAAAGGCATAGGCAAACTAAAAAGACTTTTTAGAAAGGTACGTTTATTCATAATGAGCAACCATTGATCATTGATTTTGTTTTCATAAGAAATCATACTCTTATAATTTTCAGGTGTATACGATGCAAAAGTATACCTGTCACTTTTTCATACACATCCATTTTTAGAGGATACAATTGAATGGTTAAGAAAGACTGGTCAAAGCATTTAGATATGCTATTACGTTTTCGCTTGATTGAGATCCTTGTGTTTTGGGAAGGACGTATCAGCAGTACCACATTGGTAAAAGCATTTGGTATTGGTCGTCAGCAGGGTACTAAAAACATTCATCGTTATATTGACGAGGTATGTGATAGCAATTTATTGTATGATGCTCACATCAAAGGTTATCGACCTACAGAAAACTTTCAGCCCGTTTTAACAAAAGGGACAGTTGATGAATATTTGTATTTATTGCATAGCTGTCAAGATCTAGACAGTCGTTTTAGTTATTTGGATATTCAAAAAGCCAATACTGAAGTTATTTTCCCCTTGCAGCGCAAGGTAAATGCACAATTTATTCGACCGATTGTGCAAGCCGCTCGCACCCAACAACGTATTGAGATTGATTATATGTCCATCACATCAGGGGCGATAGAAACCCGAGTGATCAGTCCTCACACCTTGGTCTATTCTGGTTATCGCTGGCATATTCGTGCCCATTGTGAAAAGCATAATGACTATCGTGATTTTGTCTTATCTCGTATTAATGATATTCCGATTCCTATCAGCACATCGGATAATGGCATGGATAAGGATAAGGCTTGGAATACTAACATAGAGTTAATAATTAAACCTGACCCTCGACTTTCTCCCTTTCAGAAAAAAATTATCCAGCAAGAATATACTATGACTAACGGCCAATTAACCATTAGCACCCGTGCTGCTTTAGCCAATTATCATTTGCATTATTTGCGCATTTCATCAACCAATAATAAAGAACAATCACCTGAGGCTCAGCAATTGGTATTGGCGAATCATGAGCAAATCAAACAATGGTTATTTTAAGTAATTATTGACTCGAAAAACAGTTGTTTTGATATGAGCTTTTTCTGTATGATAGCCCGATGCAAATAATCGACCCATCAAGCGTTCTTTCTGTCAGTGATTTTAGCCGCCGTGTTAAACACGTTTTGGAAGCTAACTTTCCCACCGTTGTGATCAGTGGTGAAATTTCTAACCTTGCCATGCCACGTTCTGGGCATTGGTACTTTACCTTAAAGGATGATCGTGCCCAAGTACGCTGTGCGATGTTTCGCCAGAGTAACCAGCGTTTGCGTTTTGTCCCCACTGAAGGTATGCAGATCCTAGTGACAGCTCGAGTTAGTTTGTATGAAGCCCGTGGTGATTTTCAACTGATTGTTGACTCTATGGAAGATGCCGGTGTTGGTGCCTTGCAACGTGCCTTTGAACAGCTTAAAAAACGCTTGCAGGCAGAAGGTTTATTTGCCCCTGAGCATAAACAAGCCTTGCCCAAATTCCCCCATTGCTTAGGCATTATTACCTCACCAAGCGGTGCGGTCTTACACGATATTCTACAAGTATTGCAGCGACGTTTCCCCGCCCTGCCAGTGATTATTTACCCCACACAGGTACAGGGTGATGATGCCCCTGAGCAAATACTACAGGCCTTGGCTCAAGCACAGCAACACAATCATTGTGATGTGCTGATTATTGGTCGTGGAGGAGGCTCTGTTGAGGATTTGTGGGCCTTTAATAATGAGCAACTGGCACGGGCAATACATCAATGCCCGATCCCGATTATCAGTTCTGTTGGTCATGAGGTTGATGTGACAATCTGTGATTTTGTGGCCGATGTCCGTGCGCCAACACCTTCTGCGGCGGCTGAATTGGTCAGCCCAGATCAACAAGAATGGCTTGCTTGGCTACAAGCCATTGAGCAACAGCTTAGCAAGGCGATTAAACACCAGCTAAACACCTTACAACAACAGTTATTATGGCAGCAAAAACAATTAAAACACCCCGGCCGCTACTTGGAGGAAATTGCCCAGCGAATTGATACATTAGCAGAGAAAATGGAACAACAGTTCCTCTTTTACTTGCAGTTGCAACAAGAAAAATTACTAACCTTGCATGCGCGTTTGCAACAACACTCTCCTGCACAGCAGTTAGCTCAGTATCAAAGCCGTTTGGATTATTTACAACAACGATTGAGGCACATCCTTAGCCCCTATTTTGAGCAACAACAGCAAAAAATTGTTTCTTTGGCACGAGAATTAGATGCCTTTAGTCCTCTGGCAACACTGGGACGTGGCTATAGTTATGTTAAAAATGAGCAACATGAATTGATTAAATCAGCCACTCAATTGCACTCAGGGGAAACAGTCATTGTCCATTTTGCCGAGGATCAGGCCTTAATGACCGTCAAAAAGAAACTCCCTTAATTTTGGTCTGTGATCTATTTAACATTCTAGAATCTAGCCTAAGAGCAATTCTTAAACATACTAATATACTAAACTTCCTGCATCCCTTGTGCTGTTTGCTTTTAAAAAATGTCCAGTGATTTGCGGATAAAAAAGTGCTTTTTTTATGTCTTTAAAACTTGACCTCATGTGAGAAAAAAAATAATATCTCTGGATTGAAACACAATATATTGTGCTTTATGGAATAAGAAGCACAATATAACATGATAGCGTTAACACCTTAGACATGTTCTAAAAATTAAAAGTTTTCAAAATGTTAGCGTAGCCTCATTGCTTATTACATTAAAAGCACGACTTTAATTTTTATACCCATTGTTTATCAGCCAAGGATTTTTTGCCCAATGACAGCCCAATTGCATGCTATACCCAATACGGTCACCGAAATTGCCCTTCAAGACGCTTCTCAGGATATCTGGGATATTAAGTATCGTCTAAAAACCAAAGAAGGCGAAGCCGTTGATCAGACCATTGATGATACCTATAAACGCGTTGCACGGGCACTAGCCGATGTCGAAACTGGCAAAAAAAATCAAGAACATTATTACAAAGAATTTTTGTGGGCCTTACGTCAGGGAGTGATCCCCGCAGGTCGGATTATTTCTAATGCTGGTGCTCAAGAGCACAAACCAGCAACATCCACCATCAACTGTACCGTATCCGGTACTATTCAAGACTCTATGGATGATATTTTAGGCAAGGTACACGAAGCTGGGCTAACACTCAAAGCAGGCTGTGGCATTGGTTATGAGTTTTCTACTCTACGTCCTAAAGATGCCTATGTCTCCGGTGCCGGCGCTTATACCTCTGGGCCACTGTCATTTATGGATATTTATGACAAGATGTGCTTTACCGTTTCTTCTGCCGGTGGTCGCCGTGGTGCGCAAATGGCCACCTTTGATATTGGTCATCCTGATGTCATTGATTTTATTCGAGCCAAACGTGAAGACGGTCGTTTACGCCAATTTAATCTCTCATTATTGATCACAACCGAATTTGTTGAAGCGGTAAAAAATGAAGCACCTTGGCCATTATCTTTTCCTGTTACCGATAAGGAAATAAAAGAGGACAAATTAAACTTAAGCAATTCTGATCACATTATCTGGCGCGACTTACCCAATAAAGAGGGTTACATCACTAATAATGATGGCTTAGTCGCCTGTCGTGTTACCCGTACCATTCAAGCGCGTCGTTTGTGGGACATTATTATGTCCTCAACCTATGACTATGCTGAGCCGGGTTTTATTCTTATTGATAAAGTCAATGAAATGAATAATAACTGGTTTTGCGAAAACATTCGTGCCACTAACCCTTGTGGTGAACAGCCATTACCTCCTTATGGCAGTTGTTTGCTTGGCTCTATTAACCTGACCCGATTTGTTAAAAAGCCCTTTACCAGCGATGCTTCTTTTGATTGGGATAATTATCGTAAAACCATTCAAATTTTTACCCGTATGTTAGACAATGTGGTGGAAATTAATGGTCTGCCTTTGCCACAACAGCGTGAAGAAATTACCAATAAGCGCCGTCATGGTATGGGCTATTTAGGCTTAGGCTCATCATGTACTATGATGGGTATGAAATACGGTGATGAAAATTCTCTTGAGTTTACTGAAACGGTCACTAAGGTCATGGCTGTTGAAGGTTGGAAGACAGGCTTAGAACTGGCCAAAGAAAAAGGTCCAGCACAAATAATGGATCAAATGTTTCATGTTACAGGTGAAATGTTACATAAGCGCCCTGAAATGTTAAGCGATGGCATTAAGCTAGGTGATGAAATTTCTGGTAAAGTGTTACACGCTAAATACAGTCGTTATATGCAACAACTTGCTAAAGAAGAACCTGAATTGGTGGCCGAATTAGCACAGACAGGTGCACGTTTTACTCACCATAGTTCTATTGCGCCCACAGGCACTATTTCTTTATCCTTAGCTAATAACGCCAGCAATGGCATAGAGCCAAGTTTTGCACACCATTATTCCCGCAATGTGATCCGTGAAGGCAAAAAAAGCAAAGAGAAAGTCGATGTTTTCTCTTTTGAATTATTGGCCTATCGTGAAATGGTCAATAGTAAAGCCATGCCCTATTCTGATAAAGAAGATGAACAACTACCTGATTATTTTATTACTGCTGACAGCATATCACCTAAAGAGCATGTCGATGTACAAGCTGCCGCACAAAAATGGATTGATTCATCCATTTCTAAAACAGCTAATGTACCTACTGACTACCCCTATGAAGACTTTAAAGATATTTATGAATACGCTTATGATAAGGGCTTAAAAGGCTGTACCACCTTCCGTTTTAATCCCGAAGCATTTCAAGGGGTTTTAGTTAAAGAGTCTGACCTAGAAAACACAAAATATCAATTTACTTTAGAAGATGGCACAACGGTTGAACTTAAAGGTAATGAAGAAGTTGAATACGATGGCGAAACCCACACCGCAGCGAACTTGTTTGATGCACTCAAAGAAGGCTACTATGGGAAGTTCTAAGGCCAAAGGTAAATTCTAAGAACAAGTTTTAGGGCGACGTGTTAACCTAAATAAAGAAAGAAACAGGTAAATAAGGCTTATGAATATGGCAGTTAAAATAGACAGTAAAATTATTGGTTACAAAGTGCTGACAGAAGAGACCCAAGAACAAGAACAACAAGCACCTAATGATAGGCAAATTAGTGATGTAGAAAGCATGCATGAAAATCTGGAACGTCCAGAAATGCTCTTTGGTTCCACCTATAAAATTAAAACCCCACAATCAGAACATGCACTTTATATTACAATTAATGACATGATTTTAAATATGGGGACAGAGCATGAAGAGCGTCGCCCTTATGAAGTCTTTATTAACTCTAAAAATATGGAACATTTTCAATGGGTGTTAGCACTTACACGAGTTATCTCTGCTGTCTTTCGCAAAGGTGGCGACGCCTGTTTTTTAGTTGAGGAGCTAAAAGCGGTCTTTGATCCAAAAGGTGGCTATTTTAAACGCGGTGGTATTTTTATGCCCTCTCTCGTTGCTGAAATTGGCTGTGCTATTGAGTCCCACATGAAATTTATCGGCATGCTTAAAGATAATGAGTTGGATGATCATCAGAAAAAACTCATTGCAGCCAAACGCAAGGAGTTTGATGCACAGAACACCCCCCAAATAAGTGATGATATCGACACAAGTAGCTTCCCCGAAAAAGCGCAACTATGCACCAAATGCCAAACAAAAGCATTAGTGCTTATGGATGGCTGTATGACTTGTTTAAATTGTGGTGATAGTAAGTGTGGTTAGTGCTTATTGATGTGGCTATCATTTTAGGACATAGGCAAAGCAAAAAAACGCTGAGTATTTTCTATTGTCATACGGGCTAATTCTGCTTTGTCCATGTCAAGATAGTTAACCTGAGTTCTGGACAACTGAATAAGTAACGTGTTGATTAGCCTGCATTTGTTACAGAAGTCGCCGTAAATACATCCTTGTAGGCTTCACTTTGGCATCCATGCCAAAGAGACTTCTTCCACAAATACAGGCTAATCAACACTCTGAAGTTATTTTCAAGATTATCTTATCCAGAGTTCAGGTTAGTTAGCCAGAGTATTGACAATATGAGGCAGCTATTGTGGTTCATTTCTTCTGCTGATTTTTTCTTTTCTTGAGCTGATAAACCTGAATACTGGGCTAAAAAAAATAAGTCTCTTGGAAACAAGTACGGCGCATCAGTTTCAACCATCAGTTTATCTTTGGGGATCAAGGCAACACAGTCTTGTAATGCTTTACCACAAGATTATGCTACATCTTTGAATATTTCTGGATGATGAAGAGCAATTTCAGCTAGTTTTAGCATGACACCTGGAGGTGAATAACGTCCTTGCTCCCAATCACGCAACGTAGCAACAGGCGTACGAATTACTTCAGAAAAAGCTTGTTGTGATAACTTTAATTGCTTTCGCGCATCTCGGATTAAGATTTGTTCAGGGCTGTAAACTCTGCCTTTCTGACCTGCAACTGATTCTTTCAGACTTTTTTCCAGATCTGGTAACATTTTACCAGCATCATCTTCTATAGCGTTTTTTATATTTTCAAGATTCATGTCCGTTTAACCTTTTTATATCATTGGCAGTCATATTTTCTTGTTTTACCTTTTTATAAATATAAATAAGTTCAATGATGCCCTGCTCAGATAAGTTAAAATAAATTATTCGTGTGCCACCTCTTTTTCCACTATCTTTTAGAGCCCATCGAATTTTTCTGGCACCTTCCGCATTAGGTATAACATTGTCTGCTTTTGGGTTACTTGAAATAAAACTTATAAAATCAAGGCGTTCATCTTCAGTCCATATTTTATCTGCTAATTTTGAAAAAGTGGGGGTTTCAATGACTGTTTTCATAAGATAATTATACGGGATACCCGTACAATATCAATGTTAACCTAAAGATTAATTTTAGGACATAGGCAAAGCAAAAAAACGCTGAGTATTTTCTCTTGTCATACGGGCTAATTCTTCTTTATTCATATCAAGATAGTTAGCCAGAGTATTGACAATATGAGGCAGGTATTGTGGTTCATTTCTTCTGCTGATTTTTTTCTTTTCTTTAGCTGATAAACCTGAATACTGAGGTAAAAAGAATAAGTCTCTTGGAAATAAATAGGGGGCATCAGTTTCAACCATTAGTTTATCTTTGGGGATCAAGGCAACACAGTCTTGTAATGCTTTACCACGGCGTTCATCACAGAGCCAACCGGTAATGCCAATATGCATGTCAGCCTCTAAATAAGGTATTAATTCTTCTTTGCCTCCTGTAAAACAATGTGCTACGGCATTAACCAAGCCTGAACGGTATTTTTTTATCAGCGCCAAAAACTCATGATGAGCATCTCTTTGGTGTAAAAAGACCGGTAGTTGTAAATCAACCGCTAGTTCTAATTGTGCTTCAAAACAAGATAACTGTTCTTTAGGGGTCGAAAAATTACGCTTAAAGTCTAGGCCACACTCGCCAACAGCAAGCACCTTTTCTTGTCTCAATAAGGTTTCTAATTCTCTAATACTTTGCTGATTAAAGCTACTGGCATGATGAGGATGTATGCCAGCAGTAGCATATAAATGTTCAGGGTAAAGGTGAGTGTATTGCTCAGCTTGTCGGCTTTGCTCAATAGTCGTACCCGTAACAATCATTTTTGTTACCCCTGCTATCAGCGCCTTATTAACGACCTCCTGAGTATCATTTTTAAATTGTGAACTCGCTAAATTAAGCCCGATATCAATCATTATGAGTATCCAAAGTAGTTTAAAATTCTATTATGAGGCTCATTTTAGAACGAAGCACGATAATATCCAAATAGTGTTTTTTTTGCTAAACTGTTTATAGTGTTTGGCAAAAGTGTTTAATCTAAGCCAAATAAATTAATCTGGGGGTATTTTTATGTTATCTATGCTTGAAAAAGTCGCTATTGCTTATTCTTTTGCTACCTTATTTGTTATCGAATTATGTTACCAGATGATAAAAGTCATCATCTCCGGTACAGCCTATTCTTTTCGTAGCTTAAAAAATACACTCTCAGATTCATTTTTTAACCTAATCGCTGATTCTATTATGTTATTGATTGATTTTTTACAGGCCTTGCTGGAAAGTTTTTCTATTGCTTGGACAAAAGCGTTCACCACCGCTAACGACTTTAAACACACGATTCCTAAGTAGGACTTAGCCATCTATTTGGCTGATCCTTACAGGTTATATTAGGAATATTAGCATGTCTGCTCCCTCATTAAGAAACCGCCTGCGTCTAAGCATTATTATTATTATCCTACCTTTTTTGCTGATGACAGGAATTGGCTATTTCTTTTTTCAGCAATCAACCAATGCCTTTAATAATGCCATCGAAGATATTATTTCTGATGTGGTACCCGTAACCGAACTTAAAGATAAAATTCAGCAAACCGTTATCCCTTTTAATTTATTTTTAGATAACCATCAACTTGATAATAAAAACCGCTTTCTCTATCTGAGTAATGATATAAAAAATTCTCTTGCCAATCCCATAAAACTGCAACAAAAAGAGCATTCTTTAGAAAATGATATTTATCGCCTTGCTTATTTAAATTGGCGTAATAGCCATCGTATCGCCACTAAAATTTTTGCGCAGATTGACAAGCAAGATACTCATATTTCCCACCATTTATTGCGAGAATTTTACCAATACGTTATCGAAACCACTTTATCATTGGACAAACTTCATCTGGCCATGCAGGATCGGGTTAAAATTCGCTTTCAAAAAGCCAAAGATTTAAAATTTAATGCCATTGTACTAAGCAGTATTGTCTTTTTACTCGTCTATATACTTGCTTTAATCACCATCTTTTTTCTTAATCGCTCTATCATACAACCCATTGAAAAGTTAGCACAATGGAGTGATACATTTTTACACAAGAAAACCAATACTGCTTTAAACCTAAAAAGCTATAAGGAGTTTGAAGCCATTGCTGCCCACTATAGCCAATTTTCTAAACTACTTGAAGATGAACGCAAGGCATTTGAACAATTTACTCAGCAGGATGAGCTCACACAAATGCATAATAAACGCGCCTTTATTGAACAATTAAACTATGAGCATACTCGGCACCAACGTTATAATACTCAATATTCTCTTATGTTGATTGATATTGATCATATGAGTTCTGTCAGCCAAAATTATGGTGAATCGGTCAGTGAATTAACCTTAGTAAAAATTGCCAATATGCTTAAAAAAAGCATTCGCCCTACGGATGTGCCTGCTCGCTATGAACGTGATATTTTTATTATCCTTTTACCTGAAGTCGATGAACATGGCGCAACTCATACAGCCGAACGCATCCGTAATTCTATTTCTGAATATGTCTTTAAAATTAATAATGTTAAGTTTGGTGTCACTGTCAGTATTGGCTTATCACTCATACATGAAACACAATCACTGCTTGAGTTATTACAATGTGTTGATATGGCCTTACAAAATGCCAAACTGGCCGGTAGAAATCAGGTTCAGCTTTGTGATAGGCAACAATTAGACAGGACAACGTTCTACCCTAAATTCTTACAAGAAAGTGATCTTAAATTATTAAAATAATAAGTATCCATGTTATAATGCGCAACTTTTTTAAATTCTAGCCTTAAATTTAAACACTATTTTAGACCGACTTTAGAGCATTGTTTAAACTATAGCTATCTGAATAATAACCTTGCATGAGTAACTTATGAGTAATACAGAATATACAATTAAAACAGATGCTGATAAAGTCAGCTATGGCATTGGCTTACAACTGGCTCAACAAGTAAAAAGTCAGTCTTTTCCCAATTTTAGTTTAGATGCTTTGATCATTGGCCTAAGTGATGTCTTTGAAAATAAGCCTATGCGTTTTTCAGAAGATAAAATGCAGTCTGCATTTTCTGCTATTAATCAGCAGGTTCAAGAAGCAGCAGCAAGTGCAGCAAGCGATAACAAAGCGGCTGGTGCCATTTATTTAGCTGAAAATGCTAAAAAAGAAGGGGTTATTACCACTGAGTCTGGTTTGCAGTATGAAATTATCACCGCAGGCACAGGCCCTAAACCCAGCCAGAATGATACCGTCGTTACCCATTATCACGGTTCATTAATTGACGGTTCTGTCTTTGACAGCTCGGTTGATCGGGGTGAGCCTGCTCAGTTCCCAGTTAATGGTGTCATTCAAGGTTGGATTGAAGCATTACAGTTAATGCCTGTCGGTTCAAAGTGGCGTTTAAGCATCCCATCGGATCTTGCCTATGGCGATCAGGGTTCTGCACCAGTCATTGGTCCGGGTGCGACATTGATTTTTGAAATTGAGTTACTTGAGATTAAAGGCTAAAACAGCTCTATTTCTTGGCACAATTTGATGAGATATAGTATCAGGAACAATTTAATAGTTGCTCCTGATAATCATCATTCTATTTACTGCTCCAAATAAGTTCCTTACTTCTTAGCCATTTTTCGTTTTAATCTAAAAAAATCTTTTAATATCTGGGCGCATTCCTGCTCTAAGATGCCACTACTCACCTCTGTACGATGATTAAATTGCTCATTTTGTAATAAATTAAGAGCACTGCCCACCGCCCCTGCTCTTGGTTCTGGTGCGCCAAAAACAACACGTGCGATACGTGAATGAATAATTGCTCCCGCACACATACTGCACGGCTCTATGGTGACATAGAGCGTGGTATCTAAGAGGCGATAATTATTCAGTTTTTGTGCCGCATGACGAATAGCAATAATTTCAGCATGAGCTGTTGGATCACTCTGCATAATAGGCTGATTCCAACCCTCACTAAGTAGCTCATTACCTTTAACGACGAGAGCACCCACAGGGACTTCACCCTGCTCTGCTGCCTGTTGTGCCAATGTCAAAGCATGGCGCATCCAATCTTCATCGTTTAATATGCTTGCCATTACAGATAGTCAGAATAGGGCTTAGACAAAAGTAAAACCTATTCCCACTCAATGGTTGCTGGTGGTTTGGATGAAATGTCATAACTCACACGAGTGACTTGATCCACTTCATTAATGATCCGCGAAGAGATGGTTTCTAACACATCATACGGTAAATGTGCCCAACGTGCGGTCATAAAATCAATGGTTTCAACAGCTCGTAGTGCAATCACATAGGAATAACAGCGACCATCTCCTTTTACACCGACCGATTTTACGGGAAGAAATACGCTAAATGCTTGGGAGACTTTATGATATAAGTCATTTTTATGCAGTTCTTCAATAAAAATGGCATCTGCCTCACGTAAAATATCGGCGTATTCTTTTTTCACTTCACCTAGGATACGCACACCTAAGCCAGGCCCTGGGAATGGGTGGCGATATACCATATCATAAGGTAGCCCCAATTCTAAACCCAACTCACGTACTTCATCTTTAAAGAGTTCTCTTAAAGGCTCGACTAAGCCTAGTTTCATATCATCGGGTAAGCCACCAACATTATGGTGTGATTTAATCAGATGTGCGGTACCATTTTGACCACCTGACTCAATGACATCAGGATAAATGGTTCCCTGAGCTAGCCATTTTGCATTGCTCAGTTTATTCGACTCTTCATCAAACACCTTAATAAATTCATGGCCAATAATTTTGCGCTTTTTCTCTGGGTCATCCACACCCGCCAATTGATCTAAAAAGCGTTTTTCGGCATCCACTCGGATGACTTTAATGCCCATATGTTTGGCAAACATTGACATCACTTGATCACCTTCATTCAGGCGTAGCAAGCCATTATCAACAAAGACACACGTCAGTTGATCACCAATAGCTTTGTGCAATAATGCTGCCACCACTGAAGAATCAACACCACCAGAAAGCCCTAGAATGACTTCCTCGGTACCCACTTTTTCACGAATGTTTTTAATATTGTCGGCAATAATATTGCCCGAATTCCAAAGTGTGTCGCAGGCACAAATATCACTGATAAAGCGCTGAAAAATACGTTCGCCTTGTTTGGTGTGTGTCACTTCTGGATGAAATTGAATGCCATAAAAATGACGTGTTTCATCCGCCATGCCCGCAATAGGTGCGTTGTCTGTGCTGGCCATGAGTGTAAAGCCTTCCGGCATATCAACCACACGATCACCATGAGACATCCAAACATCCAACATACCATAACCTTCTTCTGTGGCATGATCTTCAATATCTTTTAGTAGGCGTGAATGGCCATGGGCACGCACTTGAGCATAACCATATTCATGGTGATCGGCATTTTCAACCTTACCACCCAATTGCTCTGCCATGGTTTGCATACCATAACAAATGCCCAAAACAGGTATATCTAATGCAAACACCACATCAGCAGCTCTGGGAGTATCTGTTGCGGTAACGGTTTCTGGTCCACCAGAAAGAATGATCCCTTTAGGAGCAAAGTCACCGATGGCTTGAGCATCATAGTTGGCAGGATGTATTTCACAATACACACCTGTTTCACGAACACGTCGAGCAATCAGTTGTGTGTATTGAGAACCAAAGTCTAAAATTAAGATACGATGATCATGAATATTCTGTGTCATTTGTTTTCCTAAAAATTCTTTTTAAAATTAAAAAGGCCGAATACTACTCCTGTTTCTAATTTGAGTAGCGATTCGACCTTTTTCATTTTAGAGATTAAAACTTATGTTCTATAGTTTGGTGCTTCTTTAGTAATGGTCACATCATGAACATGGCTTTCTACCATACCAGCACTGGTTACTCGGACAAACTCCGGCTTACTACGCATTGCTTCAATGTCAGCACATCCGGTATAACCCATAGAAGAACGTAGACCACCCAGCATTTGATGAATAACAGGATGCATTGCACCTTTAAAAGGTACACGACCTTCAATGCCTTCAGGCACGAGTTTGTCGGCATCACTGCTCTCTTGAAAATAGCGATCACTAGAGCCTTGTTGTTGTGACATCGCGCCCATAGAGCCCATACCTCGATAGGATTTATATGAACGCCCTTGGTACAGTTCGACTTCACCGGGTGCTTCTTCTGTACCCGCAAAGATGCTACCAAACATGCAACAAGAAGCACCCGCAACAATGGCTTTTGAAAAATCGCCAGAAAAGCGAATACCGCCATCACCAATAAGGGGAACACCTGTGCCTTCGAGTTCCTTAGCCACATTACTGATGGCCGTTATCTGAGGAACACCTACTCCAGCAACAATGCGAGTCGTACAAATTGAACCTGGGCCAATGCCTACTTTAACCGCATCAGCACCGGCATCAACTAAAGCTCTCGCTGCTGCTGCTGTGGCAATATTACCACCAATCACTTGTACTTGGGGAAAGTTCTTTTTAACCCAAGAAACACGCTCTAATACGCCTTTTGAATGCCCATGAGCCGTATCGACCACTAAGACATCCACTCCGGCCTCGGCTAATGCTGCAATGCGCTCATCAGTACCAGCACCAACACCAACAGCAGCACCCACTCGTAAACGTCCATGCCCATCTTTACAGGCATTAGGGTAGTCTGTGGCTTTTTGCATGTCTTTTACGGTGATCATACCGCGTAATTGAAATTTATCATTAACCACTAAAACTTTTTCAATGCGGTGTTCATGTAATAAAGCCATGACTTTGTCTTTGCTAGTACCTTCGATAACGGTCACTAAACGCTCTTTAGGAGTCATAACAGAACTGATACTGGCATCAAGATGTGTTTCAAAACGCAAATCACGGCTGGTGACAATACCAACCAAGCCATCACCATTAACCACAGGGACACCAGAAATTTTCATCTGCCGAGTCAGTTCCATAACATCACGAATCGTTTTGTCGGCAGAAACAGTAATGGGATCGGTGACCACACCACTTTCATGTTTTTTAACCCGAGCAACTTCACGTGCTTGTTCTGCAACCGTCATATTTTTATGAATAATACCAAGACCACCTTGTTGCGCCATAGCAATGGCCATACGGTATTCAGTTACCGTATCCATCGCAGCAGAAACCATTGGAATATTTAATACAATATCACGGGTTATTTTAGTTGATAGTTTAACTTCTTTAGGCAAGACTTCAGAAAAGGCAGGAACAAGTAAAACATCATCAAAGGTCAGTGCTTCTTCAACGATTCGCATAGGTGGAAATCCCTCCAAATGAAAGTTAATTAGATAACAGATAATTATAATCTATTTTTGTTGGAATTGGAAAACAAATGTTCATCCTGCATTGTAATAAGTGTGAAGAGAGTAGTGGAAACCTATTCAAGAATCTAGGATAATACCGCTTCGATGCATTTCAAGTTTCATTCGTTAAGGATTCATTATGGATTTTGCCAAAATAAGCAGATTTATTATTACTGTATGCTTACTTTCATTTAGCTCAATTAGCCTTGCCACTGTACAGTATGTCAGTGACGAATTGGTTATTAATATGCGCTCTGGGAAGGGTAATGGTTTTAAGATCATTAAAATAGTAAAAAGCGGCACTCCACTTACCATACTTAAACAAGATTCAGGTTATGTTCTTGCTCGAACACCAGAAGGGGTCGAAGGTTGGGTACTTAAGCGCTTTCTTATTAAAACACCTGTAGCACGTACTCTACTGGCTAAGGCTCAGGATGATGTCGCTCAAATGAAGGAAAAATATGATGCCATGGTCACTGAATTGGCGGCCATAAAAACAGAGCGTGATACGCTAAGTGGTTCAGAACAAAGTTTGCAGTCAAACAAAGACAAGCTGAATGATGAGCTAACAAAATTAAAGAAAATTGCTGCCCGTCCCATGCAACTTGAAAAAGAAAATAATCAGCTAAGAAATGAGCTATTAAAGACTGAAAATGAAAATAGTATTCTTAAGCAAAAATACCAAACACTTGAAGATAATAGCGATCAGGAATGGTTTATGACTGGCGCTGGGGTTTTATTTGGTGGCATGATCCTAGGGCTTATCTTCCCTAAACTTCGTTCCGGCCAAAGAAAAGCAAACTGGAATCGACTCTAACTCATTGAACAAAATAAGAAGAAGCTAAAAATATTTAGCTTCTTTTAACAATATTCTCAAAAATAGTTTGGTGTTTATTGCCCCTCTAGGCCTAGTTCTAAATAAATCCTTTTTGTAGCATAGAGGGCACTTTTTACTCTAGAACTTTCTTTTTAATTGGCTGACATCTCTCACTGCGCCACGAGATGCTGATGTGGTCATGGCCGCATAAGCTTGCAATGCTTGGCTGACATGACGCACTCTATCAATAGGTTGCCAAGCCGCATCCCCTTTGGCTTCCATATTTTTCCTGCGCTGATCTAATTCAGCATCACTGATCTGTACATCAATTTTACGTTGTGGGATATCAATAGCAATCAAATCCCCTTCTTCAATTAAACCA
This sequence comes from Gammaproteobacteria bacterium, assembly GCA_015488755.1. Lineage (GTDB taxonomy): Bacteria > Pseudomonadota > Gammaproteobacteria > GRL18 > GRL18 > GRL18. The sequence continues at coordinate 6,949 of WFNB01000095.1, read as the reverse complement.
ATCGCTCCACCTTCTGCTGCTTCTGGTGATGCATGGCCAATGGAGAGACCGGATGTTCCTCCAGAAAAACGGCCATCTGTAAGAAGAGCGCAGGCTTTGCCCAAGCCCTTAGATTTTAAATAACTGGTTGGATACAGCATTTCTTGCATACCCGGCCCACCACGAGGGCCTTCATAACGAATAATAACCACATCACCCGCTTTAATTTTATTATCTAAAATAGCAGCAACGGCTGAATCTTGGCTTTCAAAAATACGAGCAGGCCCCGTGAAACAAAGAATGGAATCATCCACACCGGCTGTTTTAACTACACAGCCATCCACAGCAATATTGCCATAAAGCACAGCCAAACCACCATCTTGACTATAGGCATGTTGCTTATCACGGATACAACCATTGTTACGGTCATCATCCAAACTCGGCCAACGTTTTGATTGGCTAAAAGCAAGCTGAGTGGGTACACCACCAGGACCTGCTTGAAACATTTGACGGATCCCCTCATCTTTAGATACTCTAATGTCATAATGACTAATGGCATCGGTCATAGAAGGACTGTGGATCATATTAACATGGTCATTTAATAACTTAGCCCGTGACAATTCACCTAAAATTGACATGACGCCACCCGCTCGGTGAACATCTTCCATATGGTATTTTTGTGTGCTAGGAGCGACTTTACATAGATTGGGCACTTTTCTTGATAGACGATCGATATCATCCATAGTAAAAGGCACATCAGCTTCTTGGGCTGCTGCCAATAAATGAAGAATAGTATTCGTTGACCCCCCCATAGCAATATCAAGACTCATCGCATTTTCAAATGCTTCAAAGGTAGCAATATTTCTAGGTAATACAGAAACATCATCTTGCTCATAATAACGCTTGGCTAAGTCAACAATCTTACGACCGGCTTCGAGAAAAAGTTCTTTCCTATCCGCATGTGTGGCTAATAACGAGCCATTACCCGGTAGTGATAAGCCCAGTGCTTCGGTTAAACAATTCATGGAGTTTGCCGTAAACATGCCTGAACATGAGCCACAGGTCGGACAAGCAGAGCGTTCCATTATATCCGTATCAGCATCACTGACCTTATCATCAACCGCAGACACCATGGCATCAACTAGATCAAGATGGACTTCTTTACCATGCATAACAACTTTGCCTGATTCCATAGGACCACCGGAGACAAATATCACAGGAATATTTAAACGCAGTGATGCATTGAGCATTCCCGGTGTAATTTTATCACAATTTGAAATACAGACCAAAGCATCCGCACAATGTGCATTACACATATATTCCACAGCATCGGAGATCACTTCTCTGGAGGGCAAGCTATACAGCATACCATCATGCCCCATGGCAATACCGTCATCGACTGCAATGGTATTAAATTCTTTAGCAATACCGCCTGCTTTTTCAATTTCACGCGCAACTAATTGCCCCATGTCTTTTAAATGTACATGACCGGGAACAAATTGTGTAAAGGAGTTGGCAATGGCAATAATGGGTTTTTCAAAGTCATCATCGGTCATCCCTGTGGCACGCCATAGTGAGCGGGCACCAGCCATATTTCTGCCAGCAGTGGTTGTTCTTGAGCGGTATTGAGGCATAAAAAATCCTTATGGTTTGAGCAAATTAAAGTTATTTGTGTCCAGATTAGAGGGGCATCATTAGAGAAACCTGATGTCTATTATATAAGTTAATAAGTAACAAGAATAGTCAGAGAACATACCTAAAGTATTATTCAGTGATTAAATTTTATGCCAGATTGAAAGTGATCCAACCTTATTTCTTCTATGAAAAACAAATCGAGCCATAAAAAAACCAAAAACAAACATTAATAAATTACCGATAATAGCTGTATAATATAAGTCAAAAGGAACAACCCAACCATCAGGTAATAATTCTTTTTTAGCCAAAATGGTCCAGAGGGTAAATACGGCAGTTAATAGTAAGCCACTCCACACTGCTCTAGCATCACCCTGCTCGGTAAAAAAACCAAGCAAATAGATACCTAAAACACCACCTGATACAATGGAGACAAGAATAGTTGCGGTATCTTGTAAAGTTTTGCTTTCAGCAGTCATTAATAATGTCGCCCCATAAATCATTATTATAGACACCATCATAGCAATGAGTTTAGCAATCATTAAATAATGTTGATCGGTTTTTTCAACTTTAGAAAAACGTTGATAAATATCAACAATAGAGACTGTTGATATGGCATTAATACTAGAGTCCAATGATGACATTGCCGCTGCCAAAGCGGCTGCAATAACAATACCTGCAACACCAGAAGGTAAATAATTATTAATAAAATAAGGTAATATTTGTTCTGCTTTTTGCTCACCATTTAATATTTGAGTTGCTGTTTCAGTAGGAAACACTTGAAAAAACACATAAAGAGAGGTGCCTAAAAACATATAAAAGGCCCATATAGGTAGGCTTGAGAAAGCACAGACAAACATGGCTTTACGTGCTTCTGCATCACTTTTTGAGGCACAAAAACGTTGCACCGTATTTTGATTAGCACTGTATTCAGTTAACCATGCCGTTAGTCCAAGTAATAACAGCATGGTTCCTGTTTTATCTTGAAAGGAAAAAGACCATTCTATAGGTATCAGCTGCCCCTCTCTTAATTCAGCAAAAGCCAGTTTTCCATGTTCTGTGGCAATACGAATAATTTGCTCAAAGCCATCCGGTAACTGTATGATAATCACAGCCAAACATACTACTCCACCAATAACTAATACAATGGTTTGCAAAACATCCGTCCAAATAACCGCATCAATGCCACCAATAATGGTATAAAAAGCCACAAAGATACCACCTATAATAATAGAGTTCTGTGCTGATAAACCAGTTAGCTCATGAATCAATAAAGACAATAAATATAAAATAAGACTGATCCGCACAAGCTGGCCTAATATAAAAGTCAATGCTCCATAGACACGAATTGATGGACCAAAGCGATCTTCTAAGTACTGATAAGCAGTTATTGTATTACCCCGACGAAAAAAAGGTAAAAAGACATAGGCTGAAATATAAACGGCAATAGGCAGCATTAAATTAGGTAAATAACGCAACCATGCCGTCTTATAGGCATCTCCAGGATAGGCAAGAAAAGTAATCGAACTAATGGACGTACCAACAAGACTTAAACCAATCACCCACCCAGAAAAGGATCGCCCACCAACAAAGTATTCCTCAGTGCTGGTATTTTTTTTGGCAAAATAGAGGCCTATAAATAAAACCAGACTAAGATAAATAATCAGTGTAAATGAATCAGCAAAAGACAGGGACATAAGAAGATAAATCCAATAGGAAAAATTTAAGTTTAATTAGTTAGGAAATGAATAATAACAGGTGATATAATCACATCATGGCTAATTCTAACATATATTCATCAAATAACGCTGCACAGCCTTATGTATTAGAAAGTAGCACGCTTATGGAGAGTATTTCAGCATCAGTTGCACCACCTCAAACGATGAATCATTCAGAAATTAATTTCGTCCAACATTTTCGTAATGCCGCCCCCTATATCAATGCGTTTCGTCATCAGACATTCGTTATTTATTTTAGTGGTGACGTGCTTGCTGAGAGTGAATTTCCATCATTAGTTCATGATATTACCTTACTCAATAGCCTTGGTGTTAAGCTCGTTTTAGTCCATGGTGCACGCAACCAAATTGAAGAAAAAATTACCGAAAAGAATATCCAATCCAGATTTGAGCAAGGCTTACGCGTTAGCGATAACAAGGTAATGCAAATTGTCAAAGAAGTTTCCGGCTGTATTCGCATCAATATTGAAGCTCTTTTTTCTACCAGCTTGAAATACACACCTATGGCCGGCTCACAAATCAATATTATTTCGGGCAACTATGTGATTGCCAGACCTAAAGGCATTATTGATGGTGTCGATTACTTGCATACAGGTGATATCAGAAAAATTGATACCGATGCTATCCAACATTCACTTGATGCAGGCAATGTTATTCTCCTTTCTCCAATAGGCTACTCATCCACAGGTGAAATTTTTAATATTAATGGTGAAGATGTCGCCACTCTCAGCGCTATCGAGTTAAAGGCGGATAAGCTTATTTTTATTGATGACACTCAGGGGATCTTTGATCACAAAAATCAACTATTGCATGAAATCACTACCCATGAGTTGGACGACATAGTAGAAGACATTCGCAAGCAAGCAGATAACAAGCAAGACGATATCAACCGTCATTATCAAAGAATTAGTTATGCCAATAAAAAGGGGGTGAAAAAAGTCCACCTAATCGATAGAAAAATTGATGGTTCCCTATTACTGGAGCTATTTACCAAAAAAGGAATTGGCACACTGATCAGCAACGATCACTTAGAAGACATTCGAGCAGCTAAAATAGACGATGTAAATGGTATCATTGAGTTAATCAAACCTCTAGAAAATTCTGGATTGCTAGTCAAGCGTTCACGAGAAAGACTCGAAGCTGAAATTAAAAACTTTTATGTTATTGAACATGACAAGCAAATCATTGGCTGTGGCGCACTTTATTTATTTGACAATAAAACACAGGCTGAAATTGCTTGTATGGCCATTGCTCATGAGTACCGTTCTCAAGGAAGAGGAGAAAAATTATTTAACCACCTCTGTAATAAGGCCAAAGAAAAAAAACTAAAGCAATTATTTATTCTAACAACGCAGGCAACTCATTGGTTTATTGATCATGGTTTTAGCAAACAATCATTAGAAGCTTTGCCTGATGAAAAGCAAGCCTTATATAATTTTCAGCGCAACTCCGCCGTTTTTGTTAAAGATTTGTGACATTTGTGAACAGCCCAACAGATAAAGTAATACAGCCTTTTTTAAAATGGGCAGGTAATAAAAAAAGCATTATTCATAGGATAAAACCGCTATTACCAGAAGGTAGGCGCTTAATTGAACCATTCTGTGGCTCTGCTGCTGTTTTCCTCAACACCAACTATCAAGAAAATTTAATCTGTGATTGTAACTCCGATCTAATAAATATTTATCAACAATTACAAAATAAGGGCAGTCAGTTTATTCATTATTGTGAACAATACTTTATTAGTGAAAACAATACCCCAGAAAAATATTATGAATTTAGGGATCTATTTAATAGCACCAAAGATAAAAAAATTCGAGCTGCATTATTTTTATTTCTAAATAAACATGGCTATAACGGCTTATGCCGATATAACAAAAGTGGCAAATTTAATGTTCCTATTGGACGATACAAACAAGTACTGTTACCACAAACAAATATGATTTTTTTTGCACAACAAACAAAAAGAGCACAGTTTGAAATAAAAGATTTTGAAGTAACGATTAAGGAAGCAAAAAAAGGTGATGTTATTTATTGTGATCCCCCCTACGTCCCATTAAATGATAGCAATACATCATTTCAATATGAAAAGAATGGCTTTAGTTTGACCCAACAAAAAAAGCTGGCCACACTTGCTGAGGAATCAGCAAAACGGGGAATTCCTGTATTAATATCCAATCATTTGACAGATTTTACCAGAGAAATATATAGCAACGCCAAACTAGAAGAATTTTCTGTGAGAAGGACAATAAGTTGTAAAGGCAATAATAGGGCTAAAGTAATGGAAGTGCTTGCACTCTACCAATAAAGCTTTACAAATAAAGCTTATGGTTACTATAAGCCTTTTTCCTATACCTGAACATTAATATTACTACCAATATTATCAGATGGCTGGGATACAGCTTCCTTAGATTCAGTATCAACCTGAGAGCCTACATTTTGGACATTTTTATCAACATCATCATTGATGCTACTATCAGCACTTTTAATGGCTGTATCAATAGGAACACCCGTCGCTACACCTGAGATTTCCATTTCTGTCTCCCTAAATTTAAGATTTTCAGATTTAATTAAAGTACCACTTGTTGACTATAGCGTCCACTAAAACAATAACTTTAGTCTTATTAATTGTATTTCAAAAAGGGCAATCCAAAAAAAAGCCTCAATATCCTAAGATATTGAGGCTTCTCCTCTGCCATTGCTTCTCAATGGCTCGTTTAACCCTGGCAGTGACCTACTTTCACATGGGAACTCCCACACTATCATCGGCGATGACACGTTTCACTTCCGAGTTCGGTATGGGGTCGGGTGGTTCCATGTCTCTATGGCCGCCAGGAAAGACGGTATCAGGGCATACTCTCGTATACCCTAAAAATTTCTTAGTCTAGCCTAGCACCACAACTTAAGGACTTTATACAATGACTTCGTCATTGTTATATTCCTAAATATGGCCGCCAGGAAAGACGGTATCAGGGCATACTCTCGTATACCCTAAAAATTTCTTAGTCTAGCCTAGCACCACAACTTAAGAACTTTATACAATGACTTCGTCATTGTTATATTCCTAAATATGGCCGCCAGAAAAGACGGTTGAAAAAAACAAACCTTAAAAAAACTCTTGTCTCTCTAACATCTGCCTCTCTCTAATTCGGGTAGTAAACCAACTTCTACAAGCTCTTTGTTCTTTATAGAGCTATTCAGTCCTTAACTTTTCTCTTACTATTCTCATTCAAGAAAGTACTTTGCGATATATAGTCAAGACGCACGGGCAATTAGTATTGGTTAGCTTCATGCATTACTGCACTTCTACACCCAACCTATCAACGTTGTAGTCTTCAACGACCCTTTAGGACACTTAAAGTGTCAGGGAGAATTCATCTTGAGGCCTGCTTCACGCTTAGATGCTTTCAGCGTTTATCAGTTCCGAACGTAGCTACCGGGCAATGCCATTGGCATGACAACCCGAACACCAGTGGTTCGTCCACTCCGGTCCTCTCGTACTAGGAGCAGCTCCTCTCAATTCTCCAACGCCCACGGCAGATAGGGACCGAACTGTCTCACGACGTTCTAAACCCAGCTCGCGTACCACTTTAAATGGCGAACAG
>WFNB01000094.1 GCA_015488755.1 Gammaproteobacteria bacterium | reverse complement strand
GCTTGTTTCATTGTCTGGAGTAATGATGAAAATGTATTTTAATGATTCTTATTCGACAGGACTACTACTGATGGTTTTGGTATTTATATTGTTTTATTTGCTGTCGGTATTTGAGAAAAATAAAGATAACGAATTAGAGCATGTATATGCTCTTCAGGTTAAAAAGGATAATCCAAAAAAAATTCTATGGTTCTATCCGATGACCGATTATCTTAATCCGGTAGAAAAAAATCACTGCGAAGCTATGGATAAGGAGATTTAATATGACCAATTTATTAAGCTTACGTCCTATTAACCGTTCTATTAATTTAGTTCAAAAACCTCTTGAATATGCGGTTGTTTTGCTTTGGTTGAGTGCTATTGGACAATTTGTTTCTTATGCCGTTGTTAATCAAGAAATAGTTAATCAAGAAATAGTTAATCAAGAAATAGTTAATCAAGAAATAGTTAATATCGGTTGGTTATTAACGGCATTAATGATTATTCCTAGCTCATTAATCATTAGTTTTCGTGTTAGAAATAGTTTTCCTATTATTATTTTATTTTTTACAGGACTTTTTAGCAGTCTTATTTTGAGCCATGCTCTTATATGGTCTGATTTATTTCACTTTCGCCTTAATGATGTGTTTGTGTCTGTTTTTGGCATCTATTGTCTTGTGTTCTGGTTTTCTCTTAGCTTGTTTTCAAGCAGTTGTTATTTCTCTTGGCTACAAAAAAAGAGCCAGAGTGGTGTATTAAGAAAAAATATGGCACTTCGCTTTCAGTCTGATGTGTTATTACTAAGCTTTCTTATGCTTAATTTAATGATGATTTCCTTGCTTGTTATAGATGGCTCTGTTTCTGATAGCAGTTTTGAGTTTATTTGCAGTATCTTGATTCTATTTTTATTTATACCATCAGAGAATGTGTCTCAGGCTGTTCGTGGTGCTTTATTGCCTCTTTATGCTGGCTTTATTTTAGTAACAATCCTTAACGCCTTCTCTTTGGAAGTACATGTTAATGGCCTTTTTTTTGAGAGTAAAATTATTATTGCATGGGCTGTTTTTTTATGGTTTTCTCATCACTTTATAATAGCAAAATTTAATCGTTTAGCACCCAAAGTAGCAATAACAAGCACCTTATGGCCTTGGTATGGTTTGTTGTTGTTTGCTTTAATCATATCTATTCAGGATTTGTCTGTGCTGTTCAATCATCAGTTTATACTTGCTCTGATTACATATTTGTTTTTAATGCTTCGTAATACCTCATCGATATTTATTCGCAGTGCTTTTATGGTCTTAACTTATTGGTTGTTTGCCTTGCATCTTGAGCTGTCTCTGAAAGGTATTGAAGCATTTACTCAACAATTTCTGATGTTTAATTTATTGTTATTATTATTGAGTGCTATTTGGGATAAATATTTACAGCACTACTTTGTATTACTCGGTTGGCAGTCTGTTTCTTTTAAAATGCCGATTGCAGTGGGTGTCTTTATTGTTTCTTTGCTCAGTCTGTTTTCTCATATGGCACTATTCTTTGGCTTTACTATGGGCTTTTTTGATTTATCTTTTTTTAATTATGGCTTAACAAATATAGTGACTTCATTCTTAATCTTAGTTTCTTTTAGTGCAGTCTTTCTTTATCTTGATAATAGACAATTAAGTCATTTTGTCCATTTAAGTGCCATTAATATGCTATTTCATATTATTTTTTCTTCTTCTTCTTCTTCTTCATTAACAATATCAGTGCCTTTGTTTTTTGCTCTAGTACAATTATTATGGATCGTTTTTCCTACTGGTTTGAATTTTATAGAGAAAAAACAACGAGCAATGTCATTAATATCAAAAAACTTATATGATAAAAAATCAGACTTAATACAATCTGCATCTGCTTGGAGTATGTTAGCTTTTATTGTCAGTCTTATTACCTTGTTCTCTGCTATAAGTCAAACCTATTTCATCTTTAAAATAAGTGATTTGGTTCTTACTTTGTTGGTTTTATTAGTCTCTTCCTTATCGCTTGCTAGAAAAAGAACAACAGAATTTTGGCATGTGTTTTCCTATCTATTGGTCTTTGCTCTACTACTTTCTTTACGGCTTCTTATCTTTGGGTATGCGCACCTTAATGAGTGGGATACGATAGGTGCTTTTGCTGTTTCATTCATTTTTTATATGGCTAATAACTTTGTCAATTTATCAGGTCGTATTATCAATGCTCATTATGTAAAAAAATTACTACCCCTCAGTGTTTTGCTTACTATCCCATGGGGAATAGGGTCAATGCAGAGTAGTTTGTCTTTATTTGGCTTAGGTGTCTTTTATTATGTAATAAAAAAAGACTCTAAGCTTATGCGTTATGCAAGTTTTGTTTTTATTAATTTAGCTGTGTATTTATGGATACCTATGCTCTCAGATTATAGCCATTTATTATGCGTTTATACGGTTCCCGTTGCTCTAACATTACTATTGGTCAGTTATTTACACCGTGATGAAATGCAAGTGGGTTTGCAAAATAAAGTACGTTTACTGGCTTTGAGCTTATTTTATCTCTCAATTAGTGCAGATATTTTTCTAAATGATACCTTGCTCATCTTTGTTTTTGCTTTATTGATTGCTTTATTAAGTGTTATTTATGGTGTGAGTTCCAAAACACGAGCCTTTCTTTACTCCGGAGTTATTTTTATGGTAATGATCATCTTTGGACAATTAATGGCTTTTTATCCAGAAGGTCGTTTAGCCAGAGCGCTTATCTTGATGTTCTTGGGGGTATCTATTACTGGGGCAATGATTTTCTTTAACATTAAACGTGAGTTATTATTAGAAAAAATAAAACTCTTTCGAGCAGATTTGGACTTATGGGATTAGTCTTTATGGTATTTTATCAACGACCTTTATGGCTAGTAGCCTTTAGCTTATTGTTATTATCACAGCATGTAAGTGCTCAGTGTGTGAATGTCTTAAATGATCCGATAAACGGTATTGAGAAGCAACTTGAACAGGAGATTGAATCTTATTATTCATTAATAGAAGAATCATTGCATCATAGAGTAATCAGTTTGGAATTGTTTGCTCAATTAAATGCTGAACTTGAGTCAGATGGTCACCTTTCGGCCGCATCTTTGTTACGTTTTAAACAAGCCATTAAAGCACATTTAGATCTGCGTCAACGTTTGTATGCGGTTGCTCGATCAAGAGAATGCTGGTTGGATCATGATTATGATGGACTCAATAAAAAACTCAGACTTAAAGGGATTATGTTTTCCTTATCTGCAGCCTTAACATTGTATGATAATTATTTGCTGGTAATTGCTATGTTTCAAGACAATGATCAACTCAGGCGTATTATTGATCAGCCGGATATGGGTTTTGGTTTGTCCAGCAATCACTTATTAGATGCGAGTTTAGCTTTTCACTCGGTCATTAATCGTGAAAAAGTAAACTATGCGATTAAGTTTTATCAACGTCATAGTAATGCAAGTGACTTATCGACGCATAATAGCATCAATCTTAGTAATGATTTCTTATACCTTAATTCACTGATTGTGCAAAGTCCGTCTTACAAAATATTACAAAAACATTCCCCACTATCTTTTTTGCAGAAGAAAATAACATTTTATACCATCGCTACAAATGATTCACTGGTTAAATTAGAAAAAGAGGGCATTCATTTATTAAGCTTATTTTTTGGTAATGCCATTGGTATGGTAGAAAGTCGTAAGGGGAAGCTTTACCACCATCCTAAAGTACGCTCTGAGCTGCTAAAATCATTGCGTGCAGGGGATATTCTATTAGAGAAAACACCCTTTCGTTTAACGGATCAATTTATCCCTGGTTATTGGGGGCATGCCGCTATTTGGATTGGTAATGAGCAGGAACTTAAAACACTTGGGATATGGGATCACGACATTGTAAAACCTTGGCAAAAATCTATTCGCAAAGGGCATTCTATTGTTGAAGCTTTACGTTCTGGTGTTAAACTTGATCCCTTAGTAACATTTATGAATATTGATGATATGGTTATTTTAAGAGATACTACCATTAGTTCAGAGCAATTACGTCAGACTATACTGAATGCCTTTCGCCAATTGGGAAAAGCCTATGATTTTAATTTTGATATTAGCACAAGTGATAAAATTGTCTGTTCGGAGTTAGTCTACCTTAGTTATTCTTATATAGACTGGCCGACAGAAAAAACCCTAGGGCGTTATACTATCAGCCCTGATCATATTGCTTTAAAGGCTAAAAATAAACAATTGAGTATTATTCAACTCTATCTTAATGGCCAGCGGGTGAGCTCTGATAAACTAAGCAAACAGTTCAGCCGATTGCTAAGTTCAGAACACTAATCTATCTATGTTTATGAAAGCTATCTATGTTATCTTTTTTTTCGGCTTATTAAGCTCTGCCTATGGTGATACCTTAAAACCATTTGCATCTGATGGTTGCAGTGCCTTCCCTGATGGCACGGTGGCACAAAAACAACTTTGGCTAAGCTGTTGTATTGCACATGATAAGGCCTATTGGCAAGGTGGCACGTATGAGCAACGAAAAACAGCTGATTTAGCATTACAGCAATGTGTTGCTTCAGTAGGTCATCCTAATATAGCACAACTTATGTTAGCTGGTGTGCGTGTAGGAGGTAGCCCTTACTTCCCCACGGCCTTTCGCTGGGGATATGGCTGGCCTTATTTAAGAGGTTATCGTCCTCTGAGTGATGATGAGCTAAAGCAAGTAGAGATAATGACTAGGAACATGATTCATATCATTGATAAATGATTGATTTTAGCATTCTATATAAGCTGTTTGAGTATCAATACATATTTGTGCATAATAGCCTGTTTGGAAAATTATCACGTTTAGAATGTCTTAGGGTCTTACATGAAAAAAATTACAATTATTGGTGCCGGCAATGTGGGAGCCCATGCTGCGGTGTCTGCTGCCACACTGGAACTAGGCAATATCATCTTATTAGATACTAATGCTGATTTAGCCAAAGGTAAGGCATTGGATATTACTCAGTCTATGGCTTTGTTTCATAACGATACCATAGTCAAAGGCACGGGTGACTATGAAGATACTAAAGACTCTGATATTGTTATTATCACTGCCGGTGTATCCCGTAAGCCGGGTATGTCTCGTGATGATTTATTAGAGATTAACGCCAATATTCTCATATCCATTGTTAAACAAACCATTCACTATTCACCCAATTGTATTTTAATTGTGGTGACCAATCCCATTAATACTATGGTGCAACTCGCCTATGAGACCAGTGGTTTTAGTAAAAATCGAGTCATTGGTATGGCAGGAATACTGGATGGTGGCCGTTTTAAACACTATATTGCCCAAGAGCTTAATGTGGGTGCCAGTGAGGTGACAACAATGGTCTTAGGTGATCATGGTGCACTTATGGTGCCATTGGAAGATCATTGTCAGGTAAGTGGTCAACCTATTGCTGAATTAATGCCAAGAGAGCGCATTGAAGCCATTGTTGAAAAAGTTCAGCATGGTGGTTCAGAAATTGTTAACTTATTAAAAACAGGCTCCGCTTATTTTGCTCCAGGACTAGCCGTTATCCAAATGGCTAAAGCAATTATTCGTGATGAGCATAAAATGTTACCCTGTGCGGTTTATCTTGAAGGTGAGTATGATGTCAATGGTGCCTTTGTTGGAGTGCCTGTTGTCTTAGGTAATAATGGTATTGAACGGATTATTGAAATTCAATTAAGTGATAAGGAAAAAAAGGCTTTTAATGTTTCAGTTGCACATATTAAAGAACGTACCCAAGATCTGAATAAACAAATCAATGTTGGCAAAAACTCAGAGGATTTAAACTCCTAGGGGATTGAAGTGATTTGAAATAGGTTGAGTGAGGACAAGGTTCACTATGAATATCCTCACTCACCTGTAGAAAATGGCGACCACTGTCAATGCGATTAATGCAACGCAATAGTCCAAGATTGATAAAATTAATATCACTCAATTCAGGACAAGCACGTTTCCATAAAGGAAAGCGCTCGGCAGCTAGAGTTTTTTGCATACTTTTATTTTAATAATCTGTCACACGCTTTGTTGCTACTCATTATTAAGTATAGCCCACTTTATCCACATACCCATAGGCCAACAATTATTTCTTTGAGCTAAACCTAAAGACTCCCAAATAATAGAGACCGGTGGATAACGTTACTTCAGAACCTTTATATTTTAATATACAAAGGGTTAATAAATCAGTCCGCTTTGAGCGGTTAATAAATTCAAGCCTCTGGCTTTAGTCTGATTACCCATCATCTATTTCCTGTCATTAGCCAAATATAAATGAAATTTATTATTGACAAAGGCATTACTTCAGATTTACTATATCTACACATCTAGATATATAGATGCATAGATGACTTAAAATATTATTGAAAAGTTAATATCATGGATTTGTTAATTTATTTTGTATTAACACTCATTTTTTCCACTTTATTTTCGATGGGGGGAGTGGGTTCGGCTATCGCATTAGTCACTATTTTTCCAATGGCTGGTATGCCACTAAACCTTACAAAAGCACTTGGCTTATTTATTAATGCCATCAGCACCATGAGTGCAAGTTTTATGAATGTATTACGTCATAAGCTCGACTTTAAATTTGCAATCCCTTTAGTGTTTTCAATTATGATAAGTACACCGGCTGGTGCTTATCTTAGCCAATATGTTGCTGAGTATTGGATTAAATGGTTATTAATCGCTTTTTTATTGATTAGTGCAACATTATTATTAAAACCAAAAAAAGAAGCCAAAGCTCATTTTATTAAAATCTGGATTTTATATTTTATTGGTGGAAGTGTTGGAATTATTTCTGGATTATTAGGTGTTGGTGGCGGTTCGTTAATTATTCCTTTGTTAATCCTGCTTGGGTTTGAACCTAAAAAAGCGGCTTATACTGTCAGTTTTGTGATCCCTTTTTCTTCGTTAGGGGCATTTTTTACTTATTTACATTTTGTTAATATGGATTGGACATTGCTGGGCGTAGTCACTCTTGCTGCATTATTGGGTGGCTTTATTGGAAATAGAATCATGCATTATCAGTTGAGCCAAGATCAGGTCAAAAAACTGTTAGCCATTATTTTATACCTATTAGCGATAAAACTTATTGCGAGTCAATTGTAAGGAATTTGATATGTTGGAATACACTATATGGATGTGATTTGTTTGGAACAATTAGTCGAGCCTAATAAAAAGGTAAAAACTTAAATTTTTATTTTGACTTTAAGGAGATGAACATGAAAAAACTTAGTTTTGACCAATATTTACGTGACTTTGATTATGATGAACGCAAAGCAATGAAAATTCAATTACCTGAATGACTTAAACTTTATAAAGAAGATAAAGTTCAACTGATTGATATCCGGTTTAATGAAGAATATGCAGCATGGCAAGTGGGAATAGGACAACACATTCCTTTAAATGAAATTCCTGAACATTTAAATGAACTGGATGAGAAAAAAAACATTGTAACTATGTGTCCACATTTACTTAGATTGTTCTTTTATCAATAGAATTATTTGCTACAAGCTTACCTGCCTTTCACGAAAGTTTAATAAAAACGTTAACTCAATGGGCTTAACTAATGAACAAAAAATACTTCAAAAATTTTATCATACTACTTGTTCTTATCTTGTTAATCGTTGCAGGTATACGTATCATAAAAATGAAAAAATTGGCCATGGCACAGATCCTACCAGCGAAAACTTATAGTATGGTGGTTGCAACAAATACAGCAAAAAGCAGTGATGTTCAATTAACTTTGCCTTATCTGGCATTAGTACAAAGTGATACGGATGTAGAGATAACGTCAAAGATCAGCAGCCGTATAAAAATGATTTTACCCAATGGCAAAAAGGTTTCTACTGGGGACATTTTAGTGGAATTGAATGATTCTGATTTAATGGCAAAAAAACAAGGCCTGATATCACAAATTAAAGAAACGGAAAGTAATATTCGTGCTCAACAGGCTGATTTAAACAATTTACGGCACACTCATGAGCGCAGTGAAAGCTTGTTGGAAAGCAATAGCATTGCCATTCAGCAATATGATAATGAAACGGCACAAATTTTGAGTTTAAAAGCCACAATTGACAGTCTCAATCAAAAAATTGAGGTCATTAAACAGGGGATTAAAGGGGTTGATGATACTTTAAGTTATACCACACTAAAATCCCCCATCAATGGCGTAGTCAGCAAGGCTTTTTCTGCCGTGGGAAGCATTACCAGTCCCGGCAAACCACTCTTGAGCATTTCTGGTCAGGAAGGAAAATACATTCTGGTACGCACGACGCAGGCAATGAACCCTTTAGCGCTCATCTATCAACAGGAAACCTGTCAGCTACAGCCACTTCATAGCACCTTTAATGGTCTTGATGAATACAGTTGTCATAAAGCAATTGATCAGGCGACTAATTCCCGTATTGATATTAAGCTGGTTATCTATAAAGGAGAAGGCATACTTCTCCCACCCAATGGTGTACTGCATATCAATAATAAAACTCTGGTTTTATTATTCGATGGTAATAAAGCCAAAGCACAACCAGTGAATGTCATTATGCAGGGCAGTGAAGGTATCTTAGTGGATGGCTTGCCAGCAGGAAGTGAATATATTGTGGCCAAACCTGATATTTTATTAAAATTGTTGACTGGAATTGCGGTAAAAAAAACAGCTATTAAAAAGGAGGGATAGACATGTTCAGTTATTTTTTTAAACGTCCCTATCTTACCTTTTCATTAATTGCCGGATTTTTTGTCGTTGGCATGATGGGCTTACTGGATATGCCCAAAAATCTGTTTCCTGATGCAGAACGTCCTACCGTTATAGTGATTACTCAAGTGCCTGGTGCAACAGCAAAAGTAGCAGCGGCAACTGTTTCTAAGCCCATTGAAGAAGAGGTGGCTCGTTTAGGCCTGGTTCGTGATATCAGCTCTGTTAATGTGGCTAACTTTTCTATTGTAAAAGCTGAATTTGAATATAAAAAAGGATTGAACGCGGCGGCTGTTGATGTCAGTAATGCCTTATCCATTGCTAAATCTAAACTACCTGCTACGGCTAACCCAGCGGTTTATACTTCGGGTGCTTTTACATTACCAGTTGAAGTGGTCACACTGTCGCCGGGTAATGATTCCATTAGCCTGCCTGATATCAGAAAAGTAACCGATAGCTTTATCAAGCCCTACCTATTATCCAACCCTGCCATTGGTAATGTGGAAGTCTTTGGTGGTTATCAAGGTGCAATCAATATAGCTTTAGATCCACTCAAAGCAAAAAAATATGGTGTGGAATTTGATCTAGACTTTGACAAGATCGCCAAGGCCATCAGTAGTATCGATCGAGACATTCCCTTAGGTTTTATAAAAGGCAAAGATGGTTTTTTTACTCTGACTTATTATGGCGATCAGGCACGGGTGGGGGCACTTGAAAATTTACCCATCACACCGAATGTTAAATTACGTGATATTGCAGATATCAACTGGAGCTATCAAAAACGCTTTAGTGGCTATATGGGTAATGGTAAGGAAGGCATCGCTCTGGCAATTCAGCGTGCTCCAGGAGGCAGTGTCTTAGATGTCAGTAAAATTGCCCGCAAGGAGATAAAAACGCTGCAAGCACGTTATCCTGCCATTGACTTTCAAATCAGTGATACGCAACGTGATCTTATTGAAACGGCTAATACTAACATGTTGGAAGCCTTACGGGATGCTATCTTTTATACTCTGATTGTCTTACTTTTTTTCCTAGGCAATTTGCGTGCAATTATTGCCGCTGCCTTGTCTATTCCTATGGTCTTTTTTGGCACGATGGGGATCATTTACCTCATGGGTGGCGAACTGAATATTGTGGTTTATACAGCGATTATTCTGGCTTTAGGTATGCTGGTTGATGATGCTGTGGTGGTGCTGGAAAACATTGAACGTCATTTAGGTGAGCTTAATGAAGAGTTAACTACAGCCATTGAAGAAGGCACTAAAGAAGTTTTGTCGCCTGTTTTTGCAGGAACCATTGCAACCATTGTCATTATGTTTCCGCTGATGTTTGTCGGTGACTTTCCTCAGTATATATTCCGCCCATTGATTTCAACTTTGATTATTGCATTACTGGTCTCCTATTTTTTATCCATTACCTTTATTCCTAAATTATCGGTTTATTTATACAGGAATGGTAGCCAAAAAAATCGGCTGGAGAAGGGCTTTGAATGGCTTTATCAAAATACAGTCGGGCGATTGGTACAGCCTTATCTTGCTATCTTAAAATTTTCCAATGGTTCACACAAAGCCGGTAAAAAAGGTAAAGGTTCAATACTACGAAAAAGCGTATTAACCATTGGTGTTCTGGTTTTACTGGTGGTCAGTTTAAAAAATATTATGCCTATAATAGGTAAAGATACCATGCCCCCCATGGACACCGGTATTATCAAAGCTCATGTTACGTTTAGCAGTAATGATCGAGTTGAAGATGCAGAAAATCAAATTAAGCCATTTTTGACCTGGCTGCATCAGCAAAAAGAAGTCAAAATGAGCTCTGTGGCTTTTGGTTCAGAGCTGGGGGTTTTATCTCTGGGTAGTGGTAATTTACCGGCTGAAGCAACCATTACAATTAATTGTGTAAATCGTTTTGAACGTGAAAAAAACTTATGGCAAATTGAAGATGAAATCAGAGATCAATTAAATGATCTGGTGGGTGTCAAAATCGTTGATGTCTATGATTTTGGTGCAACCGCCGTGAGCTCGATTAAAGCGCCTCTGGATGTCCGTATTAAATCCAGCGATTATGAAAATTTACCTGAAATAGCTCAAAAAATCAGTCGTGTATTACAACCCATTCCAGGTTTAACCAGTATTAATCAGAGTTGGAATGATGATTTTAGTGAAATTCGTTTGCAAATTGATACCAATAAAGCCCTGAGTTATGGCTTGACTCCCGCCGCCATTGCTGCACAAATCCCCATACGTGGTCAAGTATTAGCCTTGAGTGGCAATCTGGCTTCTATGAATACTCAATATGTGAGGCTGTACCTGAAAGGCAGTTTTGGAGAAGATATCCATAGCTTAAAAAGTATGCTGATTAAAACACCTACCGGGATGGAATTACCACTCTATGCCTTAGCCAAGTTGGAGCCCCATCTCACTCAAGCAAAAATTGAGCGGGATAAAATGCTCTATAGTGTTGATGTCAATGCTTATCGTTCAACACGTCCGATCACTCATATCACTGCAGATGCAGATAAAGCTTTAGAACAAATTGATGGTAGTGGTTTTATTATCAGTCAGGAAGGGGATATTACTCAACTGGACGATAGTTTTAAGCGTATGATTAAAGCCATTGCAACGGGGATTGTGATATTAACATTAACACTCATCGTCATTTATCGTTCCGTTAAACTGGGACTGGTGATGATAGTGGTTTTACCTTTATCCATGATTGGCGCCTCATGGGGGATGCTGATTTTTGATAAACCCAGTTGTATGCCCAGCTTAATTGGAATTTTATTATTGTTTGGTATCATTATTAAAAATGCGGTATTGCTGGTGGATTTTTATCAAGAATTTCGCTTGCGTGAGGGTGCTTTTGAAAGTGCAATGGAAAGTGTTCGGGTTCGTTTTCGACCTGTTATGATGACTGCATTTGGAACCATAGCGGGAATGATCCCTATTGCTTTGGAACAGGCTGTTGGTTTGGAAAGATTATCACCTCTGGCAGATGTTGCCGTTGGAGGACTGATTGTGGGGACATTATTGACCCTGATTTATGTTCCAATGTTTGCGTACGGGTTTGATAATGATAAAACCGATAAAAAGACCTAATTTAGGTTTAACTGGTTTTGGTGTGTGCTGTGAATTTAGAAGATAATATTAAAATTGCTCAATTATTAGGTAATATTTCAGCTCTTAGAGATCATGAAACCAATGAGCACAATATCAGAGTTGCCTATCTATCAAGCCTGTTGGGAAAGAAATTTAATTTAAACCAGCAGGTAATGCAGGGACTGATGAAAGGTGCTTTTTTGCATGATATAGGAAAAATTGGGATCCCTGATAAAATCTTATTAAAAAAAGGCACTTTATCCCCTGAAGAATGGACAATAATGGCACAGCATCCAGAAATAGGGGTTAATCTGATTCGGGAGATAAAATGGTTCCGTGATGCACAGACCGTTATCTTACATCATCATGAAAAATTTGATGGCAGTGGCTATCCTCATGGACATAAAGGGAATGAAATCGCTTTAAATGCTCGAATTTTTGCAGTTATTGATGTGTTCGATGCCCTGGTGAGCAAGCGTCCTTATAAACAATCTTATTCATTAAAAAAATCACTAAAAATTATAAAAAAAGGGCGTGGCACTCACTTTGACCCGCAGGTGGTGGATACGTTTTTACCTTGTGCGAAACAATTTTATTCAATTATTACTAAGACATCGAAAAATAAATTAAAAAATAAATTAATTAAACGCAGAGGTAAAGTCTTTGGTCTTTAAGTATTTTTATAAAACAAACCTGACGTATGCGCCTTTTGTTCTGCCGCTGATATTGCTGCCTTTGATGGCAGAATGGCTATTGAAAATTAATTATCTTTCTTTATTTAATGAGCATAGAGAATTTTTTCTTATAGTCAATATTCTCTATATTATTTTCATCCGCTTTGCATTATTAGATGTAATGCTTTTTCTTTTTACTCGAAAATCAAAATATTCTTTGCACATCACATTGATTCGTATCGTTGGTCTGTATATGGAAATTACTATAGTCACTGTCCTCTATTTTGCCTTTATGTTTTATATTTTGGATGTTTTTAATTTGTTTCAATATAATGCCAATATCGGTTTTAGTCAGTTAGAGGCTATAAAAGATCATGAATTTTTATCTGCTCTCTATATATCAACGATCACATTCACGACTTTGGGGCTGGGTGATTGGGTTCCCCAGACTATAAATGCAATGATGGCCATTTCTGCTGAGGTTATACTCGGGGTAGTTCAAGCTGGGGTGTTTATGGCTATTATCATTTATGCACATCAAAATAAACAAATTATTGCCCCTCAGCAGAAGGAGGAATAAACGTATAATATAGAAAGTTGCCATGATTTTATATTACAAACCTTATTTGAAATTATCTATTACAAGAAGTGCATTACTTGAAAGATAGAATATTTATCATTAACAATCAAGATGGCAATATAAAGGGGAGGAGAACACGAATAATAGATAATATGCTCAAATCCCTAAAGCAATATAAAACAGCATTGAAATAAAATAAATGCCCCCATATTATTTAGACTCATTTAAACCAAGTTTGCGCATTTTATCCCATAATGTTTTACGGCTTATACCAAGGGCTTTAGCGGTATCTGTTATACGCCATTTATTCTCTGTTAAGGCTTTTCTAATATAATCACATTCGCATAATTGAATGTAAGAAGATAAATTTTCACTGCGTTGTTTACTGATACGACTGAGAACTAATTTCCAGGTATCACCAAATAGACTTTCTGGGGTGAGTATGGATGAGTGGTTGATAACACAAGCTCGCTCAAGAGTATTTCTTAATTCACGGATGTTTCCAGGCCAGGGATAAACCAATAATGCTTGTTCCGCTCGTGGGTGCAAAGTAATGGGGCGTTGACTTTGTTGTTTTGCATATTCGTCAAAAAATAATTGAGCATGCCAAAGAATATCATCAGTTCTCTGGCACAGTGGTGGTATGTGAATATTGACAACATTTATACGATAATAAAGATCTTCGCGAAACGTATTTTCCGTGATCATTTGCTCAAGATCTCGATTGGTCGCACAAATAATTCGAACATTGACCTTAATTGACTGCTCTGAACCAATTCGAGTGACTTGACTGTCCTGAATAGCACGTAAAAGCTTCACTTGCATAGATAATGGCATTTCACCTATTTCATCTAAAAACAATGTGCCATTATGTGCCTGCTCAAAAAAACCTCGTTTATTACGTATCGCTCCAGTAAATGAACCTTTAGTATGACCGAATAATTCTGATTCAAATAGTGCTTCTGGAATGGCACCACAATTGACAGCAACAAATGAGTTGTTAGTGCCTAATTGAGATGCTTTATGTAAAGCTAATGCCACATATTCTTTACCCGTACCGGATGCACCGGTTATTAATGTATTGGAATGACTGCTTGCTATCTGAGGTATGATTGCTTCAACAGCCTTCATTTCCTTAGAAACACCCAGCGGAATAATTTCAGAGTTATCCGGCTGATGTCTCTGACAAAGTGACTCAAGCATCGTAATTAACTTTGGCACTTCAAAGGGTTTCGTCAGGTAATCTTCTGCTCCGTGTTTAAGGAGTCGTACTGCTTGATCGACTGTGCCATAGCCAGTCATAAAGAGAAAAGGGGGAATATCATAACCTTTTTCAAGCAATCCCAGAAAAAGAGTTTCGCCTGTGACATCAGGAAGTTGTATATCACTGACCACAGCATTAAAAGACTGTTGTTTTAGAGCATTGCTTGCTTCATCTCCACGAGTAAACCATTGACAAAAAAATCCAGCCAACTCAAGCCGTTCTAGTAATGCTTCACCAAGAATTTCATCATCTTCTATTAGACAAATTTTATACTTCATATTAATGTTACCGTTTTATCGTTCATTGGATGATGAATTAATTGGAATAGTAACAGTAAAACGAACCTGATTATCGCTTGATTCAACTTCAATTTTTCCTTCCATTTGATTAACGAGTTGATAGGTTACCCACAAACCCAAACCATGTCCACCTTCATGATAAGAAACAAAAGGTTCGAATAAATGGTGCATTTGTTCAGCTGAAATGCATGAACCGCTATTAATAACATCAATGATTAGATGATTATTATCAAAAATAACGCTATAAGATATCAGGCCATTTGTATTAGCAGACTGAATGGCATTGTTAATAAGATTCATAAGAATTTGTCGAATTGAACCAGCAGGCACAGGTAAGGTGGGTGGGACATTAATATTAATTTCCAAACGTAAATTTGCTTTATTCGCCATCGGTTTTATAAGATTTTTAATATCATCAACATCTTGCTTACTCAGGTTTCGTTTTTGATGACGTGCCTCGACAAGTAATGCTGCAACTGTATCACGGACTTGTAATAAACCTCGTTCTAATAGTCCTAGAGTATGTAAGGTTCTATCATCAAGATTACCTCGTTGTTTTAAAGTATCTAATGCCGTAAGCATACCAGCAAGTGGATTATTTATTTCATGAGCTATAGATGCAGTCAGTCGACCAACAACAGCTAGGCGTTCTGATTTAATAATGCCTTGTTCCAATAACTCTTTCTCATGTAATGAGTCTAACATTCGATAATAAGCATCAAAAAGATGTCCCAATTCATCATCATAATTATAATGATCAATTTCATCTTTTTTAGGTAAAAAAGATGGAATCGAATCCATCTTTTTTGCCAGTTGTACTAGGGGGAGTGCCATATGTTGTCCCCAGTACCAATTAATAGGAAGTAGTATTAATAGTACGATAAAGCAAATAATAAGAGTACTAATAACACTTTGAAAGAAGGGTTTATTTAATGATTCTTGGGAATAATTAAGTACTAATGTTGCCAGTTGTTTATTATTATCTATAACAGGAATAACAACAAATAATTGTTTAGAACTAGAAGGTTCAATGATGGTGATAATTTGATTGTGAACCTGATTCAACTTCTTGTCCAGTTCAGGGAAAAACTGATTAACAGGACTCAGCATAGGGAGTTTTTTGGGTTGGCTGGAAACTAATATCTGGTGTTCTATCGAGAGCACAAAAACAGACTCAAGAGCACCTGAATGATTGGATGGTATATTGTGAAAGGGTGCCTTCACAATTTCAAATGCCCGCCAGATATCATCATGTAATAAAGTAGGAGCAAGAGTCTGTGCAATAGTAAAACCAAGATTTTGGGCGCTATTTAGTAGTGTGTTTTCCAAAATATTATAGCTTCGATAAATTAACACCAGTGATATACTGAATGTAGTGAGAATAATGAGTAAAGAACCCCATAGTGGTATTTTATATTTAAAACTCAGATTAAAAAAATTTATTATCATTGAATTTTTTCACTTTCTATGTGGAAACAAAAACACCTAAGACTTTCATCATATTTGAAACACTATCATATAAGTCTGTTTTTTGAATGCTAAAACCATCGAGGTTAAGACGTGTAAGTAATCTTTGACCTTCTCTGCTTTCTGACATGTCAAGCAACATAGATTGCATTAGTATAAAATCCTGCTCATTCACATTATTGATTTGTGCCACAATCGGAGGAAAGCCATAGCCTGGTGATTTCCACATGATTCGAGTTTGATCGGTCAGTGATGGTGATACTTTTGACAAGGTGTCCCAAACAAAACTGTCAACAGCACCTCCCTGTGATAATTGTGAGGCCACTGATTCTATTACTTTCTTATGAGACCAGGTAAAAAAAGTTTTTTTAAAAAAATTATCTGGGTTATAGCCTGCTTGATGAATTTCAAAACGTGGTACAAGATAACCTGAGTTGGAATAAGGATCAGCATAAGCAAAGAGTTTGTCCTTAAGGGCAAGGATACTATCAACTTGAGTATTATTTTTATGGACAATAAAATAAGAATGATAATAAGATTGCCCTTGATAAACAGGCACCGCAAGTAGGCGAACCAGATCTTTTAAATGAAGGTAGGGGTAATCACACAACCAGGCAAAATCCAATTGCTTTAAACGAATAAGATCCATGGTTTCCCGATAACTATCCCTTTGCGTAAAGTCAACTTTCAAGCCTAAGTGACGAATCATATAAAGACGCCAGTCTTCCAATAATGCATGTTGATTATGTAAAAATGCTGGTGTCATACCAAAACGAAATGAATTTTCTCCTGTAGATGCAGAAAAAGGTAGGCTGAGTAATGGCACGACGGATAAAGCTTGAACTATACGTCTTCGGTTACGATTTGGTAACACTTTCATCGTGTATTCTCCGATAGGTTACATTTTAGTAACACAATAATAACTCCACTTGTCAGGTGTCTCTAAATGGGTTACTAAAAGGTAACTCAATTCAATATTTTCTATTCGAAAATGAAAGACAAAAAAATAATTAGTAAGTAAAACAATATAATAAAAGGTTCAAGAGTAGATGGCATGGTTAATGCTGATTTAATCATGATACTAATTTAAACCTTACTCTTATAAAAGTCACTACGGAGGACTCAACAATATGAGTGAATCCAAACAACAGGTCTCACGCCGAGACTTTATAAAAAAAATGGCGACTGGCAGTGCTGCCGTAGCAACCACCACAGTTTCATCCGTTGCGCTTCCTGCCGAAAAAAACAAACGCTATGCCATGGTCATTGATACACGTCGTTGCGTGGGCTGTCAAGCCTGCAGTGTCGCTTGTAAAACTGAAAATGATGTGCCTTTGGGAGAAACTCGTAATTGGGTAGAATACATTGAGAAGGGTGAATTCCCCAATGTCCGTCGTAGTTTTTTACCTCGTCTTTGTAATCATTGTGAAGATCCGCAATGTGTCTCTGTTTGCCCAACCGGTGCTACTTACAAACGTAAAGAAGATGGCATTGTTGTCGTTGATAGTGATGTTTGCATCGGCTGTAAATATTGTATTCAGGCGTGTCCTTATGGTATGCGTTTTATTAATCCTAAAACAGGTACTGCTGACAAATGTGATTTTTGTTTGCATCGGGTTGAAAAGGGTTTGGTACCATCCTGTGTCAATACTTGTCAGGGTCGAGCCAGAATTTTTGGTGATTTAAATGATCCACAAAGTGAAGTGTCACAATTAGTTGCCACCAATGCCACTACCGTTTTAAGACCTGAAATGGGTACTGGGCCAATGGTTTTTTATATTGATGCGGATCATACCGATGAACGTGATGCCGAAAAACAAGGTATTTATG
Source organism: Gammaproteobacteria bacterium (assembly GCA_015488755.1). Lineage (GTDB taxonomy): Bacteria > Pseudomonadota > Gammaproteobacteria > GRL18 > GRL18 > GRL18. The sequence goes on along the minus strand of WFNB01000094.1, from coordinate 5,057 downwards.
TTCGAATTGATACCCATCGCCGTCAACAGAAGAGGGTTTAATCATGCATGAATTAACTTGGGGATTACCCGTTATACTCTACCTCTTTTTAGGAGGACTTGGTGCTGGTGCGGGTGCAGTCAGTGCATCGGTTTTATTACGTTCCGGTGGTGGTGATCAGGCTGGACTGGGTTTTAAAATTGCCCGTTGTGGTGCCTTGATTGCACCTATTCCTGTTATTTTAGGAACAGGACTCATTGTGCTTGAGTTAGGTACCTTTCAAGCTGGTAACTGGTTTCGGTTCATTAATCTATTTAAGGTGATCAATCTGTCACCTATGTCTATAGGATCTTGGGTTTTGGGTTTGTTTATTATGGTCAGTTTGGTGTATGCCTATACTTTTTTAAAAGCTGATCCACATCCTGGTGATGATCGTCACCAATTACGTAAATTATCTGCTTGGGCGATGGTCATTCTAGGCGTTGGTGTTGCACTTTATACTGGGATTTTATTAGGTGCAATGCCTGCCAGACCGTTTTGGAATTCTCCCATATTGGCTATGTTATTTTTAGTCTCGGCACTCTCTACTGGAGTGGCTGTTATTCTGCTGGGTCGAAGTGTCTTTGGAAAGCATGTTGACAAAGAGGGTAAAACAACCAGTGATGCTTACTTATTAGCCTCATCTGATATGCTTTTAATTGGTTTTGAAATTTTAGTCATCTTTCTGTTTATTATGTATTCGCACTTAACCATTGGTAGTGTCAAGGTAGCGATGGGGGTTATTTTAGGGGGTGAACTGACGACGTTATTCTGGTTTGGTTTTGTGTTTCTGGGCTTATTATTACCCATCTTAATTGAATTAAAATATGTCATTCCTACCTTATTGTTTCAAAAACAATATGAAATCCCTCGCTCAATGGAAGTCTTAGTCAGTGTTCTGGTATTAATTGGCGGCTTCTTATTACGTTATGTTGTCGTTATTGCGGGTCAAATTACAGGTTCCATTGGGATATGAAGGAGACAATTATGTTAAATCGTAGAAATTTTATGAAACTAAGTGCTGCCTCTGCAACCATTGGACTCTGTGGTGCAACGGTACTGACTCAGGCCGCTGATCTACCCGAATGGGGTAATAAAGGCTATTCACGAAAAACAGGTCGTGAACGTAAAATGGTACCCAGTGCTTGTTATCAGTGTGTTACTCGTTGCCCTAACGTGACTTATATTGAAGATGATCGAATCGTTAAAATTGAAGGTCAATTAAATTCAATCCGTTCTGAAGGTGTTATGTGTGCAAAAGGTCAAGGAGGGGTTAATCAAGCCAATGATCCTGATCGTATCCTTTATCCATTAAGACGGGTTGGCAAACGTGGTGAAGGTCAATGGAAACGTGTGTCATGGGATGAGGCTTTGACCGAATTATCGGGTCGTTTGAAAAAGCTTAAAGATGAGGGAACACCTGAAAAGTTTATGTTTCATTATGGCCGCATGAAATCATCCACCAGTAAAATGGTTAAAAGTGCTTTTTTGGCGACTTATGGTACTGGTACAATTGGTAATCACACATCGATTTGTGAAGGTGGAAAATGGGTGGCTCAGGAATTTACCTGGGGTGGTCATTTTGATACCTGGGATTTTGATAATACCCGTTTCGTGCTGAATTTTGGCTCCAATGCTTTAGAAGCAGGAACCAATCATATTCCAACATCTCATCGTCTGATCCGCGCCATGGCAGAACGAAATGTTCGTATGGTTACTTTTGATGTGAGATTATCAAATACCGCAGCAAAATCATCAGAATGGGTTCCTATTAAACCCGGTACGGATTTAGCCGTGGTGCTGGCGATGTGTAATGTTGTTATGTCGGAAGATTTATATCAAGGCGATGGTGAAGCCTTTTTGAAATATTGTAAAGCTACCCGTGATAATTTTGCATCAGTGGAAGAAAAAGTGGCCGCTCTGAAAAAACATTTTGCGCAATACACCGCAGAATGGGCTGAAAAAGAAAGTGGTGTTTCAGCCAGTCTTATACGTAGAATTGCCCGTGAGTTTGCAACAGCCCACCCAGCGGTTGTGATCAGTTATCGTGGTGCAGTGGCTCATTACAATGGTAATGATACCGAACGAGCCATTCAAACCCTTGCCTCTATAACGGGTAATATTGATAACCCTGGTGGACGATGCAAAGCTGTTGGTCCAAAATGGAAATACCCCCATGGGCCACATGATAAGCCCAAGGCTCGAAAACTGGCCTTAATGGATGGCCCAAAAGGTGCTGCAGTCTCGCCCAATCATCATATGAGTCATAATATACTTAAAATGATTAAGGATGGTAGTGCAGGAAGACCTGAAATTTATATGACCTACACCTATACACCAGTGTACGCTAATGGCGAGGTTCAGGAGAACATTGATATTCTCAAAGATGAATCCCTGATCCCGTTTTTTGTCAGTATTAATCCTTTTTATGATGAATCTGCCGCACTGGCCGATCTCATTTTACCAGAACCGCCTTATCCTGAACGTTGGGATTGGGAAGATATGGTGTCACCAGTACAAATTGCTGAATATTATATTCGTCAACCAGGTACCAAGCCTTTAGGTGAAACCCGTGATTTTGGTGATGTTGTCTGTGAATTAGCTGAACGTCTGGATATGCCTCTTGGATTTAAGACCAAAAAGGAATTTGTGCAGAAAAGCTGTGAAATGACCCCTTTAATTAAAGCCGTTGGTGGTTTTGAGTATATGAAAAAGCAGGGGGTTTATCATGATCCCAAGGCTAAGCCGGTGTTCTTTTCCTATATGAAAGAAGTCCCTGCTGAAAAATATGAACAGGAAACCGTTATTCTGGATGATGAGACGGGTGTTTACTGGGATTGGAAAAAAGCGCATCTACACTCTGAAGAAGAAGCGATTAAAAAAGGCTATGCGCATACTAAGAAAGCCTATAAAGCTTATGTGGGACAGTTAATTGGTAACACGGTTTATTCTGGATTCAAACCTGATAAGGTGAATAAATCCGGATATATGGAATTGTACTCGAATTTGTTGGAAGACAAGGGGGTTCCACCTCTGCCAACCTGGACGAAAGCACCTGAACATGAAGCCATGGACACCGATGATTTGATTATGACCACTTATAAAGTGGCCACACAAATTCACTCTCGTTCTGCTAATTGTAAGTTTTTGACTGAGTTGTACCATAAAAATCCTGCCTGGATTAATCCGGTTGAAGCCAAAAAACGGAATATTGCTGATGGAGATATGATTAAAGTGAAATCAGCCATTGGTGAAATAGAAATCGAAGCACGTGTAACGCCAGCCATTAACCTTGGCGTTCTGGCCATTTCACATCATTGTGGTCATTGGCAATATGGTCGCTATGCCTCAGGTAATAAAGCACCCACTGGCCAGGATAATGATCCTGATTTGGATCGTATCTGGTGGAAAGGTGATCAGGGCGAGCATCCAAACTGGATCATTGCTAACGCGCCTGATCCCGTCAATGGTCAGATGCGTTGGATGGATACGGTTGTCAAAGTGAGAAAGGCATAATCTTATGAAACATTATTCGGCTAATAAAAAAAGTGGAGGTGGTGGCTTAGCGGCCACCGCTATAAATAACACACTACTTAAGAAGAATACAATGGCCACAGAAATCCAATGGCTTGAACAGGCTCAAATACGTTTTGCCATGACCGATCTACTGGCAAATCTATTTCGCAATGAAGTTGATTATGCGATGTTAAAAACACTTCGGACGTCGGACATGATTGAAGCACTGAATAGTGCAGGCATGGATTTAGATACGGATTTTATTAATAAACCGGTCAAACTTCTCGTTGATGAATTGGCCATTGATTTTACCCAATTATTCCTATTGCCGGGTCATTTGATTTCACCCCATGAATCGGTACAGACTCAAAATGGGTCCAAGATATTAAGAGGTCCAGAAACAGCTCGAGTCAAAAATTATTATGAAAATATTGGTTTTAATATTGATAAAGAGACCTTTATGGAAGCGGATCATTTGAGTATTGAGCTTGAATTTTTGGCTCATCTGGCTCAAATAGAGGTGAAAGCATGGAATGATAATAATGCGCAGCAAGCCCTGAATGCATTAAGGTATCAGGATGATTTTTATAATGTCCATTTGGGTCATTGGATTTATGACTTCCTGACCAAAATGGAGGCAAAAAGTCAGACACATTTTTATCAGGAACTGGCTCGTATGACCGGTGATTTTATATCTGAACAGCAATCTCAAATTCATGACATGATTGACGCAATAATCAAACTTGAATAAATTTTAATAAAAGGGGAGCTATGAAAAAAATCTTGTTACCTTATCATCGATTACTGTTAATGGTTATATTTCTGTGTTTGACAGCTGACAATCTTTTGGCTTGTGGTTGGTGGGGGGATGGTGAAAGTCTGATGGATGATGAATCCATCACTGTTGATGGCAATGGCCGAATTATACAAAATAATACCTTGGATGATGAGTCGCCTGAAGCATTGACACAACGTGCCAATAAATTACGCCACTATGGTCAATCGGGTTTTGTTGGTGCCACCAGACTCTATCGTCAAGCTGCAAAAAAAGGCTATGCACCGGCTCAAAATAATTTAGGTGAAATGTATGTTAAAGGACAGGGCGTTGCCAGCAATCTAAATTATGCGGCCGAATTATTTCGTTTAGCAGCCCTACAAGGTGAAGCCCATGCGCAACATAGTCTGGGAATAATGCTTATCAAAGGTAAAGGAATTTTACCTGATGTGACAAAAGGTCTTCAATGGATTGAAAAATCGGCTGAAGCGGATCATATCTCAGCCAGTATTGATTTAATAAAGCTCTATAGTGATGGTATTTATGTCAAGAAAAATCAGAATAAAGCAAATTATTGGAGAAAAAAAATCGATGATATCGAAAAAACAAAAGATTCCATAGACAATGTATTTGAAAATGAATGATTTCTTGTAAAAATTAAATAATATGACTTAATTAAATAACAAACCAACTTTAGGAGAACTCCTATGAAAACAAATAAAATGAAGATAAAACACCTGTTAATACT